>NZ_JBJGZF010000004.1:0-285431 GCF_054050375.1 Geodermatophilus sp. SYSU D00879
GCCGCCCCCCCGCCGGCGCCCACGCCCCCCCCCCCCGCCCCCCCCCCCCCCCCCCCCCCCCCCCCCCCCCCCCCCCCCCCCCCCCCCCCCCCCCCCCCCCCCCCCCCCCCCCGCGCCGCTGACCGGCACGTGGTTGCGCCGGGCAACCGTGGGGCACCGGTGCGGCCATGAGCGAGCCGGTCCCCACCCGTGAGCACGTCCGCGCGAAGGAGGGCACCGGCGGGGAGTCGGGCGGGGAGTCCACCGGCACCGTCGTCGTCGCCGGCCTGGCCAACCTCGGCATCGCCGTCGCCAAGCTGGTCGGCGGGCTGGTCAGCCACTCCTCGGCGATGCTGTCCGAGGCCGCGCACTCGCTGGCCGACACGATCACCGAGGTGCTGCTGTTCGTCGCGCTCAAGCGCGGCAGCAAGGCGCCCGACGCCCGCCACCCGGTCGGCTACGGCCGGGAGACCTACTTCTGGGCGCTGCTGGCCTGCCTCGCGACCTTCACCCTCGGCGCCGGCTTCTCCTTCTACCAGGGGATCGAGACGATCCTCGAGGGCGAGGAGCAGGGCTCGCCGCTGATCGCCTACGTCGTCCTGGCCGTCTCCTTCGTCCTCGAGGGCGCCTCCTGGCTCAAGGCGGTGCGGCAGGTCCGCGGGGCAGCCCGCAGGTGGGGGACGACGCCCCGCCGCTACCTGGCCGAGACCACCGACACCACGGTCAAGGCCGTGACGTTCGAGGACAGCGCCGCGCTGGTCGGCCTCGTCCTCGCCGCGCTGGGCCTGTTCCTCGAGCAGGTGACCGGCGACCCGGTGTGGGACGGCGTCGCCGCGATCCTCATCGGCGTGCTGCTGCTCCTGGTGGCCGGGTCGCTGGCGCGGGCCAACGTCTCGCTGCTCATCGGCCAGTCGATCCCGCGCCGGCTGCAGGACCAGCTGCGCGAGGAGATCGCCGGGCTGCCCCAGGTCGACGACGTCCCGGTCCTGCTCACCACGGTCATCGGTCCCGGGCAGCTGGCCGTCATGGCCAAGGTCGACTTCGCCGACACCGCGACCGTGGCCGACATCGAGCGGGCCTCCGACGAGGCCGAGCGGCGGCTGGTCGCCCGCCACGAGGGCGTCCGCTTCGTCTTCCTCGACCCGACCCCCGGCGACGGGCGCGCCCGCGCGGAGGTCCACCGCGCGGAATGACGGCCGCCGGACCGTGGTTGGGGGATGCCGTGCGCATCGAGGTCTGGTCCGACGTCGTCTGTCCGTGGTGCTACATCGGCAAGCGCCGGTTGGAGACCGCGCTGGAGCGGTTCCCCCACCGCGACCAGGTCGAGGTGGTCTGGCGGTCCTTCCAGCTCGACCCCACGATCCCCGAGGGCGAGACCCACGCGACCCTCCCGGCGCTGGCCGCCAAGTACGGCCGCCCGGTCGAGGACATGCGCGCGATGATGCGGCACGTCGAGGAGACCGCCGCCGGTGAGGGCCTCGAGTACCACCTGGCCGACGGCGTCAGCGGCAACACGTTGCTCGCCCACGAGCTCATCCACCTGGCCGCCGAGCGCGGTGTGCAGGGCGCGATGAAGGAGCGGCTGCTGCACGCCCACTTCGAGGAGGGCCGCTCGGTCTTCGACGTCGACTCGCTGGCCGCCCTGGCCGTCGAGGTGGGCCTGGACGAGGCCGAGGTGCGGGCGGCGCTCGCCGACCACCGCTTCCGTCCCGCCGTCCTCACCGACGGCGCCACCGCCCAGGCACTCGGCGCCACCGGGGTGCCGTTCTTCGTCGTCGACCGGAAGTACGGCGCCGCGGGCGCCCAGCCGGCCGAGCTGCTGCTGCAGGTGCTGGAGCGGGCCTGGGCCGACGCCCACCCGCTGGTCACCGTCCCCGCGGCCGAGGGTTGCGAGGACGGCTCCTGCGCGGTCTGAGACCCCGGACGACGGAGGGCCCCTCCCCGGCGGCAGAAGTGGTCACTCCTGCCGCCGGGGAGGGGCCCTCCTGCGTCGTGCGGTCAGCCCATCGCGGGGCCGCCCTGCTCGGTGCCCGACAGGTTCTTCAGGAACTCGTGGCAGCGCCTGGCGCGCGCCGAGTCCTGCTCCATCACCTCGCGGAAGAAGCCGGCGATGTCGTCCAGGCCTGCGTTCTCCGCGTCCCGCACGTACTGGCCGTAGTCGTGCCCGGCCTTCAGCGAGTGGTACTGCACCGAGATCAGGTCGTAGGCGACGTCCTCGAATCCGGTCTCACCCGTGGCCATGTCGGACCTCCTCGTCGTCGGAGAGGGACGTCGGCACGGGTTCCCCGCAGGCCAGCAGCGGAAACGGACCGGCCCGTCACGACGCGCCGGAGACCGCGCCTCCCGTGACGTCCCCGCCGCCGGCGTCGTCGGCGAGCGTCTGCCCGGCCGTCGTCCCCGCGTCGTCGGCCGCGAGCTCCTCCTCGCCGGTGGACGCCGGGTCGTCGTCGGTCGAGGCCAGGTCCGCGCCCTCGGCGTAGGCGCCGGGGTCGGCCTGCGTCGTCCGGGGGTCGTTGAGGGGGTCCGGGGCGTCCGGGTCGGTGACGGTCATGGCCGGTCCCTGCCCGGGGCGGCGGGCTGGCAACCCCGCGCGGCGTGCGGCAGGGTCGGCGCGACGGGTCCCCCGACGGACGGAGACGCCCCGTGACCGACCCCGCGACCCCCGCCGACCCGCCGACCCACCGCACCGGCGCGGTCGCCGAGCTGCCCGACGGGCGCCTCCGGCTGGAGTTCCGCCGCTCCTGGGGCGACGGGCCCGACGCCGTCTGGGCCGCGCTCACCGAGCCCGACCGGCTGGCCCGCTGGTTCGGCACCTACGAGGGCGAGCGGGCCCCCGGCGGCCGGGGGACGCTGACGATGACCCACGAGACGGAGCCGGCGGCGATGGAGGCCCGCATCGCCGAGTGCGACCCGCCGCGGCGGCTCGTCGTCGAGTGGCCGGACCAGGAGGACTGGCGGGTCGGGCTCGCCGTGGTCGTGGAGAGCGGCCGGACGACGCTGCACCTCAGCCAGGACTTCGCCGCCGGCACCGACGTCACCGACTACGCGCTCGGCTGGCACTGGTACCTCGACAAGCTCGACGCCGAGATGGGCGGGCACCCCGACCCCGGCGACTGGGACTCCTTCCTCGCCCGGGTCGGCCCCGACTACGGCCGGGCGCCGGAGGGCTGAGCACCGAGCGCGGCCATGACGGCGGCGGCGACCAGCCCGGCGGCGGCCACCGCGGTCTCGACGGGCTCGGCGCCGGCCGGGGTCAGCCGCCGCCGCACCAGCCGCTCGGCGAGGTAGCCGGGCACGAGGGCCGCGCCGGTGGCGGCGAGGACCCGCCGGGCGCGCCGGTCGTCGCCGGCGGCGAGGCGGGCCAGCGCCCAGCCGTGGACGGCCAGGGTCCACGCCGGCGGGCCGAGCGCCGTCCCGGCCCACCAGGCGTCGCGGCCGACCGTCGCCGCGCGCCCGGACAGCACCGGCGTGTCGAACGCGTGCCGCCGGCGCAGCGACAGCGCCGTCCCGGCCAGGCCCGCCGCCAGCTGGACGGCGGAGGCGGCGAGCAGCGCCCCGCGGCGGCGCGTCACCGGGCGCGCTCGGGCACCTGCACGGGCGCCGGCCCGGTCCACGGCCCCAGCGTGCCGAGGAGGGCGTTGCGCCGGCCCAGCCGCGGGCCGGCCTGCACCGGGTAGGCGTCGTAGGCGCCGGTGAGGTCCCGCGCGGCGTGGACGGCGAAGTTCGGGTCCTCCTGCGCCTCGCGCGCGACGGCGACCAGGTCGGCCAGGCCCCCGGCGACGACGGCGTCGGCCTGCCGCGCGTCGACGATCAGCCCCACCGCCATCGTGGCGACGTCCGCCCCGTCGCGGATGCCGGCGGCGAAGGGCACCTGGTAGCCGTAGCCGAGCGGGTGCTCCCAGCCGCCCAGGCCGCCGCCGGAGGCGTCGACGACGTCGACCCCGCGGGCGCGCAGCTCGCGGGCGAACGCGATCGTGTCGTCGAGGGTGATGCCGTCGGGCGTGCCGTCGACGGCGGAGACCCGCACGAACAGCGGCCGGTCCTCCGGCCACGCGGCGCGGACGGCCTCGACCACCTCCAGCGGGAACCGCCGGCGGGCCTCCCGCGAGCCGCCGTAGGCGTCGGTGCGCCGGTTGGACAGCGGCGAGAGGAACTGGTGCAGCAGGTAGCCGTGCGCGGCGTGCACCTCGACGACGTCGAACCCGGCCTCGACCGACCGCCGGGTGGCCGCGGCGAACGCCTCGCGCAGCTCCCCGAGCTCGGCGACGGTCAGCTCGTGGGGCACCGGCCCTCCCGGGACGGCGGGCACCGGGCTGGCCGAGACGGTCTGCCAGGGCTGCTCGCCCGGGAGCGCGTCCTCCGGGGTGACCGGGGCCCCGCCCTCCCACGGTCTGTGGCTGCTCGCCTTGGCGCCGGCGTGGGCGAGCTGGATGCCGGCGACCGCTCCCGAGGCGCGCAGGAACCCGGCGATCCGGGCCAGCCCGGGCACGTGCGCGTCGGACCACAGGCCGACGTCGCCGTGGCTGATCCGCCCCTCCGGCGTCACCGCCGTCGCCTCGACGACGACCGTGCCGAAGCCGCCGAGCGCGAACCGGCCGAGGTGCACGAGGTGGTAGTCGCCGACCAGCCCGTCGGTCACCGAGTACTGGCACATCGGGGCGACGACGAGCCGGTTCGGGAGGGTCACCCCGCGCAGCGTCAGGGGGGTGAACAGGGCCGGGGAGGGCGCGGAGCCGTTCGTGAGACTGGTCACGCCCGAGAGCCAACACCGCTCCGACCTGCGGTGTTCCCGGCGCCCACCCTGCGCCGACGTAGACGTCCTAGACGTAACATCTCTCACCGTTACAGGCGGGTGTCCCCGCTTGTACGCTTCCCGAACCCGACGGCCGGACCCGTTCCGCCGGCCCCGGGGAGACAGCACGCACCGGCGCCGGTGTCCCCGACACCCGGCGTGCCCAGAGGATGGAGACGCCGTGACCTCCGTGACCACCCCCGGTCTCGACAACGCCCCCACCACGCACGCACGGCTGCTCGCCTGGGTGCGCGAGATGGCGGAGCTGACCACCCCGGACGAGGTCGTGTGGGTCGACGGCAGCGACGAGGAGTGGGAGCGGCTCACCCAGAGGCTGGTCGACGCCGGCACCTTCACCCGCCTGGCGAAGAAGCCCAACTCGTTCTGGGCCGCGTCCGACCCCACCGACGTCGCGCGCGTCGAGGACCGCACCTTCATCTGCTCGGTCGACGAGGCCGACGCGGGGCCGACCAACAACTGGATGGCCCCCGACGAGATGAAGTCGATCATGACCGAGCTGTACCGGGGCTCCATGCGCGGCCGGACGATGTACGTCATCCCGTTCTGCATGGGCCCGGTCGAGGCCGAGAACCCGATGTTCGGCGTCGAGCTCACCGACTCCGAGTACGTCGTCGTCTCGATGCGGGTCATGGCGCGCATCGGCTCGCGGATCCTCGAGGCGATGGGCACCGACCGGCCGTTCGTGCCGGCCATGCACTCCCTGGGCGCCCCGCTCGAGCCGGGCCAGGAGGACGTGCCCTGGCCGTGCAGCCAGACCAAGTACATCGTGCACTTCCCCGAGGAGCGGGCCATCTGGTCCTACGGCTCGGGCTACGGCGGCAACGCCCTGCTGGGCAAGAAGTGCTACTCGCTGCGGATCGCCTCGGCGATGGCCCGCGACGAGGGCTGGCTCGCCGAGCACATGCTGATCCTCAAGCTGACCAGCCCGCAGCAGAAGACGTACTACGTCGCGGCGGCCTTCCCCAGCGCCTGCGGCAAGACCAACCTGGCGATGCTCGAGCCGACCATCCCCGGCTGGAAGGTCGAGACCCTCGGCGACGACATCGCCTGGATGCGGTTCGGCGAGGACGGCCGGCTCTACGCGCTCAACCCCGAGTTCGGCCTGTTCGGCGTCGCGCCGGGCACCGGCTGGGACACCAACCCCAACGCGATGCGCACCATCGACAAGGGCAACTCGGTGTTCACCAACGTCGCGCTCACCGACGACGGCGACGTCTGGTGGGAGGGCATGACCGAGGAGCCGCCGGCGCACCTCACCAGCTGGAAGAAGCAGGACTGGACGCCGGACTCCGACGAGCCCTCCTCGCACCCGAACTCGCGGTTCTGCACCCCGATCGAGCAGTGCCCGATCCTCGCGCCGGAGTACGACGACCCGAAGGGCGTGCCGATCTCGGCGATCCTCTTCGGCGGCCGCCGCAAGACGACGATCCCGCTGGTGACCGAGGCGCGGGACTGGAACCACGGCGTCTTCATGGGCGCGACGCTGTCCTCGGAGACGACGGCCGCGGCCACCGGTGCGGTCGGCGTCGTCCGCCGCGACCCGTTCGCCATGCTGCCGTTCATCGGCTACAACGCCGGGGACTACTTCCGGCACTGGGTCGAGACCGGCAAGGCGCACGACGCGACCAAGCTGCCGCGGATCTTCTACGTGAACTGGTTCCGCCGTGACGAGGACGGCGGCTTCCTGTGGCCGGGCTTCGGCGAGAACAGCCGGGTGCTCAAGTGGGTCGTCGAGCGCATCGAGGGCACCGCGGCCGCCGAGGAGACCGCCGTCGGCCACGTGCCCACGCCCGACTCGCTCGACGTCTCCGGCCTGGACATGACCGAGGACCAGGTGCGCAAGGCGCTCGCCGTCGACAAGGACGAGTGGCGCGCGGAGATCCCGCAGATCACCGAGTGGTTCGAGAAGTTCGGGGACAAGCTGCCCAGCACCATGTGGGACGAGCTGGAGATCCTCAAGAGCCGGCTCGCCTAGTCGGCGGGCCCCCGGCTCGGGCCCCGCCCCGGACAACGTCGTCCGGGGCGGGGCCCGTGCTCTGTCCGTGCCGTGCACGCAACGGAGCCGTCTGCCAGCCGAGCGTGCGGACGTCGGTTAGCGTGGCTGGCGGTCCCGCGTCCCCCTGACGACAGGTTCGCTCCCCGGTGCCCAATCCCTACCTGCACGTGCTGCGCACGCCGCACGCGCTGCCCATGGTGCTCGCCGCCTTCATCGGCCGGCTGCCCCTGTCGATGGTCGGCCTGGGGTGCGTCCTGCTCGTCGCCGACGAGACCGGCTCCTACGGCCTGGGCGGCACGGTCGCCGCCGCGGGCGCGGTCACCACCGCCCTGGCCGGCCCGGTCATCGGCCGGCTGGCGGACACCTTCGGCCAGCGCCGGACGCTGCTGCCCGTCGTCGCGGTGTTCGCGGCGGCCGGCGCGCTGTTCCTCACCGCGGTCAAGGACGACTGGCCGCGGTGGACCTTCTTCGTCACCGCGGGCATCGCGGGGGCGTGCATCCCGCCGGTCGCCTCGATGATCCGGGTGCGCTGGACCCACCTGCTGCGCGGCACCCACCGCCTGCACACGGCGCTGGCGATGGAGTCCGTCGTCGACGAGCTGGTGTTCATCGTGGGGCCGGTGCTCGTGACCTTCCTGTCCACCACCGGGCACTCGACCTCGGGCGTCGTCACCGCCTTCACCCTCGCCGTCGTCGGCGCGCTGCTGTTCGCCGCGCAGGGGCGCACCGAGCCGCCGCCGCACGGGCACGAGGCGCGCAAGGGGCCCTCGGCCATCCGCACGCCGGGGCTGCGGGTGCTGTTCGTCGTGGGCGCCGCCGTCGGGTCCATCCTCGGCACGCTGGAGATCGCGCTGGTCGCCTTCGCCGACGAGGTCGGCGCGATGGGCCTGTCCGGCGTGCTCATCGCGGGCCTCGCGCTCGGCTCGATGATCAGCGGGATCGGCTGGGGCGCCGTGCACTGGCGGCACCCGCTGCGGCACCGGCTGCTCGTCGTGCTCGCGGCCCTGACCGTGCTCACCGTGCCGCTGGTCCTCATCGGCAACGTCTGGGTGATGATCCCGTTCGTCGTCGTGGCCGGGGTGGCCGTGTCGCCGTCGCTGATCAGCTCGTTCACCCTCGCCGAGCTCATCGTGCCGCGGGTGGCGGTGACCGAGGCGTTCACCTGGATCGGCACCGCGCTCGGCCTCGGCGTCGCCGTCGGCACCTCGATCGCCGGGAAGGTCGTCGACACCGTCAGCGCCAACGCCGCGTTCCTCGTCGCCACGGCCTCGGCCGGGATCGCCGCCGTCGTCGTGCTCGCCGCGCAGCGGCTGCTGCACGTGCCGGCCGAGCACGCCGCCGAGCCGGCGATGGCGCGCTGACCCGGCCGCGTCCCGCCGCGGGCGGCGGCCGGGTCCTCGGCGTCGCGCCCGAGCGGCTCGGCCGGTGGCTGGACGGCGTCGCCGCCCGCCACGGCGCCTTCGACACGGCCGTCGACGACGACGGCACCCTGCGGGTCACCTGCGCCGACGGCACGACCGTGACCCTGCGCGCGCCGTTCGGCTGGACCCCGGGCCCGGCGCCGCTCGCCACCTTCACCGCCGCCGCCCGCCGGCCGCGGCGGGCCGCCGTCCTGCTGGTGCGCCGCGGCCGCTGGGCCACCGGCGTCTTCGACGGCGCGGACCTCGTCGTCTCCAAGGTCGACAGCCGGCTGGTGCAGGGCCGCAGCGCGGCCGGCGGCTGGAGCCAGCAGCGCTTCGCCCGGCGCCGCGGCAACCAGGCCGACGCCGTGGTCGCCGCGGCCGCCGACACCGCCGCCCGGGTGCTGCTGCCGCACGCCGGCGACGTCGACGCGCTGTTCACCGGCGGGGACCGGGGGATGGCCGACGCCGTGCTCGCCGACCCCCGGCTCGCCCCGCTGGCGGCGCTGCGCCGGGAGCCGGCGCTGGAGGTCGGCGAGCCGACGAAGGAGGTCCTGCTGGCCACCCCTGCCCAGTTCCGCGCCGTGCGGGCGCACGTCGTGGAACCCGGCGACCGTCCCTGAGCTCAGCCGTTCGGCAGCAGGACCAGCCGGATCGGGTTGCCCTCCTTGCGCTCGAGCATCTCGACGCCCTTCGCCGCGTCCTCGAGCGGCAGGGTGCCGGAGACGGAACGGGACAGGTCCAGCCGGCCGTGCCGGACGAGGCCGACCAGCTGCTCCACGTGCCCGGGCTCGGAGCCGTAGTGGCCGAGGATCTGCTGGGAGAAGTAGCTGAACTGCGTGCCGTTGCGGATGGTCAGCGGCTGGTCGGTGAGCCCGACGAGCACCAGCCCGCCCTCGCGCTCCAGGCAGCGCACCGCCTGCTCGCGCACCGCGGCCACGCCGGCGAAGTCGAACGCGTGGGACAGGCCCGCGCCGCCGGTGAGCTGCCGCACCCGGCCGGCGACGTCCTCGGACGGGTCCAGGGCGAGGTCGGCGCCGAAGTCCAGCGCCCGCTGCCGGGCGGACTCCACCGGGTCGACGGCGACGATCGGCGCCGCGCCGGCCAGCCGCAGCAGTTGCACCGCGTGCGCCCCGAGCCCGCCGATGCCCCACACGCCCACCGGCTCCCCGGCGCGCACGCCGGCGGTCTTCACGATCGAGGCCCACGGCGTCGACACCGCGTCGGGCACGATGCACGCCTGCTCGAAGGGCAGCTCGTCGGGGATGGGCACGAGGGTCTCCACGGTGGCCAGCGCGTACTGCGCCCACCCGCCGTCGTAGTCGACGCCGCGGGTGTGGATCCAGCCGTCGACCTCCTCGCCGGCCTGCAGGAGGACCCGCTGCCCGGGCTGCCAGCCGGTCACGCCCTCCCCGAGCTCGGCGACGACGCCGGCCACCTCGTGCCCGAGCGTGACCTCCTCGCCCTGCAGGAACAGCGGGTTGAGCGTGCCGTCGACGAGGTGGACGTCGGACAGGCAGATGCCGGCCGCGCGGACCTCGACCAGCACCTGCCCCGGTCCGGGCGCCGGGCGCGGCACCTCCTTGACCTCGAACTGCTTGGTGCGCACGTTGAGCCGGCCGGCGAGCATCGAGTCGGGCATGTCCCGCATCCTCCCCGCCCGCCCGGGGGACCACACCGCCGCCTCCGGCGCACTTCCGCGGAGTCGCCCCGTGCACTTCCGCGGAGTCGCACGCTCCCGGGGCGGACGTGACGGACGGCACACGACGGCGTAACGTCCACCGGCCGTGTCAGCGACACCGACCGACACGACCGTGACCGACCCCGTCCTCACCGCCGAGCGCGCCCACCTGGCCCTCGCCGAGGACTGCCTCGCCGGGATGCGCACCGCCGCCTCCGCCGTCGTGGACGCCGGCGTCGACGCCTGGGCCTCCGAGCGACTCGGCGCCGCCCGCGCCGAGCGGCTGCGCTCGCTGGCCGCCGACCCCGGCGTCCCGCCCTTCTTCGGCCGCACCGACGGCGCCGAGGAGACCTTCCACATCGGCCGCCGGCACGTCCGCGACGCCGCCGGCCGGCCGGTGGTCATCGACTGGCGGGCGCCGATGAGCCGGCCGTTCTACCGGGCCGGCGCCGCCGATCCGCAGGGCCTGGTCCGCCGCCGCCGGTTCGGCTTCTCCGGCGGCGAGCTCACCAGCTACGAGGACGAGCTGCTCGCGCTCGGCGAGGAGGGTGACGGCGCCCTGCTGCGGGCCGAGATCCAGCGCCCGCGCAGCGGCCCGATGCGCGACATCGTCGCCACCATCCAGCCCGAGCAGGACGAGATCGTCCGCGCCCCGCTGGCCGAGTCGGTGTGCGTGCAGGGCGCGCCGGGCACCGGGAAGACCGCCGTCGGCCTGCACCGCGCCGCCTACCTGCTCTACACGCACGGCGGGCAGCTGGCCCGCACCGGCGTCCTCGTCGTCGGGCCCAACCGCGCGTTCCTGCGCTACATCGAGCAGGTGCTGCCCACCCTCGGCGAGGTCGACGTCGAGCAGGCGACGGTCGCCGAGCTCACCGGCCGGGTGCCGGTGCGGGCGCAGGACGCCCCGGAGGTCGCCGTCCTCAAGGGCGACGCCCGCATGGCGCAGGTGCTGGAGCGGGCGCTGTGGGGCGCGATCACCAAGCCCGCCGACGACGTCCTGGTGCCACTGGCCGGCCGCCGCCACCGGGTGCCGGTGGAGCGGCTCAAGCGGTACGTCGACGACCTGCGGCGGCGCGGCCGGGCGCCCGACGACCAGCAGCGGCTGCACCACACCGCCGGGCGGGAGCGGCTGGCGCTGCTGCTCGCCGAGGACGCCCGGCGGCAGCAGGAGGAGGCCGGCGGCAGCCCGACCGACGCCGAGACCCGCCGGGCCGCGCGCAGCCTCGAGGTCCGCGCGTTCTGCGACGCCGTCTGGCCCGCCCGCGACCCGGCCGGACTGGTGGCGGAGCTGCTCGGCGATCCCGCCGTCCTGGCCCGCGCCGCCCGCGGCGTGCTCACCGACGACGAGCAGGCGCTGCTGCACCGCCCCGCGCCGCGCTCGGTCCGCACCGCGCCGTGGACCGCCGCCGACGCCGCCCTGGTCGACGAGGTGGCCGGGCTGCTCGAGCGGACGGCGGGCTACGGCCACGTCGTCGTCGACGAGGCGCAGGACCTCTCGCCCATGCAGTGCCGCGCGGTGGCCCGCCGGCTGGCCGCCGGGTCGCTCACCGTGCTCGGTGACCTCGCCCAGGCCACCGCCCCGTGGTCGCCGGCGGACTGGGCGCCGACGCTCGCCGAGCTGGGCCGGCCGGACACCGCCGTCCGGCCGCTGACCCGCGGCTACCGGGTGCCGGGGGAGGTCCTCGACTACGCCAACCGGCTGCTGCCGGCGATCGCGCCCGGCCTGCCCGCGGCCACCGCCGTGCGCCGGGAGCCCGGCGCGCTCGCCGTCCGCCCCGTCGCCGACCTCGCCGGGCCGCTGGCCGAGGTGGTCGCCGACCTCGCGGCCGGTCCCGGCTCGGTCGGCGTCGTCTGCGCCGACGCCGCGGTGCCCGAGGTGGCGCGGCTGCTGGCCGGTGCGGGCCTGCCGGCGGTGGTGCTCGCCGACGACGGCGCGGCGGCCGGGCGGATCGCCGTCGTGCCCGCCGCGCTGGCCAAGGGACTGGAGTTCGACGCGGTCGTGGTGGCCGACCCGGCGGCGATCGTGGCCGCCGAGCCGCGCGGGCTGTCCCGGCTCTACGTCGTGCTCACCCGGGCGGTCAGCACCCTGGTCGTGCTGCACCGCGACGACCTGCCCACGCTGCTGGAGGGCTGAGCGTCCTCCGACCGCGCGACCGCACGGCGCGGGTCGTTGTGGCCGGAGGTGATCTCTGTTGCAGTGTGCGCGCACGGGAGGGAGGCCCATGGACCGGCAGGACGGCCGGGCCGGCACGCTGCTCCGGTTGGCCGCGACGATCGTGGTCGCCGGGGCTCTGGTGGCGGGCCTGCTCCTCCCGTGGGTCGGGGGGCCCGCGATCGCCGCCCAGCAGTCCACCGGGCTGCTCGGCGACCTGCCCACCGAGTTCACGGACGCCCCGCCGCCGGGCAACACCGTGCTGCTCGCCGCCGACGGCGAGCCGATCACGTACTTCTACGACGAGAACCGCGACCCCGTGGAGCCCGCCGAGATCGCGGACGTCATGAAGGACGCGATGGTGGCCATCGAGGACGCCCGGTTCTACGGCCACCGCGGCCTGGACGTGCAGGGCACGCTGCGCGCGCTGGTCACCAACATCGCCGCCGGGGAGGTGGCCGAGGGCGGCTCGACGCTCACCCAGCAGCTGGTCAAGCAGACGCTGCTGCAGACCGCCGACACCCCCGAGGAGCGGACCGCCGCCACCGAGCAGACGGTGGGCCGCAAGCTGCGCGAGGCGCGCCTGGCCCTGGCGCTGGAGGACCTCTACAGCAAGGACGAGATCCTCGCCCGCTACCTCAACATCGTCTACTTCGGCCAGAACGCCTACGGCGTGCAGCCGGCCGCCCGCGCCTACTTCGGCGTCGACGCCGCCGCGCTCACCCTGCCGCAGGCGGCCCTGCTGGCCGGCCTCGTGCAGAGCCCGGTGAACGACGACCCGTTCACCGACCCCGAGGCGGCCACCACGCGGCGCAACGAGGTGCTGTCCCGGATGGCCGAGCAGGGCCTGGTGACCGCCGACGAGGCGGCCGCGGCCGCGGCCGCACCGCTCGGGCTGGCGCCCGCGCCGGCGCCGCCCCGGGGCTGCGTCCAGGCCAGCGTCGGCGCGTTCGTCTGCGACTTCGTGCAGCGGTACCTGATCCAGGAGCTGGGGCTCAGCCAGGAGCAGCTGGACAACGGCGGCTACACCGTCCAGACCACGCTGGACCCCGAGCTGCAGCGCTCCGGCGACGCCGCGGTGCTCGAGACCCTGCCGCGGGAGGACTCGCTGGCCGCGATGTTCACCGCCGTCGAGCCCGGCACCGGGCACCTGCTGGCGATGAGCGTCAACCGGACCTTCGGCTACGACCTCGCCGACCGCACCCAGGAGTCGTTCAACCTCAACGTGGCACCCAGCCAGGGCTCGGGCTCCACGTACAAGGTCTTCGTCGCCGCCGCGGCCCTGGCCCGGGGCTACTCCTCCTACTACACGCTCACCGCTCCCGACCCCTACGTCTCCCGGGTCTACAGCGGCCCGTGCGAGGGCCGGGACACCGACGGCCGGTACTGCGTCCGCAACGCCGGGTCGGGCTACCGCCCGACGCTGGACCTGACGACGGCGCTGTACCAGTCCTCCAACACCTACTTCCTCGCGCTCGAGGACGCCCTCGGCAGCGTCGAGGAGCCGGTGCGGATGGCCGAGGCGGCGGGGTTGTTCCAGTTCAGCCCGCCGGGCCTGGCGCAGCAGATCATCGACGAGAACCGCGGGTCGTTCACCTTCGGCGCCGAGGCGACCAGCCCGCTGGCGCTGGCCAGCGCGTACTCGACGTTCGCCGCCGGCGGCACGCAGTGCGACGTCGTCCCCGTGACCGCCGTCCTCGACCAGAACGGGGAGCCGGCGGTCGGCGCCGACGGCGAGCCGCTCGCGGTCGGCGACCGGTGCACGCCCGAGGCGATCCCGCCGGGCGTGGCGAACACGATGAACCAGATGCTGCGCAGGGACGTCGAGCCGGGGAACCCGGGACAGACCGGGGCGCGCGCCTACGTCCGCGGCCACCAGATCGCCGGCAAGACCGGCACCTCGCAGGACAACTACTCGGTGGCGTTCGTGGGCTACACGCCCGAGATCACCGCGAGCGTCATGGTCCTCAACCCCAAGCGCAACGAGGACGTCGGCGGCTTCGGCGGCGGCAAGGGCGCCACCATCTGGCACGACGCGATGGAGCCGGTCCTCACCGCGCGCGGCAGCGGCGAGTTCGCGCCGGCCGACGAGACCGTGCAGAACGGCAACACCCGCCCGGTGCCCGGCTGCTCCACCGTCCGGGGCTGCGAGCGGACCCTCGCCGACGCCGGGTTCACCCCGCGGACGGTGCGCGTCGACAGCGACGAGCAGCCCGGCGCCCTCGTGGGCACCAGCCCGCCGCGCGGCGGCCGCGCCGTGCCCGGCCAGGTGGTGTCGATCCTGGTGAGCAACGGCAGCGACTACGTGGAGCCGGCGCCCGAGCCCGCGCCCCCGGCCGACCCCGCACCCCGGCCGGCGCCCGCGCCCGGGTCGCCGTCCTCGCCACCCCAGGCGCCGTCGCCGCCCCCGCCGTCCCCGGAGCCGCCGCCACCGGCCACGGAGCCGCCGCCCGCGCCGGCGGCCCCGGCACCCGAGCCGCCTCCTGCGCCGGCGGCCCCGGCACCCGAGCCGCCGCCCGCGCCGGCGACCCCGGCACCCGAGCCGCCGCCCGCGCCGGCGACCCCGGCACCCGAGCCGCCGCCCGGCTCCCCCTGGCGGCCGACCGCCTGACGCCGGCCCAGCCGCTCGTCGAGGGACTGGGTGAGCAGCCACCCGGCCAGCAGGACCAGGTGCAGCAGGAACAGCCACAGGCCGATGGCGACCACCGCGCCGACGACGACCAGGCCGCCGAAGGGCGCGCCCAGGTCCAGTGGCAGGGACAGGAACAGCACGAAGCCCTGCAGGAAGCCGGACAGACAGGCGGCGGTGAACAGGGCGCCGCTGACCAGCGCGCCCCACCGGTGCCGGCCGCCGGCCACCACGCCGTAGCCCCACAGGATGGGCACGGTGAGCACGAACAGCACCGAGTAGTAGCCGACGGCGAACCGCCCGATCAGAGGCCCGGCGCCGTCCTCGCGGGCCAGGTCGGCCATGACTGTGGCGGCCAGCAGCAGCGGGTACAGCAGCAGCGGCGTGACCACGACCAGGGGCAGCGTGAGCAGCCGGCCCCGCCAGCCGGTGAGGTTCTCCCGTCGCCGGCTGAACCGCATCAGTGCCCGCCGCAGCCCCTCGCCGTACAGCGACAGGGGCAGCAGCGCCAGGGCGAAGCCCAGCAGGTCCAGCCGGACGCCGGCGTCGACCAGCCGGTCCACCGCGCCCGGCGCGCCCAGCGACCCCGGCAGCAGCTCGGTCAGCCGCTCGCTGCGCGCGCGGACCTCCTCGGCCGAGGTGGCCAGCGCGGTCAGCCGGACGGAGACCAGCACCAGCGGCACCACCGCGATGCCGGCGTAGAAGGTGAGCCCCGCGCCGATGAGCGCGAGGTCACGCCCGTGCAGCAGACGGCGGGCACCGGCCAACAGCGTCCGTGTCTCGGCCCGCACCCGGGCCGCCGTCCACCTGCGTGCCGGGCTCACCCGCTCATGCCACCAGACCGGGCGTCCCGCCGGGGCCGGGCGCCGCTCAGTCGTCGGTGCTCGCGTCGTCGGTGGTCGGGGCGTCGTTGCCGGGGTTCTGACCGGTCTCCTGGCAGCTGGCGTCGTTCTCGTTGCTGGCGTTGCCGCCGGCGGAGTCGCAGTTGGTCGGGCCGCGCGAGAAGTCGGTGTTGTCACCGCAGGCGACCAGGGAGCCGAACAGGGCGAGCGCGACGAGCGGCCGGGCGATCCGTGTCCGGGTGGCGCGCATCCGCGTGGAGGAGGACATGCAGCAATCGGTACACGTCCCCACGGGTGTGCAAACCGGCGGGGGTCGGCAACCTCCCGCAGTCGCCCGGTCACCTTGTGTGAGCGATGTAATTACACCGGGGTGATTGTCACACGCCGGTCGCGGACCTTACGCTCTGTACGTCCAACGGGGCGTTCCGTCACCAGTCCGGGTGACACCCCGCGGACGCCGTCGAGCCGGTCCTTCTCCCGTGGGGACCGGGCCGGGGACCCATCGCAGTCCTGGGGTGTAGCGCGTGTCCGTACGCGCCGGGCGACTCCACGCCCGAACCCGTCAGCTAACCCGGTAGGCGGCCTGGGAGAAGGAGAGACCGCCGCGTGGCGTCCCTGCGCACGTCCGTCCCCGGCACGCCCGCGACCGGCCGCGGCCGCCGCGCCGCCCTCGCCCTCGCCGGCGCCCTCGGCATCGGCCTCGGGCTGGGCGCCGTCCCCGCGCCGGCCGGGGCGGAGGAGCCGGCGACGGCCGCCGAGGCCGCGCAGCTGGTCGCCGCCCGGGGCCACGACCTCGAGGTCGTCACCGAGCAGTTCAACGAGGCGCGCGAGGCGCTCGCCGCCCAGCAGGCCGCCGCCGACGCCGCCGCCGCGCAGCTGGCCACCGCCCAGGCCGCCGTGGACACCGCGCGTCAGCAGGTCATCGGCATCGCCCGGTCGGCCTACACCGGCGACAGCATGGGCTCGCTGCAGGCGCTCATGACCAGCGAGGACGCCGACGAGTTCGTCAACCGCGTCACGCTGCTGCAGGGCGTCGCCGGCTACCAGGGCGAACTGCTCGGCCAGGCCGTGACCGCCACCGACACCGCCACCGCCGCGCAGACCGCGGCCGCCGAGGCCGCCGCCGAGGCGCAGCGCCAGTACGACGCCGTCGCCGCCCAGCAGGCCGACCTCGAGGCCCAGATCGCCGCCTACCAGGCCGACTACGCCCAGCTGAGCGCCGAGGAGCGGCGCGCCGCCCTCGACGCCGCCGCCGCGGCGCACGCCTCCGAGGACTCCCGCGCCAGCCGCGACGAGGACCGCGAGGAGCCCGCGACCGCCGCGGAGGAGCCCGCCACGGCCGCCGCGCCGGCCAGCGGCGTCGCCGGCATCGTCGTCTCCACCGCCATGGCCCAGCGCGGCGACCCCTACGTCTGGGCGGCCGCCGGCCCGGACGCCTTCGACTGCTCCGGCCTCACCCAGTACGCGTTCAAGGCCGCGGGGATCAGCCTCCCGCACTCCAGCAGGATGCAGTCGACGATGGGCACCGCGGTCTCCCGCGCCAACCTGCAGCCCGGGGACCTGGTCTTCTTCTACAGCCCGGTGAGCCACGTCGGCATCTACATCGGCAACGGCCAGATGGTGCACGCGCCGACGTCGGGCGACGTCGTCAAGGTCGCGAGCATCGACGCGATGGGCGGCTACGCCGGCGCCCGCCGCATCGGCTGACGCGCGGAGTCAGCCGCTCGGGAGCCCCGGCACCCCATCCTCGGGTGCCGGGGCTCTGTCCGTCCGGACCTGCTGCAGCAGGCCCCAGACGAAGGCGGCCGTCGCGCCGGAGGGCAGCCGCACCTCCCGGCGGGTGACCACCCGCGGGTCCACCCCGGGCCCCGGGCAGGCCGCTCACGTCGGCCACCACGTGCTCCCACACCCGCAGCCGCCCGTCGGCCGCCGGCGGGACCGGGGAGCCCGGGCCCGCACCAGGTGCTCGTGCAGCACGCTGCCGCCGGGGCAGAGCACCTCCCAGCGCAGGTCGGCCATCCGGCGCAGCAGGACCAGGCAGAACTCGCGCCGCGCCGGACCCCGCACGGCCCGACCCTGCCACGCACGTCACACCCCCCGACCGGGACGTCGGCGTCCGCTGCCGCGTTGACCCTGCGGACCCGCCCCCGACCCGAGGACCGCGCACCGATGAACCCCCGCACCGTCGCCCTGGCCTTCCGCGCCGTCGCCGTCGCCGAGGCCCTGTCCTGGATCGGCCTGCTCGCCGGGATGTACGTCAAGTACGTGCCGGAGACCTCCGAGGTCGGCGTCCAGGTGTTCGGGCCGGTCCACGGTGCGGTGTTCGTCGCCTACGTGGTCGTGGCCCTGGTCGCCGCGCGGGTGCTCGGCTGGTCCCGGTGGACGACGCTGCTCGCGCTGGCCGCCTCGGTCCCGCCGCTGGTCACCGTCGTGTTCGAGCGCTGGGCCGGGCGCACCGGGCGGCTGGCGGCGCCCGTCCGGGCCTGACCTACCGTTCCGGTCATGCCGGAGCCCGTGCTGCCCTCGACCGCCCGCACGCTGCTGGCCCGCACCGCCCGGGTGCAGCACGAGGGCCGGGCACCCAGCCTGGTCGCCGGGGTGGTCCGGGACGGCGGGCTCGCCTGGTCGGCCGGCCGGGGCGACGTCGCCGAGCCGCACACCGACGTGCAGTACCGGCTGGGGTCGATCAGCAAGACCGTCACCGCCGTCGCGGTCATGCGGCTGCGCGACGAGGGCCGGCTGGGGCTGGACGACCCGCTGGACCGGCACGTGCCCGGCACGCCGTTCGGGAACCGCTCGGTCGGGCAGCTGCTCTCGCACCTGGCCGGCGCCGCCGCGGAGAGCCCGGGCGGCTGGTGGGAGCGGGTGCCCGGCGGCCCGCTGGCCGACCTGGAGCTGTCCGGGGAGCACGCCGTCCTGGGCGAGGCCCGGCGCTTCCACTACTCCAACCTCGGCTTCGGCCTGCTCGGGGAGCTCGTGGCCCGGCTGCGCGGGCGGTCGTGGGAGGACGTCGTGGCCGCCGAGGTGCTCGCGCCGCTGGGCATGACCCGGACGACGCCGCGCCCCTCCGGCCGCGCCGCGCAGGGGTACGCCGTCCACCCGTGGGCCGACGTCGTCCTGCCCGAGCCCGAGCACGACGCCGGCGTGATGGCCGCCGCCGGGCAGCTGTGGGCGACGCTGACCGACCTCGCCCGCTTCGCCGCCTTCCTGCTCGGCGACACCGGCGACGTGCTGTCCCCGGCGACGCTCGAGGAGATGGCCGTGCCGGCCGGCGTCGACGGCTCCTCCCCGGCCTGGTCGGCCTACGGGCTGGGGCTGCAGGTGCTGCGGGTCGACGGCCGCACGCTCACCGGCCACGGCGGCTCGATGCCCGGCTTCCTGGCCGGCGTGTTCGTCGACCGCGAGGAGGGGACCGGCGGCGTCTCGCTGGCCAACACCACCAGCGGCCTGGACGTGCTCGTCCCCGGCCTGCTGGCCGACCTGCGCGCCGCCGAGCCGCGGGTGGCCGGGCCGTGGCGCCCGGCGCAGCCGCCGGTCCCGCTGGACCAGCTGGGCATCTGGTACTGGGGCCCGGCGCCGCACGCGCTGCGCGCGGTGGACGGCGGCCTGCTGCACCTCGGTCCGCTGCCCGGCCGGTCGGGGCGGGCCAGCCGCTTCCGCCGCGACGCCGACGGCACCTGGGTGGGCCTGGACGGCTACTACGCCGGCGAGCCGCTGCGGATCGCCGAGGACCACCTGGACCTGGGCACGTTCGTCTTCACCCGCACGCCCTACGACCCCGCCGCCCCCGTCCCCGGCGACGTCGACCCCCGCGGCTGGTCGGCGACGTGATGGAACGGCCACCCTTCAGGGGCCCGCGCCGAGCGTGCGAGGCGTGGGGGGAAGGGTGGTCCTTCATCGGTCGAAGGCGTCCATCGTGGTCTTGACGACGGCGCCGTAGGCCAGGTGCGGCACGAGGTCGCTCACCCAGTCGGTGGCCGACCAGCTGCGCGGGTCGGTGATCCCCAGCGCCGTCATCGGGCCGTTGGCCGCCACCAGGACGCCGAGCGTGGTGAGCAGCGTCCCGACCAGCGGCTGCGAGCGGAAGCCCGAGGCGCGGGCCAGCCCGACGACGACGCCGACGCCGATGCCCGCGACCAGGCCGGTCAGCGGCCCGAGCCCCTGGATCCGGTTCTGCCGGTGCTCCTCGTCGCCGGGGATCGGCACGTGCGCCTTCTCGGCGAGCTTCTCCACGGTCTGCTCGGGCGTGGAGCTGGTGCCGCGGCCGCGGACGGTCATGTCGAGGTAGGTGACGGCGTTGAGCGCGGTGGTGCCCGCCGCGCCGGCCGCGGCGCCCCGCACCGCCCAGCCCAGCGTGCTGATGCCCCGCTTGCCCTTGCCGAACGTCCCCACGGGGGTGCGTCTCGCCATGCCGTCCGCGGTACCCGCCGCGCTCACCAGGGCAAACGGGCGCATCCTGGGGGAGTGGACGACGCCGGCGCGGCCCTCGAGCGGGCCATCGACGCGCTGCTGGACGCCCGCGCACCGGGCGCCACGATCTGCCCGTCGGAGGCGGCCCGCGCGGTCGACCCCGAGGGCTGGCGGGAGCTCGTGCCGGCCGCCCGCGCCGCCGCCGGACGGCTCGCGCGGCGGGGTGCGGTGGAGGTGACCCAGCGCGGCGCGGTGGTCGACGTCGCCACCGCCCGCGGCCCGGTACGCGTCCGCCGGGTCAGCTGACCGGCAGCGGGTGGGCGAGGAAGGCGGCGAGCAGCCGGGCGGTCCGGTCGACGGTGCCGGTGTGCAGCACCTCGTACCCGTGCGTGCTGAGCGTGGGCAGGCTGAGCAGCGCCGCCCGCGCCGTCTGGCCCGAGGCCTTCGCCTGCGAGGCGTCGGAGTCGAAGGACTGCCACACCGCCGTCTGCGGGTCCACGCCGAGCTCGCGGCCGGTGTCCACCAGCGCGTCGGCGACCGCCCGGTCGTAGGCGACGGCGTCGTCGGCGTAGGCGACCACGGGGCCGCCGTCGACGGTGACCTGGTACTCGGCCTCGGCCGGGCCGACGTCGAGGGCGACGGTGAGGTCGCCGGGCAGGGTCCTCGCGGCGTAGGAGGCGCCGATGCCGCCCATCTCCTCGCTGGTGGTGGCCACGAGGTACACGTCGCCGTGCGGCCGCCCGCGCAGCAGCCGGGCGGCGCCGACGAGGGCGGTCAGCGCGGCGCGGTCGTCGAGGAAGTAGCCGCCGACGAAGTCGCCGAAGCGGGTGAGCCCGCGCCGGTCGGCGTGCACGCACACCCGGGTGCCGGGGTGCACGCCGGCCGCGGCCAGCTCGTCGGCCGGGCGCCCGGTGAAGACGTAGACGTGCGACCAGTCCATGGCCTTGTCGCCCTGGTCCGGCTTGGTCTCCCAGATCCGCGGGCTGTCGGTGGTCGTGTGCTCCGAGCCGAGGGTCAGCACGCCGGTCAGCGCCTCCCGCCGGCCGAGGACGGCGACCGGGCCGAGGCCGAAGTTGCCCGGGTACATGACGCCCAGCGAGCTGACCCGCAGCGTGCCGTCCGGCTCGACCCGCTTGACCATCATGGACAGCTCGTCGAGGTGCGCCATCACGCGGACGGCCGGGGCCGACCGGTCCCGCCCCTGCAGGAGGGCGACCAGGTTGCCGGCGGCGTCCACCGACACCTCGTCGGCCAGCGGCTCGAGCTCCCGGCGGACGACATCGCGCACCGCCTGCTCCTCCCCGCAGGGGCCGTAGGTGCGCAGCAGTTCGTCGAGCAGGTCGGGCAGCGGGGTGGCCACGGGGCTCCTCGGGTCGGCGACGGCGTCCCGACCCGTCCTACCCGCCGGGCGCCGGGTCCGCCCCCGCGGCCCGCTCCAGCAGCGGGGCGACCCGGTGGTCGACGTAGCGGCGCAGCGCCAGCGCGGTGTCGGTGCGCTCCACGCCGGGGACGGCGAGCACCTGCTCGGTGAGCCGCCACAGGTCGTCGGCGTCGACCGCGACCACGCGCACGAGCAGGTCGGCGGCCCCCGACAGCGCCGTCACCTCGAGCACCTCGGGCAGCGCGGCGAGCGCGGCCGCGACCTCCTCGAGGCTGCGCTGCACGACCTGCACGGTCACGTAGGCGCCGAGCCGGTAGCCGAGCGCCTCGGGCCGCACCCGGGCGTCGAACGGCGCGAGGAGGCCGCCGGACTCCAGCCGGGCCAGCCGCGCCTGCACGGTGTTGCGCGCCAGCCCGAGCCGCTGGGACAGGGCCATGACCGTGGCGCGGGGGTCGTCGGTCAGCGCCTGCACCAGGCGGGCGTCGGTGGCGTCCAGACGGTCCGGACCGGGCGGCATCTGCTCAGTCTGACACGTTCGGACGTCCTACCAGTTGTCATCCTGCGCAGTCCGCCGTCGTGACCTTGCGCAATCCGGGAGGGGGGTGATGTGCTCCGCAGGGGGTCGGTCGTGCCACGATGTGTGAGTGCCGCCACACCCCGGCGCACACAGGACGTCCAGCACCGCGACCGGCCGGTGACCCCGGCGGCGCGGCCGACGGCGAGGAGGAGCGCGTGAGCGTGCCGAGCGGAACGACGGAGGCGGTGGACCCCGTACCCGGTGCGGCGGCGCCCCACCTGCCGCAGCAACCGGACCTGGTGCAGCTGCTGACCCCGGAGGGGGAGCGGGTCGAGCACCCCGAGTACTCCCTCGAGATCGGCGACGAGGAACTGCGCGGGCTGTACCGCGACCTCATGCTGGTCCGCCGCTGGGACGTCGAGGCCACCGCCCTGCAGCGGCAGGGCGAGCTCGGCATCTGGGCCTCGCTGCTGGGCCAGGAGGCCGCCCAGATCGGCGCCGGCCGCGCGATGGCCGCCGACGACACGGCCTTCCCCACCTACCGCGAGCACGGGGTCGCCTGGGTGCGCGGCGTCGACCCGCTGCACGTCATCAGCCTGTTCCGCGGCGTCGACAACGGCGGCTGGGACCCGGTGGAGACGGGGTTCAACCTCTACACCGTCGTCATCGGCGCGCAGACCCTGCACGCCACCGGCTACGCGATGGGGCTGCAGCGCGACGGCGCGGAGAGCGCGACGCTGGCCTTCCTCGGCGACGGCGCGACCAGCCAGGGCGAGGTCAACGAGGCGATGATCTGGGCGGCGAGCTTCTCGGCGCCGGTCGTCTTCTTCTGCCAGAACAACCAGTACGCGATCAGCGTGCCGCTCGAGCGGCAGTCGCGGGTGCCGCTGTACCAGCGCGCGGCCGGCTTCGGCTTCCCCGGCGTGCGGGTCGACGGCAACGACGTCCTCGCCGTCCTCGCCGTCACCCGGGCGGCGCTGGCCGCCGCCCGCGAGGGCCAGGGCCCGACGTTCGTCGAGGCGTTCACCTACCGGATGGGCGCGCACACCACCTCCGACGACCCCACCCGCTACCGGCTGGCCAGCGAGCTGGAGGAGTGGAAGCTGCGCGACCCGATCGCGCGGGTGAAGGCGCACCTGTCCCGCAGCGGCATCGCCGGCCAGGCGTTCTTCGACGCCGTCGAGGGCGAGGCCGACGAGCTGGCCGCGCGGATCCGGAAGGGCACGCTGGAGATGCCCGACCCGCCGGGCACGGCGATGTTCGACCGGGTGTACGCGGAGCAGACGCCGCACCTGGCGGCGCAGCAGGCGGCCTTCGAGGCCTACCAGGCGAGCTTCGAGGGGGCGGGTCACTGATGGGCACCGAGACGCTCACCATCGGCAAGGCCCTCAACCTCGGCCTGCGCCGCGCCATGGAGGACGACGCCAAGGTCGTGCTCATGGGGGAGGACATCGGCCGCCTCGGCGGCGTCTTCCGGATCACCGACGGCCTGCAGAAGGACTTCGGCGAGGACCGCGTCGTCGACACCCCGCTGGCCGAGGCCGGCATCCTCGGCACCGCCGTCGGCCTGGCCATGCGCGGCTACCGGCCGGTGTGCGAGATCCAGTTCGACGGGTTCGTCTTCCCCGCCTACAACCAGATCGTCACCCAGGTCGCCAAGATCCACGCCCGCTCCCGCGGCAAGCTGGCCATGCCGATCGTCATCCGCATCCCGTTCGGCGGCGGCATCGGCGCGGTCGAGCACCACAGCGAGAGCCCCGAGGCGTACTTCGCGCACACCCCCGGGCTCAAGGTGGTCGCGGTCAGCAACCCGGTCGACGCCTACTGGGGCATCCAGCAGGCGATCGCGCACCCCGACCCGATCGTCTTCCTCGAACCGAAGCGGCGGTACTGGGAGAAGGCCGAGGTCGACACGGACGCCACGCCCGACCCGCTGTTCGCCTCCCGCGTGGTCCGCGGCGGCGACGACGTCACGGTGCTGGCCTACGGCCCGATGGTGAAGACGGCGCTGCAGGCCGCCGACGCCGCCGCCGAGGAGGGCCGGTCGCTGGAGGTCGTCGACCTGCGCACCCTCTCGCCGCTGGACCTGGACCCGGTGGTCGAGTCGGTGCGCCGCACCGGCCGCTGCGTCGTCGTCCACGAGGCGCCGGTGACCCTCGGCCTCGGCGCGGAGATCGCCGCGCGGATCACCGAGGAGTGCTTCTTCTCGCTGGAGGCGCCG
Source organism: Geodermatophilus sp. SYSU D00879 (assembly GCF_054050375.1). Taxonomy (NCBI): domain Bacteria; kingdom Bacillati; phylum Actinomycetota; class Actinomycetes; order Geodermatophilales; family Geodermatophilaceae; genus Geodermatophilus; species Geodermatophilus sp. SYSU D00879. The sequence goes on from NZ_JBJGZF010000004.1 coordinate 24,022, forward strand.
GTGCTGCGGGTCGGCGGCTACGACACCCCCTACCCGCCGTCGAAGCTGGAGGAGGAGTACCTCCCCGACCTCGACCGCGTGCTCGACGCCGTCGACCGGGTGGTGGCGTCCTGATGGGGCAGCTGCGCCAGTTCAAGCTCCCCGACGTCGGGGAGGGGCTGACCGACGGCGAGATCCTGCAGTGGCTGGTGGCGGTGGGCGACACCGTCACGGTCAACCAGCCGCTGTGCGAGGTGGAGACCGCCAAGGCCGCCGTCGAGCTGCCCTCGCCGTACGCCGGCACGGTCACCGAGCTGCTGCACGAGGCGGGCACGACCGTCGACGTCGGCACGCCGATCATCACGATCGACGTCGGCGGCGAGGACGCCCCCGCCCCGGCCGCTCCCGCCGCTCCCGCGGACGGCGGGGAGGCCGGGGCCGGGCTGATCGGCGGGGCCGCCCCGGGCGGGCGGACGGCGGTGCTCGTGGGCTACGGGCCGCGGAACACCGAGGCCCGCCGGCGGCCGCGCCGGTCGGCCCCCGCCGTGCACGCGGCGCCGGCTCCGGCGGGCGCGGACTACGGGTCCGGCGGCTCCGAGCGGCCGCCGCTGCTGGCCACCGCCCCCGACGCCACGGTCAAGCCGGTGCGGCACGGCGGCCTCGAGGTGGGCCGGCAGGCCGAGGCGCACGCCCGCGCCGAGGCGGCCGCCCCCTCCCGGCCGGCCGCGCCCGGGCGGGGCACGGTGCGCCCGCTGGCCAAGCCGCCGGTGCGCAAGCTCGCCCGCGACCTCGGCGTCGACCTCACCGCACTCACCGGCAGCGGCGCCGGCGGGGTCATCACGCGCGAGGACGTGACCGCGGCCGCGAGCGCGCCGTCGGCCCCCGCCGCGGCGCCGGCGACCGAGGTCGCTCCCGTGGGCGGGCAGCGGATCCCGGTCAAGGGCGTGCGGAAGGCCACGGCGGCGGCGATGGTGGCCAGCGCGTTCACCGCGCCGCACGTGACCGAGTTCCTGACCGTCGACGTCACCCGGATGATGAAGCTGCGCGCGCGGGTCGCGGCGCGGCCGGAGTTCGCCGGCGTCAAGGTGAGCCCGCTGCTGTTCGTGGCGAAGGCGCTGCTGCTCGCGGCGCAGCGGCACCCGGTGGTCAACAGCTCGTGGGACGAGGCGGCGCAGGAGATCGTCGTCCACGGGCAGGTCAACCTCGGCATCGCCGCGGCCACCCCGCGCGGGCTGGTCGTGCCCAACGTCAAGGACGCCGGGCGGCTGTCGCTGGCCGAGCTCGCCGGGGCGCTCACCGAGCTCACCGAGACGGCGCGCGCGGGGCGGACGGCGCCGGCGGACATGACCGGCGGGACGATCACCATCACCAACGTCGGGGTGTTCGGCGTCGACACCGGGACGCCGATCCTCAACCCCGGCGAGTCGGCGATCCTGGCCTTCGGCGCGGTCCGCGAGATGCCCTGGGTGCACAAGGGGAAGGTCGCCGTCCGGCAGGTGACGCAGCTGGCGCTGTCGTTCGACCACCGGATCATCGACGGCGAGCTCGGCAGCCGGTTCCTCGCCGACGTCGGCGCGCTCCTGGCCGACCCGGGCCTGGCGCTGGCGTTCTGACGCGTGGCGGCCCGGCCCCGGGGTCAGCGCTCCTCGGGGTCGGGGCCGTACGCGGCCCGTCCTCCGTCGACGGGGACCACGGCACCGGTGACGAAACCCGCCGCGTCGGACAGCAGCCAGGCCACCACGTCCGCGACCTCCTCGGCCCGGCCCACCCGTCCGAGCGGGTGCACGGCGGCCATCTGCCGGCGTGTGCGCTCGGCCGCCCGCGCGTCCTGTGCGGCGAGCGCGGCGTCGTAGCGCTCGGTCCGGATGGAGCCGAGCGCCACGGCGTTGACCCGGATGCCGTCCGGGCCGTGGTCGACGGCGGCCGCCCGGGTCAGCCCCTCGACGGCGGCCTTGGCCGTCGCGTAGGGCAGCGCGCCCCGCACCGGACGCTGTGCCTGGTGGCTGGAGACGTTGACGATCGACCCGCCGGTGCCGGCGGCGCGGAACCGGCGCACCGCGACCGCGCAACCGACCACCGCAGGCGCCAGGTTGGCGGTCACCAGGTCCAGGACCTCACCGGCCGGCGCGGTGCCGAGGCCGGCGTCGCGGAAGACCGCCGCGTTGTTCACCCACCCGGTCAGCCGCCCGAGCTCCTGTGCCCGGTCCGCGGCGCGCCCGGCCACCTCCTCGTCGGCGGCGCTGCCGACGACCGCGGCCACCCGTCCCGCGGCAGCATGGTCCGCCACCCAGCCGACGGCGTCCGGGTCGAGGTCGACGACCACCACGGCGGCCCCTCCGGCGACGAGCCGCTCGGCCACCGCCCGCCCGACACCCCGCCCGCCGCCGGTCACCACGTACGCGTCCACTGCTGCTCCTCCCGTCCGCTCGTCGGCGATCACGGCGCCGTGACCACCGATCCGGTCCGCCGGGTGGTCACGGCGCCGTGATCGCGGGCAGGCTGGCGGCGTGACCGACCTCGACCGGCTGCTCGCCGCCGCCGCCCGCGCCCGGGTGCCCGAGGGCGGGTTCGGCTACCTCGGCGCCGACGGCGCCCTCGTGCCCGGCCGCCCGCAGCAGACCTGGATCGTCGCGCGGATGACCCACGTCTTCGCGCTGGCGCACCTGCTCGGCCGGCCGGGCGCGGAGGAACTGGTCCGTCACGGGCTCGCGGCGCTGCGCGGGGGGCCGCTGCACGACGGCACGGACGGCGGCTGGCGGGCGGCGGAGGACGACGACACGAAGAGCGCGTACGTGCACGCCTTCGCCGTCCTGGCGGGGGCGACCTCCACCGCCGCCGGCGTCGACGGGGGCCCGGCGCTGCTCGACGAGGCGCTGGCCGTGTGGGACCGGCACTTCTGGGACGACGACGCGGGCCTCGCCGTCGAGGAGTGGACCGCGGACTGGTCCCGGCTGTCGGACTACCGCGGCGCCAACGCGAACATGCACGGCGTCGAGGCGACCCTCGCCGCGGCCGACGCGCTCGGCGGGCAGCACGCTCCCCGGCTGCGGCAGCACGCGCTGCGCAGCACGGAGCGGATCGTGCACGGCTGGGCCCGCGAGCGGGACTGGCGGCTGCCCGAGCACTACGACGCCGCCTGGACGCCGCTGCCCGAGCACAACCGGGACCGGCCGGCCGACCCGTTCCGGCCCTACGGCGTCACCGTCGGGCACCAGTTCGAGTGGTCGCGGCTGTGCCTGCACCTGCGCGCGGCGCTGGGCGACGCCGCACCCGCATGGCTGCTCGACGACGCGGTCGGGCTGTTCGACGCCGCCGCCGGCCGGGGCTGGGCCGCCGACGGGGAGCCGGGCTTCCCCTACACGCTGGACTGGGACGACCGGCCGGTGGTGACCGCACGGATGCACTGGGTGCTGTGCGAGGCGGTGGCGGCGGCCACCGTGCTCGGCGCGGTCACCGGCGAGGACCGCTACGCCGACCTGGCCGCGGCCTGGCGGGCGCACGGCGAGGAGCGCTTCGCCGACCCCGCCACCGGCAACTGGCACCACGAGCTCACGCCGTCGGGCGAGGTGGCCACCGGCACCTGGGCGGGGCAGCCGGACGCCTACCACCTGGCGCAGATGCTGCTGCTCGAGGGCGCCCCGGTGCGGGGGAGCGTGGCCGCGGCGCTGCGCTGACCACGCCGGTCGGTGTGTCCGCTCCAGCACCCGTGGGTAGGGGTCGGTCGTCCGCAACGAATCCCGAGCAACGAGGAGCGTTCCCGTGGCCAGCGTGCAGGAATCCATCGACGTCGACGTCCCCATCCGGGTCGCCTACGACCAGTGGACGCAGTTCGAGTCCTTCCCGCAGTTCATGGGCGGCGTCGAGCGCATCACGCAGGTGAACGACACGCTCACCCACTGGGTCACCAACATCGACGGCGTCAAGCGCGAGTTCGACGCCGAGATCACCGAGCAGCACCCCGAGGAGCGGGTGGCCTGGGCGAGCACCGGCGGCGAGGCCAAGCACGCCGGCGTCGTGACCTTCCACCGCCTCGACGACAGCAAGACCCGGGTCATGATCCAGATCGACTGGGAGCCGCAGGGCATCGTGGAGAAGGCCGGCGCCGCCCTCGGCTTCGACGACCGTCAGGTCAAGGCCGACGCCCAGCGGTTCAAGGAGTTCATCGAGAGCCGCGGCACCGAGACCGGTGCCTGGCGCGGCGACGTCCCGCGCCCGGACCAGCAGTAGGGACGAACGACGGCGCCCGTCCCCTCCGGCCGGAGGGGACGGGCGCCGTCGCGTGTGCCGGTCGGCTACTCGGCGTCGAGGTCCTGGGCCACCAGGCCGGCGATGTGCTCGACCACCGAGGCGTCGTCGCTGGTCACGGTGACCTCGGCGCCCTTCTGGGCACCGAGCGTCATGATCATCAGCGGCGAGCCGGCGTCGACCGGGTTACCTCCGGGGGTGGCCAGGGTGACCGGGACGCCGGCCTTGCCCACGGCCTCCGCGATGAGCGCGGCGGGGCGGGCGTGCAGGCCGACCCGGGAGCCGACGGTGACGGTCTGACTGGGCATGGGGTGGGTGTCCTCGCTGCTCGGAGTGGGTGGTGGGGTCGAGCCTGCCGTGTCAGACGCGTGCGGGCGCGCTGACGGTCGTCGCGGTGTGCGCGTGGGCCAGGTCGACGGCGTCCTCGGGGACCGCCTCGGCCTTCGGCCGGCCGATGCTCTTGGCGATGGTGACCGCCAGCGCGCCGACCACGGTGCCGACCACCAGGGCGAGCAGGAACACCAGCACCCCGCTCATCGCGAAGAACACGAAGATGCCGCCGTGCGGGGCGCGCAGCTCCACGCCGGCGGCCGCGACGATCGCGCCGGTGGTGGCGCCGCCGAGCATCATCGACGGGATGACCCGCAGCGGGTCGGCCGCGGCGAACGGGATGGCGCCCTCGGAGATGAAGGACAGGCCCAGCAGCCAGGCCGCCTTGCCGTTGTCGCGCTCGGCGGGGGTGTAGAGCTTCGGCCGGATGACGGTGCTCAGCGCCATCGCCAGCGGCGGGACCATGCCGGCGGCCATGACGGTCGCCATGATGACCAGCTCCTGCTGGCCGCCCTCGCCGGAGATCGCGGCGGTGAGGCCGGTGGTGGCGAAGACGTAGGCCGCCTTGTTCACCGGGCCGCCCAGGTCGAAGCACATCATCAGGCCGAGGATGATCCCGAGCAGGATCGCCGCGCTGCCGGTCAGGCCGTTGAGCCAGTCGCCCAGGCCCTCCAGCGCGAGCGCCAGCGGCCGGCCGAGGACGACGGCCATGAGGCCGCTGGAGATCAGCGTGGCCAGCAGCGGGATGATCACGACCGGCTGCAGGCCGCGGACGCCGGCGGGCAGCCGCCACGAGGCGATCCACTTCGCCGCGAAGCCCGCGATGATGCCGCCGACCAGGCCGCCGATGAAGCCGGCGCCCACGGTCACCGACACGGCGCCGACGACGAAGCCGGGGACGATGCCCGGGCGGTCGGCGATGGCGAACGCGATGAACCCGGCGAGCGCGGGGACGAGGAAGCCGAACGCGGCCTGGCCCAGCACGGTGCAGACCGCGCCGAGGTAACCCCAGAAGCCGTCGTTGAGGCCCTCGACGCCGGAGGCGCTGGGCAGGTCGAAGAACGAGTTGTTGAGCACCCAGTTCAGGGCGTAGCTGCTGCCCTCTTCCACGGGCGCGCTCGTGACGGTGGAGGGGTCGGTGCTGACGATCTGGTAGCCGCCGAAGAGGAAGCCCAGCGCGATGAGCAGACCGCCGGCCGCGACGAACGGGATCATGTAGCTGACGCCGGTGAGCAGCCAGCGGCGGATCTCCGCGCCGGTGCTCGGCCGGCCGGCCGGGGCGGCCGCGGCGGCCTCACCGCCGGTGCCGCCGGGCACGCGGCGGGCGTTCGGGTCGTCGGCGGCGGCCAGCGCCTCGCGGATCATGCCGTCGGGGTCGTTGATGGCGCGCTTGGTGCCGGCCTGGACGACCGGCTTGCCGGCGAACCGGTCGCGGTCCCGCACGCCGACGTCGACGGCGAACACGACCGCCTCGGCGTCGCGGATGACCGCCGGGTCCAGCGGGGTGGCGCCCGAGGAGCCCTGGGTCTCGACCACCAGGTCGACGCCGGCGGCCTGCGCCGCGGCGGTGAGCTTGTCGGCGGCCATGTAGGTGTGCGCGATCCCGGTCGGGCAGGCGCTGACGGCGACCAGCTTGCGCCGCGCGGCCGGGGCGGCGGCAGGAGCGTCGGCGGGGGCGGCCGACGGTGCCGCGGCGGCCGGGGCGGTGGCGGGGGCCGGGACCGAGGCGGCCGCGGTCGCGCCGGCCGCCGGCTGCGGGGCGACGACCTCCTCGACCAGCCGGACGACGTCCTCCGCCGAGCCCGCGGCCCGCAGCGAGGCCACGAAGTCCGGCCGGACCAGCGCGCGGGCCAGCGCGGAGAGCAGGGTGAGGTGGTCGGCGTCGCCGGCGGCGGGCGCGGCGATGAGGAAGACCAGGTCGGCCGGGCCGTCCGCGGCGCCGAAGTCGACCCCGGGGGCCAGCCGGGCAAACGCCAGCGACGCCTGGGTGACCGCGGCCGACCGGCAGTGCGGGATGGCGATGCCGCCGGGCAGGCCCGTGGCGGCCTGCGCCTCGCGGGCGAGCGCGTCACCGGCGAGCGCCTCGGCGCCGGTCGCCCGGCCGGCGTCGGCCACCAGGCCGGCCAGCCGGCGGACGACCGCGGCCTTGTCGGAGCCGAGGTCGGCGTCGAGGACGACCAGCTCGGGCGTGATGAGTGCGGACATGACGGACCTTCCGGGGCGTCAGGGGACGTCGCGGCCGGCGGCCGGGACGGGCTGGGGGAGGGGAGGGGTGCCGGGCAGGCCGGGGGACACCTCGACGGCGTCCGGGTGGACCTGCTGCGGCGTGGGGACGGCGGAGCCCGGCAGCGCGGCGGCGGCCGAGCCGGTGGCCACCGCGCGGCGCAGCCGCTCGGCGGGCGGGGTACCGGCCAGGTCGGCCAGCAGGTGGCCGGCCAGGCTGGAGTCGCCGGCGCCGACGGTGCTGCGGACGGCGATCCGCGGCGCGCGCGCCGACCACACGCCGTCGGCCGTGGACAGCACCGCGCCGGCACCGCCCAGGGTCAGCAGCACCTCACCGACGCCGCCGGCGTGCAGCGCCCGCACCGCCGCGAGGAGGACGGCGGGGTCGGCGAGCAGCGCGGCCTCGGTCGTGCCGGCGACCTGGGCCAGCTCCTCGGCGTTGGGCTTGAGCAGGTCCGGCGCGGACGCCGGGCCCGCGGCGAGCAGCGCCCGCAGCGGCGCCTCGGAGGTGTCGACGGCGACCCGCGCCCCGGTGCCGCGAACGGCGCGGACCAGCTCGGCGTACCAGTCCTCGGGCGTGCCGGGCGGCAGCGAGCCGGACAGCACCACCCAGTCGGCGCCCGCGGCGGCCGCGGCCACGGCGGCGGCGAGCGCGGCGCGCAGGCCGGCGTCGAGCGGGGTGCCGGGCTCGTTGAGCTTGGTGGTGGTGCCGTCGGGCTCGGTGAGCGAGTAGTTGGTGCGCACCGGGGCGCCGGTGGGGACGGTGACCAGCGGCAGGTGCAGCGCGTGCAGCGCGGCGACCAGCGGGTCGGTGGGGTCGGCGGGCACGACGGCGAGGACGTCGGCGCCGGCGGCGGTCAGCGCGCGGGCGACGTTGACGCCCTTGCCGCCCGGCTCGGTGGAGCTCGCGCCCAGGCGGGCCACCTCGCCGCGCGCCAGCGGGCCGGGGAGGGCCAGCGTCCGGTCCAGGCTGGGGTTCGCCGTGAGGGTGACGACCCGTCCCCCGCTCACGCGACCACGACCTCGACGCCCGCGGCGTCCAGCTCGTCGAGGGCCGCGGGGTCGGCGCCGTCGTCGGTGACCACGACGTCGACGTCGTCGAGGGAGGCGAAACGGACCAGGTGTTCCCGGCCGAGCTTGCTGCTGTCGGCGAGCACGACCACCCGCTGCCCGGCGCGCACCATCGCCCGCTTCACCGAGGCCTCGGCCTCGTCCGGGGTGGTCAGGCCGTGGCCGGGGGTGATGCCGTTGGTGCCGAGGAAGGCGACGTCGACCCGCAGCTCGGCCAGCGCCCGCACCGGCGTCTCGCCGACCGCGCACTGGGTGAGCCCGCGGACGCGGCCGCCGAGCAGGTGCAGGGTCACGCCCGGCGCGTTGGCCAGCCGGGCGGCGATCGGCACCGCGTTGGTGGCCACGAACAGCGACCGGTCCAGCGGCAGCGCCTCGGCCAGCGCGGCGGTGGTGCTGCCGCCGTCGAGCAGCAGGCTGCCGCCGCGGCCGGGCAGCAGGTCCAGCGCCGCCGAGGCGATCTTCCGCTTGGCCTCGGCGCGGGTGGCGTTGCGCTCGGCCAGTGCCGTCTCCATGAGCGTCAGCGACCCGGCGGGGACGGCGCCGCCGTGCACCCGCCGCAGGACACCGGCCCGCTCGAGGACGGCGAGGTCCCGGCGCACCGTCTCGGTGGTGACGCCGAACTGCTCGGCCACCGCGGTGACCGCGATCCGCCCCTGCTCGGCGACCAGCGTGGCGATGGCCTGCTGGCGCTCCTCGGCGTACACCCGTCGACCCCCTCGGTCGTCGTCCCCGGCATCCTCGGGAGGCCGGCGGCAGTGCCCGAACATGTGGGAACGGGCTTGTGTCTCTGTGGTTGTACGTTGATTACGTTGACAAGTCAACACGTTTTCGTGATTGTGGTCACCGACGGACGACGAGGTCCCCGACCGACATCCCTCCGACCGACGCGAGGTCCGCATGTCCACCACCACCGCCGCCAGCACCGTGCTCACCGGGACCCCGGTCGTCCCCGGCGTGGTCCTCGGTCCCGTGGTCCGTCCCTCCGGCGCCGTCCGGCTGCCCGTCGAGGCGTTCGACGAGCTGCCGGAGCCCGCGCGGGAGGAGGAGCGGGCGCGCTTCACAGCGGCCGCCGAGACCGTCGCGGGCCGCCTGGCCGACCGCGCCGCCGCGGCGACCGGGATGACCGCCGAGGTGCTGTCGGCGACCGCCGGCATGGCCCGCGACCGGGGGCTGCTCGGCGCGGTGGAGCAGCGGATCGGCGCCGGCGTCCCCGCCGCGGTGGCGACGGTGCAGGCGGCGCAGCAGTTCGTCGACGTCTTCACCTCCCTGGGCGGCGTCATGGCCGAGCGGGTGACCGACGTGCGCGACGTCCGCGACCGCGTCGTCGCCGAGCTGACCGGCCAGGGCGAGCCCGGCGTCCCCGCGCCCGAGCGGCCCTCGGTGCTCCTCGCCGACGACCTCGCGCCCGCCGACACCGCCGGCCTCGACCCCGCCCGCATCGTCGGGCTGGCCACCCGCCTGGGCGGGACCACCAGCCACACCGCGATCATCGCCCGGCAGCTGGGCCTGCCCCTCGTCGTCGCGGTGGAGGGGCTGGACGCCGTCCCCGCCGGCGCGACCGTGCTGCTCGACGCCGAGGAGGGCACCGTCACCGTCGACCCCGACCCGGCGGTGGCCGCCGGCCAGCTCGACGCCGCCCGCCGCGCGGCCGAGGCGCTGGCCGGCTACCAGGGGCCGGCCGCCACGCGCGACGGCGTCGCGGTCCCCGTGCTGGCCAACGTGCAGGACGGCGACGGCACCCGCGCGGCGCTGGCCGCGCACGCCGAGGGGGTCGGCCTGTTCCGCACCGAGCTCGCCTTCCTCGGCCGGGCCGCCGAGCCGACCGTCGAGGAGCAGGCGCGCGGCTACGCCGACGTCCTCGAGGCCGCGGCCGGCCGCCGGGTGGTGCTGCGCACCCTCGACGCCGGCTCGGACAAGCCGCTGGAGTTCGCGACGCCGCCCGAGGAGGCCAACCCCGCGCTCGGCGTCCGCGGCCTGCGGGTGGCCCGCCGCGACCCCGGCCTGCTCGACCGCCAGCTCGACGCCGTCGCCGAGGCCGCCCGCCGCACCGGCGCCACGCCCTGGGTGATGGCGCCGATGGTCGCCACCGAGGCCGAGGCCGCGGACTTCGCCGCCCGGGTGCGCGAGCGCGGCCTGGTGCCCGGCGTCATGGTCGAGGTGCCCTCGGCGGCCCTGTTGGCCGACCGGGTGCTCCGGCACGTCGACTTCCTGTCCATCGGCACCAACGACCTGTCGCAGTACGCGCTGGCCGCCGACCGGCTCTCCGCCGACCTGGCCGACCTCACCGACCCGTGGCAGCCGGCGTTGCTGGCCCTGGTGGAGCTGACCGCGGCCGCGGGCCGGCGGGCCGGCAAGCCGGTCGGCGTCTGCGGCGAGGCGGCGGCCGACCCGCTGCTCGCCTGCGTCCTCGTCGGCCTGGGCATCACGTCGCTGTCCTGCGCCGGCTCCGCCGTCGCCGGGGTCGGGGCGCGGCTGGCCACGGTCGACCTCGCCGCCTGCCGGGAGGCCGCGGCCGCCGCGCTGGCCGCCGACGACCCGCGGGCCGGCCGGGCCGCCGCGCGGGCGGTCCTCGCCCGCGCCTGACGCGACTCCTGCCGGCGTGCCCGCCACGCCGTCGGATCCTGACCGATCCCACCCTCCTGGGTGAACGATCGTCGGGTAGTTCGTGACACACCCTGCGATCCTTCGGAATACTCAGGTTGTCACCTGCTTTACTACAGGTGCACGACGACGAGAGCACCGAAGAGGAGACACGGACATGTCCATCGGGACCACCTGGCGGCAGCGTCGGCAGGCGGCTCGCACGCGGCGGGCCATCGACCGGGCCCTCGCCCGCAGCAGCAGCCCCGCGATGCGCGACGAGCTGCTCACCATGGCCAACAGCAACTCGTTCTACACGCGCGGGTTCTGACGAAGGACCTCCCTGCCCCCCCACCGCTCGCACCTCGCGGCGGGCCCCTGCAGGGAGGCCGCCCTCGCAGCTCACCTGCGGCGTGACTGCACGGCCCCGGTCTGCTCCCGCAGCCCGGGGCCGACTGCTGTCCGGGGGCGGTCCCCCGCACGGGGGAGTGGCGCCCCGGACCGCGTCGCCCCGCTCAACCCGGCGGCCCCGCGTGCCGATCGTCCCCGCGTGAGCACAGCAGGGCCCGCGGACGGGGCCGTCCCCCCGGTGGAGGCCCGTGAGACGTCGGGTGCCACCACCGGGCTGGTCCTCGCCTCCGTCCGCCAGCACGGCGGCGACGAGGCGGTCGAGGAGGTGCTGCGCCGCGCGGGCGTGCCGTACACGGCCGCCGAGCTGTCCCGGCCCGCGACGTGGACCAGCTACGACACCCGGATCCGCCTGTTCACCGCGGCCACCGAGGTGCTCGGCGACCCCGGCGCCATGTACCGCATCGGCGCGGAGTCCCTGCGGACCGGGATGAACCCCAGCCTGGTCGTCCTCGTGCGGGCCATGGGCTCACCGCGGCAGGTGTTCGCCCGGCTGCCGCGCGCGGTCGCCAACTTCACCACCACCTCCACGATGGAGGTGCTGCGGTCCGACGCCACGTCCGCGACCCTGCGCTACCGGCTGCACGCGGGCTACGTGCACTCGCGGCTGGACTGCGACTACGCGCGCGGGCTCATCAGCATGGTGCCGACCATCTTCGGCCTGGCCCCGGCCACCGTCGTCCACGAGGAGTGCGAGTCCTCGGGGGCCGCGGCCTGCGTCTACCACCTGACCTGGGAGCGCCGCGGCCGGTGGCCGCGCCGCCGCCGCGGCACGGACGCGACCGATCCCGAGCTGGTGGCGCTGCGCCAGCAGGTCCGCAGCCTGCAGTCGGCGGCCACCGATCTGGTCGAGGGCGGGGACCTCGAGACGGTCCTGCGGCGGATCGTGGACCGCGCGGCCGCCGCCGTCCTCGCCCCCGCCTACCTGCTCGCCGTCTCCTCCCCGCGCGGCGGCGCCCCGCTCGTGCACAGCTCGGGCCTGGCCCCCGACGAGGTCCCGCCGCTGGTCGCCCGGCTGCTCGCCGGCGACGACCTGGGCCCGGGAGCGGTGACCGTCGACGTCGCCTCCGCCCGCCGGACCCACGGCCGGCTGGCCGCCCTGCACCGCGCCGGCGAAGGCGGGCTCGGCGACGAGCGGGCCATGCTCGCCGCCTACGCCGGGCACGCCGCGGCCGCCCTCGACCTCGTGCTGGCCCTCGAGGACAGCCGGCTGGAGGCCCGCCGGGCCGGCGCCCTCCTGGAGCTGGCGCACGGCCTGGCCCAGGCGGGCGAGGCGGCGGAGGTCTGCGCCGTCGTCGCCCGGGCGCTGCCCGGCATCGTCGGCTGCGGCAGCTCCGGTGTCCTGCTCTGGGACCCGGCCGCGGGCGTGCTGCGGGCGGAGTCCTGTGCCGGGCTGTCCCCGGAGCAGGAGGAGGTCCTGCGGTCGGCGGCCCTGCGGGCCGGGGACGTGCCCGAGGTCTTCGGCATCCTCACCGACCGCGAGCCCCGGGTGGTCAGCGCGACCGGCGCCAGCGCCCCGATGCGCGACCTGCTCGCCGCCCTGCACCTCACCGACGTCGTCGCCGTCCCGCTGCTCGCGGGCACCGCCTTCCTCGGCGTGGTCACCGCCAGCTGGGCCGACGGCGAGGTCAGCCAGGCCCTCGACGCCGACGTCCTCGCCCGGCTGCGCGGCGTCGGCGACCAGGCCTCCACCGCGCTGCAGAAGGCCCGGCTGCTGGAGACCGTCCGGCACCAGGCCACCCACGACGCGCTCACCGGGCTGCCCAACCGGGTGCTGTTCCGCGACCGGCTGGCCGCCGCGCTGGCCGCCGTCGCGCCCACCGGCTCCGTCGGCGTGCTCTTCTGCGACCTCGACCAGTTCAAGGCGGTCAACGACAGCCTCGGCCACGCCGCCGGCGACGAGCTGCTGCGCCAGGTGTCGGCCCGCCTGCGCGCCGCGGTGCGCCCCGGCGACACCGTCGGCCGGCTCAGCGGCGACGAGTTCGCCGTCCTGCTGCCCCGGCTGGCCGCACCGGCCGACGCCGAGGCGGTCGTCGGCCGGGTGGCGGCGGCCTTCACCGAGCCGTTCCGTCTCGACGGCGTCCCCGCGGCGGTCGGCACGAGCACCGGCGTCGCCGTGCACACCGGCCCCGGCGGGGACGCCGAGCGGCTGCTGCGGGAGGCCGACGCGGCCATGTACCGGCACAAGCACCGCGACCGCCCGTCGGCCCCGGCCCCGCGGACGGCGGACTAGTCCCGGAGGCGGGCCCGCAGCGCGGCCTGCTCGGCGGCGCCGAAGCCGTGCTCGTCGAGCCAGCCCAGCGGCCCGCCGTGCCGCTCGCCCAGGATCTCCAGCAGCCGGCGCATGGTCGCCGCCCGCGGCGTGTGGCTGGCGACGTCGCGGCGGGTCATGTCGTCGGCGTACGTCGGCGACTGCCGCAGCTTCGCCACCAGGGCCTCGATGACCTCGGCGGTCAGCGCGTAGTCGGCGACGATCTCCTCGTCGGGCACCCCGGCCACGGCCAGGGAGAACATCGCGACGACGCCCGTGCGGTCCTTGCCCGCCGCGCAGTGCACGACCGCGGCGCCGTCGCTCGCGACGATCGCCCGCAGTGCCGCCAGCACGTTCTCGGGGCGGTGGTGCAGGTAGCCGAGGTAGGAGCGCACCGCCGGCGGCTCGACCTCGTCGGCCTCGGTGGTCTGCCGCGGCAGCACCGTCTCGGCCCAGTCGGCCGGCAGGTCGGGGACCTCGTCCTCCTCGACGGCGAACACGTCGGTGTGGTGGCCCCGCTCGGGCAGCAGGCTGAAGTGCCGGTGCGTGACCTCCGGGACCGCGCGCAGCGGGCCGCGGCCCTCGAGCAGCACCTCGGCGGTGGTGCGCAGGTCGATCACCTCGCGCAGCCGCAGGTCCTCCACCAGCCGCCGGACGTCGTCGTCGCTGAGGGTCTGCAGGTTGTCGCTGCGCAGCACGCGGCCGAACGCCGTCACGCCGCCGTCGGTGGTGGGCAGGCCGCCCAGGTCGCGCGTGTTGGTCGTCCCGTCGAGCCGCAGCCAGCGGTCGGTGCGCACGTCACCGGAGGTCGAGGTCACCCCTCCGACGGTACGGCCCCCCGGTGGACGGCCCGTGCCGGCCGGGGACGTGTGCTGCGTCACCACAGGTGCGGGTGTGGCTGTGGGGGATCGCGACATGGGCAGCCCGTGACCGTCTCCCTACGGTGTGGTCCAGACCACGCCGGACGGGACCGTCCGGAGCAGCAACCGCGCACCGTCGCACACATCGAGGAGCTCGCCATGTCGCGTCCCCGCCACCGGTCCCGGACCGCCGTCCTCGCCACGGGCGCCGCGCTGGCCCTGTCGGTCGCCGCCTGCGGCAGCCCCACCGCCGCCTCCTCGGGCGGGAGCGGCGGGGACGGCGGCGGCGAGGGCGAGCCGATCCGGGTCGGGCTCGTCTTCTCCTCCACCGGGCCGCTGGCCACCTACGGCGGGCAGTACCTGCAGGGCTTCGAGGCCGGCCTGGACTACGCCACCGACGGCACCGGCGAGGTCGACGGCCGGCCGATCGAGGTCGTCCAGCGCGACGACGCCGGCGACCCGGCCAAGGCCGTCGCCGAGGCCACCGACCTCATCGGCCAGGGCGTGCAGGTGCTCGCCGGGTCCACCGCCTCGGGCGTGGCCACCCAGGTCGCGCCGCTGGCCGAGCAGAACGACGTGCTGTTCATCTCCGGGCCCGCCGCCACCGACGCGGTCACCGGCGTCAACGACAACACCTTCCGGTCGGGCCGGCAGACCTACCAGGACATCCTCACCGCGCAGTCGTTCATCGGGGACGCGCAGGGCAAGACCGTGCTGGTCTTCGCCCAGGACAGCGCCTTCGGCCAGGCCAACGTCGGCGCCGTGACCGCCGTGCTCGGCGAGGCCGGGGCCACCGTCACCCCGCTGCTGGTGCCGGCCAGCGCCACCGACTTCACCCCGTTCGCCTCCCAGGCCCGCGACGCCGGTGCCGACCTGGTCTTCGTCGCCTGGGCCGGGGAGACCGCGCCGGCCATGTGGCAGGCGATGGGCCAGCAGGGCGTGCTCGACTCCACCACCGTCGTCACCGGCCTGGACATCCGCGCCAGCTACGCCACCTACGGCGCGCAGGCCACGCAGATCGACTACCTGTCGCACTTCTTCGCCGAGGCCGTCGACAACGAGGTCAGCCAGGCGATGACCGAGCGGGTCGAGGAGGCCGGCGGCACGGTCGACCTGTTCACCCCGGACGGCTTCACCGCCGCGCAGATGGTGGTGCACGCGCTCCAGGAGGGCGGCGACGACGTCGGCGCCATGGTCGACGCGCTCGAGGGCTGGCAGTTCGACGGCGTCAAGGGCGAGCTGACCATCCGCGAGGAGGACCACGCGCTCCTGCAGCCGATGTTCCAGGCCCGCCTGGAGCAGCAGGGCGACCAGCTGGTCCCGGTGCTCGTCGAGACCCTCGACCCGGAGGCCACCGCGCCGCCGGTCGCCACCTCCTGACCCGGACGCCCCTGCGAGGACCGGGCAGTGACCACGTCCCTCCCCGCCCCGGCACCGGCCGCCCGCCCCGCGGGCGAGCCGGTGCTCCGGGTGGCCGGCCTGACCTGCGCGATCGGCGGCGCGGTCATCGTCTCCGACGTCTCCCTCGACGTCGCCCCCGGTGAGTTCGTCGCCGTCATCGGGCCCAACGGAGCGGGCAAGACCTCGCTGTTCAACCTGCTCTCGGGCCTGCTGCCGGTCACCGCCGGGACGATCACCCTCGACGGCGCGGACATCACGGGCGCGAGCCCCGCCGCGCGGGCCCGCCGGGGCCTGGGCCGGACCTTCCAGTCCTCGTCGGTGTTCGCGGGCCTGGGCGTCCGGGAGAACGTGCGCCTGGCGGCGCAGGCCCGGCTCGGCGGCAGCCTGCGGCCCTGGCAGCGGGTCCGCGCCTCCGACCCGGCGTTCGAGGTGGCCGAGCGGGCGCTGACCCGGGTGGACCTGGCCGCCCGTGGCGACGCGCTCGCCGGGTCCCTCTCCCACGGCGACAAGCGCAAGCTGGAGCTGGCGATCCTGCTGGCCACCGACCCCGCCGTCGTGCTGCTCGACGAGCCGATGGCCGGCGTCAGCACCGGGGAGGTCGCCGGCCTCACGCAGGTCATCGCCGACGTGCACCGCGAGGAGGGCCGGACGGTGCTCATGGTCGAGCACCACATGGACGTCCTGCTCGGCCTCGCCGACCGGGTCGCCGTCATGCACCACGGCTCGCTGCTCGCGCTGGACACCCCGGCGCGGGTGACCGCCGACCCCGTCGTCCAGGAGGCCTACCTGGGGGACCAGCTGTGACCGCCGCCGACCGGCCGGTGCTGCTCCGGCTCTCCGACGTGCACGTCCGGCTCTCGGGGTCGCACATCCTGCAGGGGGTCGACCTCACCGTCCGCCGCGGCGGGGTGACCGCGCTGCTCGGCCGCAACGGCGCGGGCAAGACGACGACGGTCAGGTCGGTGCTCGGCCTGGTGCCCTCGACCGGCCGCATCGAGCTCACCGACGCCGCCGGCCGCGTGCACCGGCTGTCGGGCCGGCGCACCCACGACGTCGTCCGGCTCGGCGTCGGCTACGCCCCCGAGGACCGCGAGGTCTTCGGCGGGCTGACCGTCGCCGAGAACCTCACGCTGGCCGAGCGGCGCGACCGCGCCCACCACCACGACCGCGTGTACGAGCTCTTCCCGGAGCTCGCGAAGCGCAGCCGGCAGCTGGCCGGGACCCTCTCGGGCGGCCAGCAGCAGATGGTGGCGATCGCCCGGCTGCTGCTCAACGACAACCAGCTGCTGCTCGTCGACGAGCCGACCAAGGGCCTGGCGCCGCTGCTGGTCGCCGAGGTCGCCGACGTGCTCGCCCGCGCCGCCGAGGAGGTGACGGTGCTGCTCGTCGAGCAGAACCTGTCCGTGGTGCGCCGCATGGCCACCGACGCCGTCGTCGTCGACCAGGGGCGCGCGGTGTGGAGCGGGTCGGCACCGGAGCTGCTCGCCGACGCCGACCGCACCCGCGAGCTGCTCGGCGTGGCCACGAGCGGGGGTGCGCACGCAGTGGGCGAGCTCGCGAGCCCACCGGAGACGGGGCCACGGGTGCGCATGCACCGGACGAGCGCCAGCGAGGCCGGCGCATGAGCACCGTGGTGCTCCTGACCGTCACGGGCCTCGGCCTGGCGGCGCTGTACTTCCTCGTCGCCTCCGGCCTCTCGCTGATCTTCGGGCTCATGGGCGTGCTCAACTTCGCCCACGGTGCCTTCCTCACCATCGGCGCCTACGGCACCTGGTGGGCGTCGGAGAACCTGCCCGGCGCCGGGTCCGGCGGGTGGGGCTTCGCGCTCGCCGTCGCCTTCGGCGTCGCCGTCGGCACGGGAGTCGCCGCGCTGATCGAGCTGCTGCTCATCCGCCCGCTCTACGAGCGGCACATCGAGCAGGTACTGGTCACCGTGGGGCTGAGCCTGGCGCTGGTCGCGCTGGTGCGGGCGATCTGGGGTGCCGACCCGCGGCCGTTCCCGGCGCCCGCCTGGGCCAAGGCCACGACGTCCGTCCTCGGCGCCAGCGTGCCCAACGACCGCTTCCTGCTCATCGGCAGCGCCGTCGTCGTGCTGCTGGCCGTGCTGGCCTTCCTCCGCTACACCCGCTTCGGCCTGGTCATCCGCGCCGGCGTGGAGAACCGCTCGATGGTGACCGCGCTCGGCATCGACGTGCGGCGGGCGTTCACGCTGGTCTTCGCCATCGGCGGCGCGTTCGCCGCGCTGGCCGGCGCGCTCGGCGGCGTCTACCTCGGCTCGATCTCGCCGGGTCAGGGCACCTCGCTGCTGATCTTCGCCTTCATCGTCGTCGTCATCGGCGGGATGAGCTCGATCACCGGCGCCGCGGTGGCCGCGGTCCTCGTCGGGCTGGTGCAGCAGTTCGCCAACTACTACGCGGCCAGTGGGGTGGGGGACCTGTCGGTCGTCCTGCTGCTCGCCGTCGTCCTGCTGACCCGCCCCGGCGGGCTGACCGCGAGGGTGGCATGAGCCGGAAGCTGACGCGGCTGGCGCCGCTGGTCGTCCTCGTCGTCCTGGCGGTCCTGCCCTACTCCACGCTGCAGGTCCCCGGCCTGTTCGACGGCGTCCTCAACAGCCCCGGCACGCTCCAGCTGCTGGCGCTGTGCCTGGTGTTCGGCGGGGTGGCGCTGTCCTACGACCTGCTGTTCGGGTTCACCGGGCTGCTGTCGTTCGGGCACGCGCTCTACTTCGCCGGCGGCACGTACGTGGCCAACCTGGCGCTCACCGAGCTCGGCTGGGGCCTGGGCGCGGCGCTCGCGCTGACCACCGTCGTCGGCATCGCGCTGCCGCTGCTGGTCGGCGGGGTGGCGCTGCGGGTGTCGGGCATCGCCTTCTCGATGGTCACGCTGGCCATGGCGCAGGTCGGGTCGATCGTCGTCCTGCGCGACCCCGGCGGCCTGACCGGCGGCGAGGAGGGCCTGGCGCTGGACCGCTCGAACGTGCCCGACGCGTTCGTCGGCGTGCTCAACACCGTCAACCTGTACTGGCTGGCGCTGGCCTACCTCGCCGTCGTCTACGTCGTCGTGGCGTGGGTGACCGGCTCGCGGGCCGGGCGGGTGTGGCAGGCGATCCGGGAGAACGAGCGCCGCGTCGAGGTGCTGGGCCTGCGCCCCTACTCGTTCAAGCTGGTCGTCTTCGTCCTCGCCGGCCTGCTGGCCGCGTTCGGCGGGGTGGTGCACCTGCTGCTGCTCGGCGGCTCCACGCCCCGCACGACGACCGCCGACTTCACCCTCGGCCTGCTGGTCATGGTGGTGCTCGGCGGCGCGGGCAGCCGGTGGGGCGCGGTGCTCGGCGGCGTCCTCTACACCTACCTCGACAGCCGGCTCACCGACCTCGCCTCCTCGCCCGCCGTGCAGGACCTGCCGGCCTGGCTGCGGGTGCCGCTGTCGGAGCCGCTGTTCCTGCTCGGCTCGCTGTTCGTGGTGGTCGTCTTCTTCGTGCCCGGCGGCATCGCCGGCCTGGTCGCCCGGCTGCGCGAGCGCCGTTCGGGCCGCCGTCCCTCGGCGCCCGCCGGCGGGGAGACCCCGCCGCCGGGCCGGGTGGTCGAGCAGCTGCGGGAGACGGCGTCCCGGGGGGTGGGCGTCGGCGCGGCCGGCCCCCGCGACGGCGTCTGACGCGGGCACCGCAGCACGATCAGCCGGGCTGATCGTGCTGCGTCCTGGCTCACCGTCGACCGTGAGCCAGGACGCTCTGCGGTGAGCTAGGACGCCAGCAGCGCGTCGCAGACCTCGACCAGCCGCCGGCGCAGCGGGGCGGCGCGCTCGGCGAAGCCCCGCTGCGCGGCGACGTACTCCGCCTTGCCCTCGGCGGTCTCGATCCGCACCGGCGCGTAGCCGCGGTCGGCGAGGTCGTAGGGCGAGGCCCGCATGTCCAGCTCGCGCACCTCGACGGCGAGCTCGAAGCAGTCCGCCACCAGCTCGCCGGGCACCGCGGGGGAGAGCTTGTAGGCCCACTTGTAGAGGTCCATCGTCGCGTGCAGGCAGCCCGGCTGCTCCATCGCGACCTGGGTCTCCCGCGTCGGCCGCAGCCGGTTGAGCCCGACGGCGGACGGCGTGAAGAACCGGAACGCGTCGAAGTGGCTGCACCGGATCGCGTGCGCCTCCACGACGGCGTCGGTGCCCGCCCGCCCCAGCCGCAGCGGGACCGCGTGCCGCCGCTCGTCGGCGCGGTGCACCATCGCCCACTCGTGCAGCCCGAAGCAGCCGGTCTGCGCCGGCCGGGACGCGGTGGCGGCGAGCAGGTCCCGCACGAAGCGGACGGTCGGCGCGCGGTCGGCCAGGTAGGCCGCGACGTCGAGCCGCACGGTGCCGTCGTAGCCGGTCGCGTACCAGCGCCAGGCCGCGTGCGGCGCCGGGCCCTCCGCCGACGGCGCCAGCGCGACGCCCGGGCCCGGGTGCCACCGGCGCAGCCGCGACGGCGTCTCCGAGTAGTAGGTGAACAGGAAGTCCAGCACGGGGTGCTTCTCGCCCCGGCGACGGCGGTCGCGGTGCGGCGCGGTCCACCGCTCCACCCGCGCGTCGTGCGCGGCCGCCCGCGCCGTCCACGCGGCCGCCGGCAGACAGGGGAGGACGGCGGTCACCGGACCAGGGTAGGAGGGTCCTCCGGCCCACCGGCCGGGGACGGGACGGGACGGGACGGTGCCAGCCTGGGGGTCTGCGACGAGGGAGGCGACCGCCATGGCCGGCGACGCGCGGACCACTCCGAAGCCCCTGCGGTGCCGCCTGGGGATGCACGCCTACGTCCAGCGCCACCCCGACGACGAGCGGCTGCGCGGCCCCGACCAGAAGGTGTGCCGGCGCTGCGGCAGGCGGCGGGACGTCGTGAACACCATCATCCCGGGCGGCTTCTCCCCGGGCTGACCGGTCAGACGTCCGCGCCTTCGGTGGTGGTCAGCCGGTGCAGCCGCAGCGCCAGCTGCACCTCCAGCGCCCGCTCCGGCGCCGACCAGTCGCGGCCCAGCAGCCGGCCGACCCGGTCCAGCCGCTGGGTGACCGTGTTGACGTGCACGTTGAGCACCTCGGCCGCCCGCGCGGGGGAGCCGCCGGTGTCGAACCAGGCCCGCAGCGTGGCCACCAGGTCGGTGCCCCGGCGGGCGTCGTAGTCGAGCACCGGCGCCAGCGTGGCCTGCACGAAGCCGGGCACGTCGCGGCCCTCGCCCACCAGCAGGCCGACGAAGCCCAGCTCGTCCGCGCTCGCCGACTCCCCGGTGCGGCCCAGCGCCTCCAGCGTCGAGGCGCACCGCGCGGCCTCGGCCCACGCGCCGGCCACCGCGGCCGGGCCGGGCGCGGGCCCGGCGCCGCCGGCGGTGACCGGCCGCCCGACCGCCGCGGCGACCTCCCGGCGCACCAGCGCGGCCGCCCCTCCCGGCGCGAGGTCGGGCAGGCACAGGACGACGCGGCCGTCGCGGACCCCGGCGAGCCCGCCGCGGGTCGCGGCCAGGTGCGCGGCGGCGGCCAGCGCCCGGCCGCGGCAGCGCTCCTCCACCCGGACGACGACGACCGACGCCGGCCGGTCCAGGTCGGTGCCCAGCCGGCGGGCGCGCTCGCGCAGGCCGTCGGGGTCGCGCAGCGGCACGGTCAGCAGCTCGTCGAGCAGCTCCCCGCGCACCCGCCCCTCGGCCTCGCCGGCGGTGCGCCGGATGAGCAGCAGCAGCGCGGTGACCAGCGCGGCGCGCTCGAGGATGCGCTGGTCGGCGTCGGACAGGTCGCCCTCGCGCTGCAGCACCAGCCCGCCGAGCAGGTCGCTGCCCACGGTCACCGCCGCGGTCCACCAGTCGCCGTCGCGCACGGTGCGGCCGGTGGAGCGGGCCAGCGCCAGCGCACCGGCGGGGTCCGGCGGGAGCGCGCCGCCGCCGTCGGCCGCGGGGGACGGGCGGCCCTCCTCGTCGATCACGGTGATCCGCCCGCCCAGCGCGTCGGTCACGGCCGCGGCCACACCCTCGACGCCGCCCCCGCGCAGCACGACGTCGATGAACCGGTCGTGCGCGCCCGCCGCCCGCTCCACCGACTCGGTGTGCTCCCGCAGCTCCCGGGTGGCCGCCGACAGCTCCTCCAGGGCGGCCCGGGTCTCCTCCAGCAGCCGCGCGTTGTCCAGTGCGATCGCGGCGTGCGCGGCCAGCGAGCCGAGCAGCGCCACCTCGGACCGGTCGAAGGTCCGCTCGGCGCGGTCGGCGGCGTAGAGCACCCCGATGACCTGCGACCCGCGGATCAGCGGCACGCCGAGGATGGCGACCAGGCCCTCCTCGCGGACGCCGCCGTTGATGTCGTCGGTGTGGTGGAACCGGGCGTCGGTGAAGTAGCTCGCCGTCGCGTAGGGCGCGGCCGTCTGGGCGACCAGCCCGCCCAGCCCCTCGCCCATCGGCAGCCGCAGCGCCTGGAAGCGCGCGGACACCGAGCCGTCGGTCACCCGCATGTAGGTGTCGCCGTGGGCGTCGTCGTTGAGCGTCAGGTACGAGACGTCGGTGCCCAGCAGCTGGCGGGCGCGGCGGACGATCGCGGTGAGCACCGAGTCGACGCCGCGCAGCGTGGCGAGGTCGCTGGCGGTGTCGAACAGCGCCGACAGCTCCGACTCCCGCCGGCGGCGCGCGGCGAAGGCGGCGCGTACCTGCAGGGCCAGCAGCCGGACCTGCTCCAGCTCGGCGAGCGTGGCCGGGTCGGCGCCCGCGGCCCGGGCGCGCACCAGCGGGCCCTCGTACTCGATGGCCGCGGCGTCGTCGAGGACCATCTGCAGGTACTCGGCGGCCGCCGAGGGGACCCGGGGCGCGCGGCCGGGGCCGTCGGCGGGCAGCGCTGCGGTCCGGGCCACGACCGGCATTGTCACCGGCCGGGCCATCAGTGGGCGGTCCACCCGCCGTCCATGAGCAGCGAGGTGCCGGTGACCGAGGCCGCGGCGGGGGAGCACAGCCAGGCGACGGCGTCGGCGACCTCGGCCGGCTCGATCAGCCGCTTGAGCGCCGCCGGCGCGAGCATCACCTGCTCGACGACCTCGTCCTCGGAGATCCCGTGGCTGCGGGCCTGGTCGGCGATCTGCCCCTCGACCAGCGGCGTCCGCACGTAGGCCGGGGCCACGCAGTTGGAGGTGACCCCGTGCGGGGCGCCCTCGAGCGCGACCACCTTCGACAGGCCCTCGAGCGCGTGCTTGGCGGTGACGTAGGCGGACTTGAACGCCGACGCCCGGTGCCCGTGCACCGAGCTGACGTTGACCACCCGGCCCCAGCCGCGCCGGTACATGTGCGGCAGCGCGCCGCGGACCAGGCGGAACGGCGCCTCGACCATGAGCCGCTGGATGGTGGAGAACACCTCGACGGGGAACTCGTGCAGCGGCGCGACGTGCTGGAAGCCGGCGTTGTTGACCAGCACGTCGACGTCGAGGTCGAGCGCGTCGACGGCGGCCAGGTCGGACAGGTCGACGGCGACGGCGCTGCCGCCCACGGTGCGGGCCACCTCCTCGGCCGCCGCGCCGTCCCGGTCGACGACGACCACCGCGGCGCCGGCCTCGGCCAGCCGGGCGGCGACCGCGCGGCCGATGCCCGACCCCCCGCCGGTCACCATCGCCCGCCGTCCCTCGAGGTCCTCCGCGCTCATGGCGGCGACGCTAGGCCGCGGGTGCGGCCCCTCCCACGGCGGCGGCCCACACACCTCCGGCCTCGGGGGTGGGTGCCGCCCACACCGGGGGTTCCCGCCCGTCGGGGCACCGGTCGGGGCCGGGACATGTCCGCGGACCACATGACCTGGTTCACAGAACTGGCCTCCGGCACATGGGCAGACCCCCGGGCGCTTCCTAGCGTCGACCGGGTCCGGATCCGTCCACCGAGGAGAACCGCGTGTCCGCACCCACCCAGACCCACCAGAGACGGAGCTTCGGCCGCGTCGTCGGTGCGAGCATCATCGGCACCACCGTCGAGTGGTACGACTTCTTCCTCTACGGCTCGGCCGCCGCGCTCGTCTTCGGCCCGCTGTTCTTCCCCGACTCCTCCGACTTCGCCGCCGTGCTGCTGGCCTTCGGCACCTACGCCATCGGCTTCGCGGCCCGCCCCATCGGCGCGCTGGTCTTCGGCCACTTCGGCGACCGGGTCGGCCGCAAGAAGCTGCTGGTCGTCTCGCTGCTCATGATGGGCGGCGCCACCTTCGCCATCGGCCTGCTGCCGACCTACGCGACCGTCGGCGCGCTCGCCCCGCTGCTGCTGGTGTTCCTCCGCCTGGTGCAGGGCTTCGCCCTCGGCGGCGAGTGGGGCGGCGCCGTCCTCATCGTCTCCGAGCACGGCCGGCCCGAGAACCGCGGCTTCTGGGCCTCCTGGCCGCAGGCCGGGGCGCCCGCCGGCCAGCTCCTCTCCACCGCCGTGCTCGCGCTGCTGGCCGCGTTCCAGTCCGACGCGGCCTTCGAGTCCTGGGGCTGGCGCATCCCGTTCCTGCTCTCGGCCGTGCTCATCCTGGTCGGCCTGTGGGTGCGGCTGGCGGTCAGCGAGTCGCCGGTGTTCCTCGAGGCGCAGCGCGTCGCCGAGGCGAAGGCCCGGGAGACCGGCGCGGCCGAGCAGGCGCCGATCGCCGTCGTCCTCAAGCGCTACAAGCGCGAGGTGCTCGTCGCCATGGGCGCCCGCATCGCCGAGAACGTCGCCTTCTACATCCTCACGGCGTTCACCACGGCCTACCTCACCAAGGCGCTCGGCCTGGACGCCTCGTTCGCCCTGAACGCGCTGCTGATCGCGTCCGCGGTGCACCTGGTGACCATCCCGCTGTGGGGCGCGCTCTCCGACCGCGTCGGCCGCCGGCCGGTCTACCTCCTCGGCGCCGCCGGCACCGGCATCTGGGGCTTCGCCCTGTTCGGCCTGTTCGACACCGGGAGCTTCGCCCTCGTCGTGCTGGCGCTGATCGTGGGCCTGCTCTTCCACGGCGCCATGTACGGCCCGCAGGCGGCGTTCTTCGCCGAGCTGTTCGGCACCAAGGCCCGCTACACCGGCGTCTCCATCGGCGCCCAGCTGGCCTCGCTGGTCGCCGGCGCGCCCGCACCGCTCATCGCGGTCGCCCTGCTCGGCAGCTTCGAGGACCCGAGCCCGACCCGCGTGGCCGTCTACCTGGCCGTCTGCGCCGTCGTCACGCTCGTGGCGGTCCTCGCCTACGGCGAGACCCGCGTCCGCGACCTCGCCGCGGACGACGCCGTCGAGACGGCGGACCGGGCGGCCGCCCGGGTCTGACCGCAGCGCACACGCCACGGGGCGCCTCCGATCCGGGATCGGGGGCGCCCCGTGGCGTGTGCCGGTCTAGCTGGCCTCGTTGCCGCCGCGCACCACGGAGTCGTCGCGCTGGGCGTCGTCGTCGGTGGTGAGGGTCGTGTCCTGCTCACCGCCGTCGGACCGGTCCTCGCCGGTGACGCCGTCGACCATGTTGCTCGCGGCCGGGCCGTCGGTGGTGTCCGGGGACTCGCGGTAGCCGGTGTGGTCCGTCTCGCTCATCAGTCCGATCTCCCTCCGGAACGGGGCGTGGGTCCCGGGACCTCGCCGGACGGGCCGTCCGTCCGGGCCCGGGCGATGTCGCTGTCAGCGCCTGCCGGCAGGTCGTCGCCGGAGGCGGCGTCCCGCTCGAGGGCCTCGTCGCGGGTGAGGGGGACGTCGTCGAAGCCGGTCCCGGTGCTGCTGTTGTCGCCGGAGCCCGACGCGGTCGGGACGCCCTGCTGGATGCGGTCACTGCCCTGCGGGTCGGTCATGGTGCCTCCTGTCCGACGGCGCTGTCGCGGGAGGCCATGCCCGCCGTCGTCCCCGCGAAACGGCCGCCGTCGAGGTGCCGAGACGACGACGGCCGCCGTCCCCCCGAGGGGACGACGGCCGACAGCCGTGGGGAGGAGGGTGGTCCGTCGTCAGAACGCGCCCTCGGGGACCTCCATCAGCGCGTTGTCGGTGGCCTCGACGATCGCCCGCTCGCCGGCCAGACGCGGCAGCACCTGGGTGGTGAAGAACCGGGTGGCGGCGAGCTTGCCCTCGTAGAACAGGCGGTCCTTCTCGCCCACCTCGCCGGCCAGGGCGGCCAGCGCCACCTCGGACTGGCGGACCAGCAGCCACGCGGTGACCAGGTCACCGACGGCCAGCAGCAGCCGGCTGGTGTTCTGGCCGACCTCGTAGAGCCTGGTCGTGTCCTGCTGGGCGCCGGTGAGCTGCCCGAACATGGCGGTGAGCATGGCCTGGACCTCGCCGAGGGCGGTCGCGAGGTGCGCCCGCTCCTCCTTGAGCCGGCCGTTGCCGGCCTCGGCGTCGATGGTGGCCTGGATCTGCGAGGCCAGCCAGGTCAGCGCGACGCCGCCGTCCTTGACGATCTTCCGGAAGAAGAAGTCCTGGCCCTGGATCGCCGTCGTGCCCTCGTAGAGGGTGTCGATCTTGGAGTCCCGGATGTACTGCTCGATCGGGTAGTCCTGCAGGTAGCCCGAGCCGCCCAGGGTCTGCAGCGACTCCTGCGTGAGCAGCTGGGTGGCCCGCTCCGAGCCGAAGCCCTTGACCACCGGCAGCAGCAGGTCGTTGACGCGGGCGGCGAGCCGCGCCTCCTCGCTGTCGGCGGTGCCGGCGGCCTCGGCCTCGGTGACCCGGTCGCGGAAGCTCGCCGCGTAGAGGTACATCGCCCGCATGCCCTCGGCGTAGGACTTCTGCAGCATCAGCGAGCGGCGGACGTCGGGGTGGTGGGTGATGGTCACCCGGGGGGCGTCCTTCGACGTCGCGGTGAGGTCGGCGCCCTGCACCCGCTCCTTGGCGAACGCCAGCGCCTGCTGGTAGCCCGCCGACAGGGTGGCGATCGCCTTGGTGCCCACGAACATCCGGGCGTGCTCGATGACCTTGAACATCTGGGCGATGCCGTCGTGCACCTCGCCGACCAGCCAGCCCCTGGCCGGGACCGGGCCGTCGCCGAAGGTGAGCTCGCAGGTCGTGGAGACCTTGAGGCCCATCTTCTTCTCGACGTTGGTGACGTACACGCCGTTGCGCTCGCCGAGCGCGCCGGTCCCGAGGTCGACGTGGAACTTGGGGACGACGAACAGCGACAGGCCCTTGGTGCCGGGCTTCGCGCCCTCGGGGCGGGCCAGCACCAGGTGGACGATGTTGTCGGACAGGTCGTGCTCGGCGGAGGTGATGAACCGCTTCACCCCGGTGATGTGCCAGGAGCCGTCCTCCTGCTGCACCGCCTTCGTGCGGCCGGCGCCGACGTCGGAGCCGGCGTCGGGCTCGGTGAGCACCATCGTGGCGCCCCACCTGTGCTCGATCATCAGCTCGGCGAGCCGCTTCTGGTCGGCGGTGCCGAGCTCGTGCAGGACGGCGGCGAAGGCGGCCCACGCGCCGTACATGAAGACGGCGGGGTTGGCGCCCAGCACCATCTCGAACGCGCCCCAGGTCAGGGCGTGCGGAGCGCCGAAGCCGCCGAGCTCCTCGGGCAGGTCCAGGCGGTACCACTCGCCGTCCTCGAGGGCGCGCACGGAGCGCTTGAACGACTCGGGCAGCGTCACCGAGTGCGTGGCGGGGTCGAACACCGGCGGGTTGCGGTCGGCGTCGGCGAAGCTCTCGGCGACCGGCCCCTCGGCCAGCCGCCGGATCTCGGCGAGCACACCGCGCGCGGTCTCGGCGTCCATCTGCGCGAACGGGCCGGTGCCGAACCGGTCCTTGGTGTCGAGGAACTCGAAGAGGTTGAACTCGAGGTCCCGCAGGTTCGCGGTGTAGTGGCTCATGCGGTCAGGCTCCGTTGCTCCGTGCCGTCGGGACGGCGAGCAGCTACCTACTCGCCGGTAACGAACGTTATTACCGGCGGGTAACCAGGAGCAAGGCCGCGGCCCGGGACACGCCCTCAGGGGTCAGGCGCGTCCCGGGCCGGGAGGGGTCAGCGGTTGCGGCGGCGGGCCCGCAGCACGAGGCCGGCGAACGAGGCGACCAGCGCCCCGAGCGCCGCGGCGATGAGCAGCGCCACCACCAGCGGCGCCTGCACGTCGCCGAAGACGAGGCTGATCTGCACCGTCTGGCCGTTGAACACGACGAACAGCACCAGGAGGACGGTGACGAACAGCAGCAGGCCGAGGGCGAGGCCGCGGCCGACGGTGCGGCCGGCGGCCCCGGCGCGCGAGGGCGCGGAGGGGCGCGTCGCCGCGGGGGAGGTGCCGGAGGTGGTGCCGGCGGGGGTGGTACCGGCGGACGTCGACGGGGTGCCGTAGCCGCCGGCGAGCGGGTCGCTGCCGGGCGCGGACGTGCCGGACGTCGGGTACCGGGGGTCGGCGGGCGAACCGGGAGCAGTCATGATCACGGACTGTCCGCGGGGCGGCTCCCTCAAACCGCGGACCCCCGGGTTCCGCCCGCGGGCGGGGCGTCAGTCCCGGTGCGCGGCCGGCTCGGTCTCCGCGGGCGGCCAGGACGGCCCGGCGGCGCCGTCGGCCGGGCCGGTCGCCTCGGGGCCGTCGGAGTCGGGCGCCGGCGGGCCGGACTCGCTGCTGCCCAGCGGGCCGACGGAGCGCGGCTCGTCCGGCTCGGGCATCTTCTGCTCGCGGGTGCTCACCCGCCCGAGTCTGCGGCCCCGGCGGGCGGGCGGCGACCGGACGGCGTCAGTCGTCGAGCGCGGGGCCGGCCTCGTGCGCGGGGTGCCCCGCGGTGCGCTCGCGCTGCTTCATGCGGGCCTCGAACACGTGCCGGTCGCCGTCGGCCAGCTCCTCGCGGGCCCGCTCGTCGAAGGCGCGGAACACCGACCAGTAGTTCGCGTCGTAGTCCTCGACGATCTGGAAGGTCCACCGGTCGGCGATGACGTTGCGGCCGACGAGGTCGCGGTCGAGGTCGTCGGCGAGCTCGGTGTGCCCGGCCTTGCGGAACAGCTCCACCGCCTCCTGCAGGAGCAGGTCCGCCTTGCCGGAGTGCTGGTGGAAGCCGTAGAGCTGGCCGCGGGCCTGCTCGATCGTCTCCAGGGCCTCGGAGAGCCTGCCGAGGCCCTCGACGGTCGTGTCGTCCAGGTCGGGGCGGCTGCGGTCCACGGTCACCGGCCCATCCTGCGGGCGCGGGACCGGGCCCGCCCGGCGAGCGGTGCGGCCACCCGCCGGGCGCCGGGGTCAGGCGGGGACGGCGACCGGCCCGGCGGCGAGCGCGGCGGAGGTGGCGACCGCGACGTCGGTCAGCTGCTCGGCCAGCGCGCGCCCGTGGGCGGCGGGGCCGTCGGGGCCGAGCAGGCCGCCGGAGAGGTACATGCCGTCGATGACCAGGTGGACCTGGGCGGCGAGGTCCTCGCCGAAGCCGGGCGCGACCTGCTCGGCCAGCCGCTCGAGGCGGGCGTGCAGCTCGAACTTGTAGTCGGCGGCCGCGCTGCGGGCCGGGTGCGCCGGGTCGTCGTACTCGCTGCTGACGTTGGTGAACGGGCAGCCGCGGAAGCCGGCGCGGGTGACGTCGGCGTCGACGTACTCGACGACGGCGAGCAGCGCGGCGCGCGGGTCGTCCTCGTGCAGCAGCAGGAGCTCGTCGATGTGGCCGAGCACCGTGGCGGCCTTGCGGGCCAGGTAGGCGCCGACCAGCTCGTCCTTGCTCTTGAAGAGCCGGTAGACGGTCATCTTCCCCAGGCCCGTCTCGCGGACGAGCTCGTCCATGCCGACGCTGCGCGAGCTGCGGGCGGAGAACAGCCGCTCCGCGGTGTCGAGGACGATCGCCTCCCGCTCCGCGCGGCTGCGGCGGACCGGGGAGGGGCTGTCGGCGTCGGCGTCGGCGAAGGAGAGGGCGGCGGCGGTCACACGGGGGATCGTGCCGCCTGCCGTGACGGATCAGTTCGCGGCACGCCGGGCACCCGGCACGGCTGCGCGCTCGTGGGTGCCGAGGGGCGAACGCGCAGGTCGGGGCGGTGGTGAACGGTGGGACCGCTGTGACGACGCGTCCGGCGCGACGTCAGGCGCGGCGGGTGCGGCGCGGGTTGGCCAGCAACCGGACGACGCGCTCGGCGGCCGTCCGGTCGGCGCCTGACCCCGGGGCCGGCGGGGTGCCGGGGGCGTCGTCGGGGGTGTCGTCGGGGGTCCGGTCCTCGGGCTGTACCTGGTCCATGCGGGCCAGCCTGCCCCCTCCCGGCCTGCGGAGACAGTCCCGGGCGGGGGCCGCGTCCTCCCGGGCGGTGAGAGGTGCGTCACTCCAGGGGCGCGGCACGGCCAGGCCGCCGGACCGTGCCGCGCCCCCGGGTGGGACGGGTCCGTCCGGTCAGACGTCGGGGCTCTCGGCGGGGCCGTCGCCCAGCGGCTGGCCCTCGGCGGGCTCCTCGGAGCGCGGGGTGCGCCCGGCGTCACCCTCGTCGCCGGGCGGGTCGCCCTCCGCGCGCTCGGGCGTGCGCGGCGGCCGTTCGGGCTCGGTCACGGCTCCTCCTCGGGATGCGGCGGTGCGGTCGGGGAGGCCTTGCCCACCTGCGCGCCCGCCAACCCCGGCTCAGTCCACGCGGGTCGCCGCGGGCACCCGCGGCAGCACCGCCCGGACGGCGGCGGCGTCGGGCAGGGCGCCCCGCGCCCCAGGCCCGGTCGTCGACAGCGCCGCGGCCGCGACTGCCTCGCGCACCGCGCCGGCCAGGTCCGCGCCCCGCGCCAGGGCGGCGCCGAGCGCGCCGCACAGGCAGTCGCCCGCGCCGGTGGTGTCCACGGGCTCGACCGGCGGCGGCCCCTGCAGCAGCACCGGACCGTCCTCCGGCACCACGAGCGCGCCCCGGGCGCCCAGGGTCACCACGGTGGCCGCCGCGCCGAGGGTGCGGGCGAGGGCGGCCAGCTCCGCCGGCGTCCGCGGCTCGGGGTCCGCGCCGGCCAGCTGCACCAGCTCGTGCTCGTTGGGCACCAGCACCGCCACCCGCCGCAGCAGCTCCGGCGGCAGGGGCTGCGGCGGCGCGGGGGTGAGCACGACGGTGCCCGACGCCGCGTCCGCGGCCGCCTGCACGGTGGCCAGCGGCACCTCGAGCTGCAGCAGCACCACCGCGGCCCGGTGCACGGCCGGCACGTCGACGTCGTCCGGCGTCAGCTCCCCGTTGGCCCCCGGGACGACGACGATGAGGTTCTCCCCGCTGCCGTCCTCGACCGGGATCGTCGCCGAGCCGGTCGGCTGCCCCGGCGTCGGGAGGACCGGCGCCGTGTCCACCCCGGCGTCGGTCAGCGCCGCCCGCTGCCGCTCCCCGGCCGGGTCGTCGCCCACCCGGCCGACCATCACCACCCCGGACCCGGCCAGACGCCCCGCGGCCGCCGCCTGGTTGGCGCCCTTGCCGCCCGGGGCGCGCACCGCCTCCCGCCCGACGACGGTCTCGCCCCGCCCGGGCAGCCGCCCGACCGCGACCAGCACGTCCTCGTTCAGGCTGCCGACGACGGTGACGGACACGGGCGACCTCCGGGAGCGCGGCGACGACGGCGCTCAGTCTGCGGGCCGCTCCCCGTCGTACCGCGGGCCGGGCTCGTGCGCGCTGTCCGGGCGCCGCGCCCACAGGGGCAGCCCGTACCAGGTCGCCGTCCCGACGAGCAGGACGCCCACCCCGGCGACGACGCCGGGCCCGCGGCCCAGGACGACGTCGAGGACGAGCAGCACGCCGGAGCTGATCGCCAGCACCAGCAGCGCCAGGCCGACCAGGAGCAGCCGGTCGCCGACCACGACGAGCACCGCCTTGCGCCGCCGGCGGAACACCAGCCGGTGGAAGGCGACCGGGGCGATGAGGGCGACCGTCGCCAGCGCCGAGGCCAGCAGCGTCACGGTGTAGACGGTGAGCTGGAAGCCGTCGAGCTCGGTGAACCGCTGCGTGAAGGCCAGACCGAGCAGGAAGGCGAACAGCACCTGCACGCCGGTGATGGCGACCCGCAGCTCCTGCAGCAGCTCGGCGAGGTTGCGGTCGAGGACCTGGTCGAGGCTCTCCCCGCGCGCCTCGGCGTTCTGGGTCGCGGTGGAGACGTCGAAGCCGCCGGCGCGCCCGCGCGTCGTCGTCCTCCCGTTGCCGTCCTCGCCCGGCCCCACGCCCCCCGGGTACCCGGGACGGCGGCCGCCTACCCGGACTCGTGCCCGTGCGCCGTTTCCCGAGGTCGGGCCCGCGGTACCGCCCGGGGAGGACCGAGCGAGGAGGGGCCGTGGCCGACGAGGACCGGGACGCGATCAGGAAGGACTTCGGCGAGGCGGTCAACATGAGCGCCTCGGAGCTGCAGAGGTGGCTGGACACCGACGAGTCGCGGTCGGTGGGGCAGAAGAGCGGCGGGTCGGGGGAGTCCACCGGGCACGAGTCCGGCCGGCGGATCGTCGAGCTCCTGCACAAGAAGAGGGGCGACCTCACCGACGACGACTACGCGCACATGCGGAAGGTCCACGGCTACGTCCAGCGGCACCTCGCCCAGGAGCCGAACGAGGAGGACGTCGAGGACTCCAGGTGGCGGTACTCGCTGATGAACTGGGGCCACGACCCGCTGAAGAAGGGCTGACCCCGCCCCGTGCGCATCGACGACCCCCGCCGCAACGACCCGGCCCAGTACGACGACCTGGCCGACCAGTGGTGGGAGGCGACGGGCGGGTTCGCGATGCTGCACTGGTTCGCCGCCTCGCGCGCCGAGCACATCCCGCCCGCACCGGGTCCCGGCGCGCTGCTGGTCGACCTCGCCTGCGGCGGCGGGCTGATGGCCCCGCACGCCGCGCGCCTGGGGTACCGGCACGTCGGCGTCGACCTCGGCGCCGCCGGGCTCGCGGTGGCCGCGCGGCACGGCGTCCTGGCGGTGCGCGGCTCGGTGCTCGCGGTGCCGCTGCGGGACGGGTGCGCCGACGTGGTCGTGGCCGGGGAGATCCTCGAGCACGTCGACGACGACGTCGCGGTCCTCGCCGAGGCCGCCCGGCTGCTGCGCCCCGGCGGGACGCTGGTCATCGACGCGATCGCCGCCACCCGGCTGGCCGAGATCATCGCCGTCCGGCTCATGGAGCGGGTCCCCGGCGGGCCGCCGCCGGGCATCCACGACCCCGCGCTGTTCGTCGACCGGCGCCGGCTGCTCGCCGCGGCCGACCGGCTGGGCCTCGACCTGCGGCTGGTGGGGTGGCGCCCGTCGGTGCGCGACCTGGTCGCCTGGCGGCTCGGCCGGCGCGACGTCGTCCGCATGCGGGAGCTGCCCACGACGGCGGTGCTGTTCGTCGGCTACGGCCGCAAGCGCGACGCCGCGCGTCCGCCGGGTGACGGCACGCCACCCGAGGAGCGCGGCACCGCCTCCGCCCGTACGGTCGGGGCGTGATCACCTCGCTGAGCAGCCCGTTCCCCCGGGAGCCCCGCGGGTGAGCGCCGCCGTGCTGACCGGCGCCGGGGCCGCCCTCCCGGCGACCCTCGACCAGGACGCGGCGTGGGAGGGCTTCTTCGCCCGGCACTACGAGGGCGTCCGCGCCGCCCGGCGGATCTGGAGGAGCGCCGGCGTGCGCACCCGGCACGCGGTGGCCAACCCGGTCGACGAGGACCTCAGCCGGTGGAGCACCGGCGCCCGCATGGCCCGCTACGTGGAGGAGGCGCTGCCGCTGGGGAAGCAGGCGGTCGCCGGGGCGCTCGACGACGCCGGCCTCGCGCCGGGTGACGTCGGCCTGTTCGCCGTCGCCACCTGCACCGGGTACGCCACCCCCGGGCTGGACATCCGGCTGGCCAGCGACCTGGGCATGCCCGCGGGCCTGCAGCGGCTGCTGGTGGGGCACATGGGCTGCTACGCCGCGCTGCCCGGGCTGGCCGCCGTCGGCGACTTCGTGACCGCGCGCTCGCGCCCGGCGGTGCTGCTGTGCTGCGAGCTGACCAGCCTGCACGTGCAGCCGGCCCAGCGGGACCTGGACCAGGTGGTCGCGCACGCGCTGTTCTCCGACGCCGCGGCCGCCGTCGTCGTCGAGCCCGGCGCCGGGCGCGGGCGGCGGCTGGCCGGCGTGGTCGCGCGCACCGACCCCTCGACCGCCGACCACATGACCTGGGACGTCACCGACCTCGGCTTCCGCATGGGGCTGTCCCCGCGGGTGCCCGACGTGCTGTCCCGGTACGTGGGCGACGTCGTCGCGGAGCTGCTCGACGGCGCGGGACTGCGGGCCGAGGACGTCGCCGGGTGGGCGGTGCACCCCGGGGGCCCGCGGATCATCGACGTCGTCCGCGACGAGCTCGGTCTCGCCGAGTGGCAGGTCGCCGCGTCCCGCCGGGTGCTGGCCGAGCACGGCAACTGCTCCTCGGCGACCGTGCTGCTGGTGCTGCAGGAACTGGCCGACGTCGACGGCCCGGTGGTCGCGATGGCCTTCGGTCCGGGGTTGACCCTGTACGCAGCGTTGCTCCTGCCGACCTGACCTCCCAAGACACCCTGTTTCCGCACTACCCTCTGTGATCGCGATCACGATCGAGGAGGGGGTCGGTCATGGTCACCAGTGCGTCCGTCCGCGTGTTCCTGGTCGACGACCACGAGGTGGTGCGCCGCGGCGTGGCCGAGGTCCTCGAGGACGACCCCGGGCTCGCGGTGGTCGGCGAGGCGGGGAGCGTCGCGGAGGCCCTGGCCCGCTGCCCGGCGGTCCGGCCCGACGTCGTCCTCGTGGACATGCGGCTGCCCGACGGCGACGGCGCCGAGCTGATCCGCCGGCTGGCGGAGCGGCTGCCCGGCGTCCGCTGCATGGTGCTGTCCAGCTACGCCGACGAGGCGGCGGTCGCCGCGGCCGCGTCGGCCGGGGCGGCCGGCTACGTCGTCAAGCAGGTGCGCGGCGCGGACCTGGTCTCGGCGGTGCACACGGTCGCGGGCGGCGGCACGCTGGGCGGCTGGCCGGGGCGGCGGCCGGGGACCGGACCGGACGGCGACCGGCGGCTGGCCGCCCTCACCGAGCAGGAGCGCACCGTGCTCATGCTCATCGGCGAGGGGCTGACCAACCGGCAGATCGGCGAGCGGATGGGCCTGGCCGAGAAGACGGTCAAGAACTACACCAGCCACCTGCTGGCCAAGCTGGGACTGGAGCGGCGCACCCAGGCCGCGATCCTGGCCACCGAGCTGCGCGGCCGCCGGTCCTCCTGACCGGCGGGCCGGGCGCTCAGGACCGCTGCGCCCGCCCCGGCACCGTCCAGCTCACCTCGGTGCCCGCCGGACCCCCGGTCGCGGTCAGCCGCCCGCCGCGGCGCTCGGCGCGCTCGGCCAGGTTGGCCAGCCCGCTGCGGCGAGTGACCTCGGGCAGCCCGCGGCCGTCGTCGGTGACCCGGACGGACACCGGCGCGCCCGGCCCGTCCTCCCCGACCTCGACCGACACCTCGACCCGGCTGGCGCCCGCGTGCCGGACGACGTTGGTCACGAGCTCCCGCACCACCGCCAGCAGGTCGGTGGCCAGGCCCGCGGGCAGGCCGTCGAGGTCCCCGCGCAGTCGCAGCCCCGGCTGCACCGGGGAGCCCTCGGTGGCCTGCCGCACGGCGTCGGCCACCCCCGCGGCCAGGCCCTCGGGGACGACGTCGTCGTGGAGGCCGAAGATCGCCGAGCGGATCTGCGCCAGCGTCCCGTCCAGCTCGTCGACGCTGCGCCCGATGCGGCGGGCGGCGTAGGGGTCGACGTCCTCCAGCGTCCGGCCGATGCGGTCCAGCGTCAGCGCCGTCGCGTAGATCCGCTGGACGACGTGGTCGTGCAGGTCCCGGGCGATCCGGTCGCGGTCGGCCTGCACCTGCAGCCGGCGCTCGCGCCGCTGGCTGCGCGCCAGCTCCAGGGCCAGCCCCGCCTGACCGGCGAACGCGGACAGCGCCTCGAGGACCTCGGCGTCGAACGGCTCGCGGTCGGCGCGGCGCAGGCAGACCAGGGTCCCCAGAGCCGGGCCGAGCGGGACGATGACCGCGGAGCGGGCGCCGCGGACGATCTCGACCGCGACCTCGGCGTGCCGGCCCAGCACGGGGTCCGCCGCGACGTCCTCCACCAGCTCCCCCAGCCCGGTGCGGTGCACCCGGCCGACGTGGGTGTCCTCCAGCGGGACCCGCACCCCGTCGAGCTCGCCGGCCATGTAGCCGGCCGAGGCCACGATGGTCAGCGCCTCGGGGTCGCCCTCCTGCGCGATGAGCAGCGCCCCGGCCTCGGCGTCGCTCAGCGCGACGGCCCGTTCGGCCACCGTCAGCAGCACCTCGGCCGGGTCCTCCCCCGAGAGCAGCTCGGTCGCCACCTCGGTGCCGGCCTGCACCCACGCCCGGCGGCGCTCGGCGGCCTCGGCCAGCCGCGCGTTCTCGATCGCCAGGCCCGCGGCCGCGGCCAGCGCCAGCACCGCCTCCTCGTCGGCCTCGGTGAACGGGCCGCCGGTGCGCTTCTCGGTCAGGTAGAGGTGGCCGAAGACGGCGTCGCGGACGCACACCGGCACCCCGAGGAAGGACTGCATCGGCGGGTGGCCGGCCGGGAAGCCGACGGAGGCGGGGTGGGACCCGAGGTCGTCGAGGCGCAGCGGCTCGGGGTGGTCGACCAGCAGGCCGAGGATGCCGGCGCCGGCCGGCAGGCGGTCGATGCCGCCGCGGGTCTCCTCGTCCATGCCGACGATGACGAACCGGTCCAGCCGCCGCCCGTCGCGGGTGAGGACGCCGAGCGCCCCGTAGCGGGCGTCGGCGTGCGCGACCGCCGCCTCGACGATGGCGTGCAGCGTGGCCTCGAGGTGCTCCCCGGCCGCGGCCGCGCGCACGCCGGCGGCGAGCGCCGGCGGTGCGCCCTCCGGGCCGGGCGGGGTCACGGCCCGTCCGGAGGGTCCCTGGTGTGCGCCGGGCTGGTCGCCCGCCGGGGGAGTCACGCCACGGGGCTCACGCACCGTGGGCGATGCGGCGGGCGGGTGAGCGCGGCGTGACCTGCCGCAGGAGGGCCCGTCCGGATCCGTTCACCAGCACCAGGTCACCACCGCGGCCGGCCCCGACCAGGGCCTCGAGCAGCGGCCGCTCCAGGGTGGCGATGCGGACGCGGCCGGTCACGCCGGTCTCGCCGATGGCGCGGACGACCTGGGCCTCGATCCGCTCGAGGGTCACGGCGCGTTCGTGCTCCGCGGCCGCGCGCTGCCCGTTCAGCGCCCTCTCGCCGCCGTCGACGACGTCGACGGCGAGCACGGTCCCCTCGCGCCGGGCCGCCTCGCGCAGCGCCCACACCAGGGCGCCGTAGCCGGAGGCCGAGCCGTCGACGTGGACGACGAGCGAGGGGGCGGGACGGCGGGACAGCTGGGGGACGAGGCGGACGGGCTCGACGGGCGGAACGGACCGGTCCCCGGGCGGAACTGGAGCGGTCGAATCTGCCATGTAGTGATCCTCGCGATACGCGGCGCATCCGGACAGGGACCAAGGGCCCGGTCAGTGCCCGCGGACCCCCGTGACGACCGCGGTGCCGTCCTCCCCGGGGCCGTGGACGTCGGCCCGCAGCCCGGCGGCGGTGAGCACCGCGGCGAGCACGGGCGCCTGGTCCTCCCCGGCCTCGGCCAGCAGGACACCGCCCGCGGCGAGCCAGCCCGGGGCGTCCGCGGCCACGCGGCGGTGCACGGCGAGGCCGTCCGCGCCCCCGTCGAGCGCCGTCCGCGGCTCGTGCAGGCGGGCCTCGGGCGGCAGCAGGGGCAGCGCCGCGGTGGGCACGTAGGGCGCGTTGACCACCAGGACGTCGACCCGTCCGCGCAGCGGCTCCGGCAGCGCGCCGAACAGGTCACCGCCGTGCACCTGCCCGCCCACCGGCGCGAGGTTGCGACGGGCGTGGTGCAGCGCGGCGGGGTCGACGTCGGCGGCGTGCAGCTCGGCCAGCTCGACGGCGGTGGCCAGCGCGAGGCCGACCGCGCCGCAGCCGCAGCACAGGTCCACCGCGACCGGCGCCCGCCCGTGCCGGTCCCGGGCCGCCCGCGCCACCTCCACGGCCCGCGCGACCAGGGCCGCGGTGCGCCGGCGCGGCACGAAGACGCCGGGGCCGACGGAGACCCGCAGACCGCAGAACTCGACCTCGCCGAGCACGTGCTCCAGCGGCTCCCCGGCCACCCGCCGTCCGGCGAGGGCGTCGAGCTGCTCCGGGGTGGCCGCGGCGGCGGTGAGCAGGCGCGCCTCGTCCTCGGCGAAGACGCACCCGGCGGCGCGCAGCCGCACGACGAGGTCGTCGGGAGCCGCGGGGGAGGGCTCCGGGCTCACCCCGGGCCTCCGCGGGACGGGTCCACGGGCAGACCCTGGCACGGCCGCCGGTCCGCGGCCGTGCCGGGCCGGTCAGCGCGGGGACGCGGCCGGGACGTCCTCCCCGGCGGCGCGGGGCACCGGGGCGGCCCGCAGGGCGGCGCCGGGGGAGTCCGGCCGGCGGCGTTCGGCCCCAGGAGCCGCCTCCTCCTCGTGCGCCGCGGCGGGCAGGGGGCGGCCGAGGTGGTAGCCCTGCCCGTACCCGACGCCGAGCCCGCGGAGCGCGGCCAGCTCGTCGGCCGTCTCGATGCCCTCGGCGACGAGGTCCAGGCCGAGCGTCTGGCCCAGCTGCACGATCGCGCCGATGACCGCGTGGTCCTCCGGGCTCGTGGCGACGCCGTCGACGAAGGACTTGTCGATCTTGAGGACGTCGATGGGGAACCGGCGCAGGTAGCCCAGGGACGAGTAGCCGGTGCCGAAGTCGTCGAGGGCCAGCCGGACGCCGAGGTCCTTGACCTCCTCCAGCTTGCCGGTGGTGGCGGCGGCGTCCTGCACGAGCAGCGACTCGGTGATCTCGAGGGTCAGCCGCCGCGGGTCCAGGCCGGAGCGGTCCAGCGCCTCGGCGACGTCACCGACGAGGCTGGGGTGCTGGAACTGGCGCACCGACACGTTGACGCTCATCCGCGGGCCGCTGCCGTCCGGTCGCTGCCACGCGGCGGCCTGGCGGGTGGCCTCCCGGAGCACCCAGCGGCCGATCGGGACGATCAGGCCGCTGTCCTCGGCCAGCGCGATGAACCGCGCCGGCGGCACCAGCCCGTGCGTGGGGTGCTGCCAGCGCACCAGGGCCTCGTAGCCGCAGGTGGTGGCCGAGGCCAGGTCGACGATCGGCTGGTAGTGGAGGACGAGCTCCTGCCGGTCCAGCGCCTGGTAGAGGTCGGCGAGCAGGCGCTCGCGCTCGAGGTGGGCGGCGTGGTGGCTGGGCTGGAAGGTCTCGTAGCGCCCCTTGCCGCTGGACTTGGCCACGTACATGGCGATGTCCGCCGCGCGCAGCAGGCCCAGGCCGCTGGCGGCGCAGCTGGCCGAGGTGGCGATGCCCATGCTCACGCTGGCGCGGACGGCGCGGTCGGCGACGTGGACCGGCTGGGCGAGGGCGGCCAGCACCCGCTCGGCGACCAGGGGCGCCAGCTCGCCGCTGCGCGCGCCGCTCATCAGCACGGCGAACTCGTCGCCGGCCAGGCGGGCGAGCGTGTCCTCGGGGCGCAGGCAGCCGCCGACCCGCTGGGCGACCACCCGCAGCAGGGCGTCGCCGCCGTCGTGACCGAGGTTGTCGTTGACGGTCTTGAGGTTGTCCAGGTCCAGGAACAGCACCGCCGCGGGGATGCCGGTGGCCTGCTCGCGTGCCTCCGCGGCGCGCAGGCGCTCCATGAACAGCGCCCGGTTGGGCAGGCCGGTCAGGGGGTCGTGGAAGGCCTGCACGCGCAGCTGGTCCTCGAGCTCCTTGCGGTCGCTGGTGTCGCGCGTGGTGAGCACGATGCCGCTGACGGCGGGGTCGTCGAGCAGGTTGCGGGCGGCGGTGTCGGTCCAGCGCCAGGAGCCGTTGCGGTGCCGCATGCGGGCGGCCGGCCAGGTCGCCGGCGGTTCCCCGGCGACCACGCGGGCGAGGTGCTCGCGGAAGACCTGCACGTCCTCGGGGTGGACCAGGTCGTGGACGCCGGTGCCGATCAGCGTCCCCGGCGGGTAGCCGAGGACCCAGCCCACCGACGGCGTCTGGTACGTGACGGTGCCCGCGGGATCGACGACGGTGATGACGTCCGAGGCGTTGCGGACCAGCGACCGGAAGTGCTCCCCCGCCTCGAGGGCGTCGAGCAGGCTGTTGAAGGCGCGGGCGGTCTCGCCGAGCTGGTCGTCGGAGTCCACGGTGATCCGCTGCGACGTCGAGTGCGACCAGTCCCCGGTCCGGCTGGCGTGCGAGATGGTCTGCGCCACCGAGTGCAGGTGGGTGCTGAGGACGGCCAGCCGCCCGCCGACCAGGCACCGGCACAGCGCGTAGCTCAGCCCGCCGACCAGGAAGCCGGCACCGAGGCAGGCTGCCCGGAACACCGGGCGGTCGGCGTACTGGGCCGGGACCCCCAGGCCCGTGGCGAAGGGCGGGAACACCAGCCCGACCGCGATGCCGAGGCCGACCATCCACACCGCGAGGTCCCAGAACACCCGTGAGGTGAGACGGAAGCCCCGTGGCCGTCGCCGGTCGCCGTCGACCCGGAGCTGGAAGGCACTCATGCCCAGGACGTCGTCACCGTGCCCGGGCGCTTGAGGCCGGTGCCCGGAGATCACCCTCAGGGGGGTGCGCAGGCAGGAGGCGCGGCGCCGGGCTGGAGTTCGGCCGGGCCGTGCCGATGGGGATCCCATGCGACTGGTTCCCGACACCTCCCCGGGCCGGCTCGTCGGCGAGGACGTCCGCGTCCCGACGGCCGGCGGGGGGCTCACCCGCTACGTCGACCTCGACGCCGCGGCCACCAGCTCGTCGTCGGTCCGGGTGGCCCGGGCGGTGCACGAGTTCCTGCCCCGCTACTCGAGCGTGCACCGCGGCGCCGGCGCGAAGTCCCGGTACACCAGCGCCCGCTACGAGGCCGCCCGCGAGACCGTGCTCTCCTTCGTCGGGGCGGACCCCGCCACGCACGAGGCCGTCTTCGTCCGCAACACCACCGAGGCGCTGAACACGCTGGCGTTCCGGCTCGGGCTACAGCCGGACGACGTGGTGCTCACCACCGCGGTCGAGCACCACGCCAACCTCCTGCCGTGGCGGCGCGCCGCGCGGCTGCGGGTGGTCGAGGTCGGCGCCGGGGGCACCTTCACGGCCGAGGACGTCGTCACCGCGCTGGACCAGCGCCCGACCCCGCGCGTCCTGGCCCTCACAGGTGCCTCCAACGTCACCGGCTGGCTGCCCGACCTGGCCGCGATCACCGCCGCCGCCCGGGAGCGCGGCGTGTTCGTCGTGGTGGACGCCGCCCAGCTGGCGCCGCACCGGCCGATCGACGTGACCGCCCTCGGCGTCGACGCCCTCGCCCTGTCGGGGCACAAGGCGTACGCGCCCTTCGGCGCCGGCGCGCTCGTCGCCCCGCGGAGCCTGCTCGGCCGCGGCGAGCCGCTGCTGGTCGGCGGCGGCGCGGTCCGCGCGGTCTCCTTCGACGACGTCGTCTGGGCCGGCACCCCCGACCGGGACGAGGCCGGCTCGCCGAACGTCGTCGGCGCGGTCGCCCTGGCCGCCGCGGCCGAGGAGCTGGCCGAGGACTGGCCCGGCCTGCTCGCCCACGAGCGCGCCCTCACCGCCGCCCTGGACGCCGAGCTCGCGACGGTCCCGGGGCTGCGCCGCCTCGGCCCGGCCACGGGGGACCGGCTGCCGGTGGCGGCCTTCCTCCTCGACGACCTCCCGCACGGTCTGGTGGCCGCCCGGCTGTCCGCGGAGTTCGGGATCGGCGTGCGCAGCGGCTGCTTCTGCGCCCACCCCTACATGGCCCGTCTGCTGGAGCTGAGCGAGGAGCAGGTCCGCGCCTTCCACGACGCGGCCCGGGCAGGCGAGGTCCGGCTGCCCGGCGCCGTGCGCGCCAGTGCCAACCGCGGGACGACCCTGGACGACGTCGCGGCGCTCGGGGCCGCGCTGCGCGCCGTGGCGGCGACGCCGGAGGAGAGCGCCCGCTACCGCGTCGACGAGCGGGGCGAGTACCTGCCCGGCGACGCGCGGACGCCGGTCCTGCTGGGGGCCTGACCGTGTGCCTCGTGCTGCGGCTGCCCGCGCGGCGGACGCTGGTCGTCCGCTGCCGCCCGTGGCGGCGCCGGGGAGCTCAGACGCGGTCCAGCAGCGAGCGCAGCGGCGGCGGGACCGCCCCGGGCTCCAGCCGCTCGACGAGGGCGCGCGCGTAGCGGGCCTTGCGCCCGCTGGTGGTGCCGAGGAAGCGGCGCAGCTGGGC
Organism: Geodermatophilus sp. SYSU D00879; assembly: GCF_054050375.1. Lineage (NCBI taxonomy): Bacteria > Bacillati > Actinomycetota > Actinomycetes > Geodermatophilales > Geodermatophilaceae > Geodermatophilus > Geodermatophilus sp. SYSU D00879. Next base: position 65,409 of record NZ_JBJGZF010000004.1, read on the forward strand.
CTCGGCCGGCCGCCCGCGCTGCGCCGGCTGCCGCCGGAAGGTGGCCAGGGCGTGGGCCTCGCGGTGCTCGGCGACGGCCGCCTCGACCCCGGCCGTCCCCACCGCCCGGATCAGCTCGTCCTCGAGGTCGGCCACGCAGGCGAAGAACCCCGCCGTCGCCGGGTCGGGCACCCCGAGCGCCCGGCGGACGACGTCCCGCTCGGCGAGGTCGTAGAGGCCGGCCACGGGGATGCCGGGACCGGTCGCGGCGAGGTGGCGGCGGACGGCGTGCGCGCCGCCCATCGCGACGACGTCCACGCCCTCGGCGGCCAGGTCCCGGCCCAGGCCCCGCGCGGCGGCCAGCACGGCCTCGCGGTCACTGACCCCCTCGACCAGCACCACGGTGCGGAGGGCGGGCGGGAGCGGCACGGACGGACGGTCCCACGCGGTGGGCGGGGAGGCCACCGGGTTGCCGGAGGAGCGCGGGTGACGGGGATCGGCACCGACTCCACCGATCTCGCTCGACTCATCGGCCGGACACCGAGGACCCTCGTCGAGACGCTCCGTCAGGTGCTCTCACCCGCACCACCCGCGACCGGACGCGTCGAGCAGCAGGAGGCCACCGGACGTGGGCGTGCCGGGTCGGCCGCCCACGTCCGAGCCGGCCGGCGAGACCACGAGCACCGCAGGCCACCAGCGTGCCGAGCCCAGCTCCAGGGTGCTGACGTCCTCGAGCGGCCCACTCAGGGCGGCGACTCGGAGGGGCCCCACACCGATCCGTCCCAGCGGAACGTCCGACCTCCGGGACCTCTCCACAGGTCGCCGATCTCGGGCGGGTCCCGGTCCGGCACGATCGGGAGCACCACGCCCTCGTCCTCGGCGGGGTCCAGCACGTGCAGGTCCTCCCCCGGGGTGTACGTCCGGCGGCCGTGGCGCAGGTCGTCCACGAGGCCGGCCAGCCGGTCCCAGGCACCGTCGGTCACCAGGTCGTTGATCTCGCACCGGATGCACATCAGGGCTCCCCTCGATCTCCGGCCGCCAGCACCACCATCGGCCGCGACCCTGACGCAGTGCGGGCCGGCCGCGGGTCGGCCCCGTCGTCCGGGCCGTGATCGAGGTGCGCGTTCGCGAGGGGCGCGACACGGCCCGCTGTCCCCGGGCGGCCCACTGGGGGACGCCGGGCGCAGCCCCGATCCGTGCCACCCGGACCCGCGCTGCGTCACGCCGCCTCTCAGCGGGACGGCTCACCTCGACGGCCGACGGCCGAACGCCGCCGTCGGCCAGGATCGGCGGGCGAGGTGCAGGGCTCCCACGGCGAGGATCGGATTGCCGAGCGTGTAGGCGCCCAGCGGCATGATGCCCAGAGAGAAGGCGGCCACGGCGAGCAGGCCCAGGCGGGCGGCCGGGTCGGGACTCAGGATGGCGGCAGCCACCGCCGTCTCTCCCGCGGTCATGGCCACGCCGAACGCCCGCGGGGCGGGCTCGGTCAGCGCCAGGCCCGCCCGTCGGTACCAGCGCCAGGGAGCACGGCCGACCAGCATCGGGAACTGTTCGGGGGCCTTCACGGTGAGTGACCCGTTCCAGGCCAGGCCCGTGACGGCGAAGAAGACGCCGAGGGCGCGCCGCCCCGCCGGCGGCCGCCAGTACGCCAGGCCCGTGAGCCCGGAGTAGACGGCGGCAGCGACGGCCATCTGTCGGAGGTCGTCGGCCCGCGTGGGTGCGGGAGCGGCCGGTCGGGCCGTTGCGGGGGACTCCGTCGTCGTCATGTGGCACACCTCCGGCACGTCGGGCAGGAGCGTGACGAGGCGCGGCACGACCGCGCTACGAGCCAAGGTCACGCCGAACCAGTGGTCAACGTCCCGACCGGGTGGCGCAACCGCCAGGGGCCCGGTTGCTCACCTGGACGTGTGGCGGCCTGGGCGTGACGTGCTCATGACGCGGCGAGCGGAGAGCGAGGGGGTGCAGGGAGGGCCGCCGAGTGGTCCTCCGGAGCTTCTCCAGGAGACCCACCGGCCGCTGACCTGTGGATCCACGGAGCGGGTGACGGGAATCGAACCCGCACTGTCAGCTTGGGAAGCTGATGTTCTGCCATTGAACTACACCCGCGACGGCCTGACGGCCGGACGCCAGCGTAGCAAGGGCGGCGGGACGGGTCGGCAGGCCGGGGTCAGCCGGCGGGCCGGGGGCTGTGGATGGTCACCGTGGTCCCCTCCGGGCCCGGTACCGCGGTGATGTCGGCGAACGCGCTCATGAGCATCGACCCGCGGCCGCGGTCCATGCTCGACGTCCGCTCCTTCCACTGCCCGTGGTCGCGCACCGCGATCTCCACCGCGCCGTCGTCGACGGCGACCCGGACGTCCACGTACGGCTCGCGCGGGTCCTGCGCGTGCTCCACCGCGTTGGTGGCGGCCTCGCAGGCGGCCAGCACGAGGTCGTAGACGCGGTCCTCGTCCAGGCCGGCGTCGGTGAGCAGGGCCCGCAGCCGGCGGCGCAGCGGCGGGATCGCCGCCGCGCTCGAGGGGAACCGCCAGGCCGTCGTCGCGCCCGGGAGGTGCGCCGGGGCCGGCGCCGCGGGGACGGCCGGGACGGCGTCGGCGGCGCGGGGGTGCGGCGGCGCGGGAGCGGGGACGGCCGGGGCGGGCGGCGACGGCGCGGCGGGGGGCGCCGGCTCCCGCCGTCCCCGCGCGCGCTCGAGGACCGCGCGCAGCCGGCCGAGCAGCTCCGCGGACTCGAAGGGCTTGGGCAGGTAGTCGTCGACGCCGGCGTCGAAGCCCTCGACGGCGGCCTCCTGGCCGGCCCGCGCGGTGAGCATGACCACCGGGACGGCGCGCGTCCCGGGGTCGGCCCGCAGCGCGCGCAGCAGCCCGAACCCGTCCAGGCGCGGCATCATCACGTCGGTCAGGACGACGTCGGGGAGCACCCGGGCGACGTCGTCCAGGGCCGCCTCGCCGTCGGCCGCCGTCCGCACCGTCCACGACGGCGACAGCAGCCGGCTGAGGTAGGCGCGCATGTCGGCGTTGTCGTCGACCACGAGCACGGTGCCCAGCGGGTCGGACGACGGGGCGGGCGGGCGCGGGTCGTCGTCCCACGGGGTGAGCGCGGCCGCGCGGACCGCGGGCGCCGACGCGGGCGGCGGGGTGTCGGTGTCGGGCTCGCCGAAGGGCAGCCGCACGGTGAAGGTGCTCCCGGTGCCGGGCTCGCTCTCCGCCGACACGGTGCCGCCGTGCAGCGCGACCAGCTCGCGGACCATCGCCAGGCCCAGGCCGGTGCCCTCGCGGCTGCGGGCGGGGGAGCCGGTCACCCGGTGGAACCGCTCGAACAGCGCCGGCAGCTCGGCGGCGGGGATCCCCACGCCGGTGTCGGCCACCCGCAGGACCACCGCGTCGTCCTCCGCGCGCAGCGAGACGGTGATGCCGCCGACGAAGGTGTACTTGACCGCGTTGGCGACCAGGTTGAGGACGACCTTCTCCCACATGCCCGGGTCCACCGCGGCGGGGCGGGGCAGCGGCGGGCAGTCGACGTCGAGGGTCAGGCCGGCCCGTTCGGCCGCGGCGCGCAGCACGCCGGCCAGCTCGGTGGTGCAGGCGGCGAGGTCGGTGGCCACCCGCACCGCCGCGGTGCGCCCGGCCTCGATGCTGACGAACTCCAGCAGGTCGTCGACCAGGCGCTTGAGCCGCTGACCGTTGCGCAGGGCGAGGGCGAGCTGCTCGTGCACCGGCTCCGGCAGATCCCCGCCGGACGCGGCGAGCGCGTCGGCGAGCGGGGCCAGCAGCAGGGTCAGCGGGGTGCGCAGCTCGTGGCTGACGTCGGAGAAGAACGTCGTCTTGGCCCGGTCCAGCTCGGCCAGGGCCTCCGCGCGGGCGCGCTCGGCGGCGTAGGCCCGCGCGTCGGTGACCGCGCCGGCGACCTGGGCGGCCAGCAGCTGGTGGAAGGTGCGGTGCTCCTCGTCCAGCGCCCGGTTGGGGCTGACGCCGACCAGCAGCGCACCCACCGTCTCGCGGCCCGCCCCGCCCGACAGCGGCAGGGCGACCGCCCGCTCCACCTCGTCGCCGAACGGCCCGCCGGGCACCTGCAGGGCGGCGACGTCGACGGCACCGAGCTCGTCCGCCGCGCCCACCGTGGCCGGGAGCGTCGCGGCGTCGACGCCCGCGGTGGCCACCCGGTGCAGCCGGCCCTCGTCGTCGGCCAGGTAGACCGCGGCGAGCGGCACGTCGAGCGGGTCGGCCTCCAGCGCCCCGCACACCCGGACGGCGAGGTCGCGCTCGTCCTCGCGCCGGCCTGCCGCGGTGGCCACCTCGTGCAGCAGCCGCTGCCGCCGCTCGGCCACCACCTGGCGGGTCACCTCGGTGCACACCGCGTGCATCCCGGCCACCTCGCCGTCGTCCCCGAAGGCGGGGGCGTGCGAGACGGTGAAGTAGGTCTCCTCGCGGTAGCCGGCGCGCTCGAGCAGCAGCAGGAGCTGGGGGATCCACGAGGCCTCGCGGGTGGCCATGGCCCGCTCGACCGGCTCCTGCAGCGCGGCCCAGCCCTCGGCGAGGGTGATCCGCAGGTCGTCGCCGATGGCGCCGGGGTGCTTCGCGCCGATGAGCGTGGCGTAGGCGTCGTTGTAGAACTGCGTGTACTCCGGACCCCAGGTCAGGATCATGGGGAACCGCGAGGCCAGCACGGTGCGGACGGCGTAGCGCAGGCTCGCCGGCCACGTCTCCACCGGCCCGAGCGGCGTCGTCGACCAGTCGAAGGCGGCCATCAGCCGCCCGTTCTCGCTGCCGCCGGCGAAGACGTCCTCGGTGCCGGGACCCGGCGCGACGTCGCGGACCCGGCCGCCCACGACGGGTTCGGCAGCCACGCACACCTCCCGGCACAGCCGTGCGGACGCGGGCGGGACCGCCGCCACCGCGTCAGGACCTCGGGAGCCGAGCTGCTCCCCGCTGCTCGCACGGTACATCCGTGACCTGGGACCCCACCGGTGGAGCCGGGGGTCAGCGCCGCATCTCGGCCAGGAACCCGGTGGCCTCCGAGCGCAGCCGCTCCGCCATCTGCGACAGGCCGGTGACGTCGGTGCCCGCGGTGCCCAGCGACGCCGTGCCGTCGACCGCCGCGGCGATCCCGTCGACCAGGCCGTTCATGTCGGTGACCGTGGTGCCGACCGAGCCGATGACGGCGGTGACGTCGTCGCAGGCCGCGCGGATCGCCTCGACCTGCGCGGTCACCCGCTCGGTGGCCTGCGCGGTCTGGTCGGCGAGGTCCTTGACCTCGGAGGCGACGACGGCGAAGCCCTTGCCCGCCTCCCCGGCGCGGGCGGCCTCGATGGTGGCGTTGAGCGCCAGCAGGCGGGTCTGCGCGGCCACCGACTCGATGAGGGCGATGACCTCCCGGATCTCGGCCGAGGTGCGGGTCAGGGAGGCGAGCGTGCCGGTCGCGTTGCCCACCTCGGCCGACGCCGCCGACGCCGCGCTGGTCAGCCCGGCGGCGGACGCGCTCATCTCCGTGGCCGCCGTCGCGACCTGCTCGCTCATCGCCAGCACCACCGACTCGAACGCGTCGGCCAGCCGCAGCCGCGAGGTCTGCGCCTCGGTGACCCGCCCGGCGGTCTCGCGCATGGCGTCGCGGGCGGTGTTGATGTCGGTGGCCGCGTGCCGGTAGGCGCCGTGCAGCCCGGTGCGCAGCACGCTGCGGTGGAAGCGGCCCTCGGCGGCGGCGGCCAGCGCCGCCCGGGACTCGCGCACGAAGGCGTCGCTGACGTCGAGTGCCCGGTTGACGCCGTGCCGCAGCGCGACCAGCTCCGGCACGGCGTCCGAGCCCTCGACCGGCACGGCGCGGGCCTCGAGGTCGCCGCGCGCGGCCGCCTCGCAGGTCTCGGTCAGCCGCCGCACGAACGCGCGGTAGACCTCGAGCTCCGCGGCGTCGGTGCGGGTGCGGGAGCGGGCCATCTCAGTCCTCCTCCTGGGCGACGACCGACCACACGAAGTCCTCGTAGGACGCCGCGTGCTCGGCGATCAGCCGGTCGAACAGCTCGGACGACGCCGCGACGGCCGCGCGGGCGTTCGGGTGCCGCCGCTCCTCGGCCAGGAGGCGCTCGTAGATGGGGCGGACGCGGTCCACCGCCCGGCGGGAGGGCCGGCGGCGGTTGGAGTGGTAGCCCACGACCGACCCGTCGGCGCCGTAGGACGGCGTCACGTGCGCCAGCACCCAGTAGTGCGCGCCGTCGGCGGCCAGGTTGTTGATGTAGGCGAACAGCTCCTGGCGGGCGGCGAGGGTGTCCCACAGCAGCTTGAACACCGCGCGCGGCATCTCGGGGTGCCGGATGAGGTTGTGCGGCTGCCCGATGACCTCGTCGAGGGAGTAGGCGCCCACCCGCAGGAACACGTCGTTGGCGTACGTGATCACCCCGCGCGGGTCGGTCTTGGAGACGATGAGCTCCTCGGCCGCGAAGGTCCGCTCCTCACCCGTCGGCCGCACGGCGAGGCGGCCGGCGCGCGAGGCGGTACGGGGGTGGGTGTCCAGCACGCGGTGTCCTCCTGCGTCCGGCGGGTCGTCCCGGCAGGTATCGGCAGGAACCGTCCGGAAACCACCCGAGCAGAGGACTCCGGGACCTCGGTCCCGCGGGAAGCGGAGGGCGCGCCCGGCGGCCTCCCTAGACTCCGCGCCATGCTGCTGTCCGACCGCGACATCCGCGCCGCGATCGCCGAGGGGCGTCTCGGCATCGAGCCGCACGACGCGGAGCTGGTGCAGCCCTCGAGCATCGACGTCCGGCTCGACCGCTACTTCCGGGTGTTCAACAACGCCCGCTACACCCACATCGACCCCGCCCAGCAGCAGGACGACCTGACCACCCTGGTCGAGCCCGACGGCGACGAGCCGTTCGTCCTGCACCCCGGCGAGTTCGTCCTCGGCTCCACCCTCGAGGTCGTCACCGTCCCCGACGACCTCGCCGCCCGGCTGGAGGGCAAGAGCTCGCTCGGGCGCCTGGGCCTGCTCACCCACTCGACGGCGGGCTTCGTCGACCCCGGCTTCTCCGGCCACATCACGCTGGAGCTGTCGAACGTGGCCAACCTGCCGATCACGCTGTGGCCGGGCATGAAGATCGGCCAGCTGTGCCTGTTCCGGCTCACCGGCCCGGCCGAGCACCCGTACGGCTCGGCGGTGTACGGCTCCCGCTACCAGGACCAGCGTGGGCCGACGCCGTCGCGCTCGTTCCGCAACTTCACCCGCGCGGACACCCGGCGGCCGCAGGGCTGACCGCCGCCGGCGACCAGCCGGGCACCTCGTCGTCGACGAACCGGTCCCGGGTGACCAGCCACCCGGTGACCGTGAGCCCGACGGTGGCGACGGCGACGAGCGCGAACATGCCGGTGTAGCCGCCGGTGACGCCGCGCAGCACGCCGACCAGCAGCGGCCCGGCGCCGGCCAGCACGTAGCCCCAGCCCTGGGTGACCGTGGACAGCGCGGCCGTCGTCTCCGGCGTCCGGGCGCGCAGCCCGATCAGCGCCAGCACCATGCTGAAGGTGCCCATGCCGACGGCGAGCACGCTCATCCACAGCCACGGCAGCGTGCGCGGGGCCAGCCACAGCCCGCCCCAGCCGACGACGTAGCAGGCCATGAAGCCCAGCAGCAGCGGCCGCTGCCACCGCTGGCGGACGGTGAGCGACGGGGTGACCGCGTTGACCGGGATGACGACGACCGAGTTGATCCCCAGCAGCAGCCCGGCGGTGGCCGCGCTCAGGCCGGAGTCGCGCAGGTACTGCGCCGACCAGCCCATGACGACGTAGGCCTGCGTCGCCTGCAGGCCGAAGAAGGCGGCCAGGGTGAGCGCCAGCGGGCTGCGGGCCAGCGGCGCCATCCGCACCGCGCGGTGGCTGCCCCGGCCCGCCCCGGGCGAGCGCGGGGCGAGGAACCACGGCACCGCGGCGACCAGCGCCAGCAGCGCCCACACGCCGATCGCCCACCGCCAGCCGCCCGGCCCGACGGCGGCGGCGATCGGCGCGGTGGAGATCGCGGCGACGGCGCCGCCGATGGCCATGGACGCGCTGTAGGCGCCCACCAGCAGGCCGGTGCGCTCGGGGAACCAGCGCTTGACCAGGCCGGGCAGCAGCACGTTGCCGAGCGCCCCGCCGACCATCGCCAGCACGGTGCCGGCGACGAACAGGGGGAACGAGTCGACGACCGCCCGCAGCACCAGCCCGGCGGCCATGGTGAGAAGCGCGCCGGCCAGCACGTGGGCGTCCCGGAACCGCGCGGCCAGCGGCGGCCCGGCGAAGCCGATGGCGGCGAAGCACAGCACCGGCAGCGTCGTCACCACACCGGCCGCGGCGCTGGAGACGCCGAGCCCGCGCTCGAGCTCCTCGAGCACCGGGCCGACGGTGGTCACCGCCGTCCGCAGGTTCGCGGCGGTCAGCACGATGGCGACCGCGACGAGCGCGAGACCGCGCCGTCGCTCGCCGGCCGTCGGGATCGGGGGAGCGTCGTCGGCCGTGCGGGTCACCCGTCGATGGTCCCCCGCGCGCCGGCCCGACCCCGAGGCGGGTGCACAGGCCAACCGTTCAGGTGCGCAGGCCCGTGCGCGGCGTCGCCTCGAAGCGCGGCAGCACCTGGGGGACCCGCCGCCACAGCACCCGCTGCAGGAGCAGGGTGGTCACGGCGGCCAGCAGGATGCCGGCGAGGTTGATCCCCAGCTGCAGGGCCGCGCGCCAGAACTCGGCGCCGCCGCCCAGGGCCAGCGACACGGCCATGTCCGCGGCGGCGGGGACCGTCGTCACGGAGATGAAGACGCCGACCAGCGCCCCGCTCTTCGCCGACGTCAGGGACAGCACGCCGGCGATCCCGGCCAGCACCGCCACCACCACCGACCAGTGGTCCGGCGCGGTGATGAACCCGGTCTGCGGGCGGTCCGCGGCGAGCACCTCGGGGCCGACCCAGCCCAGCCCGCGGGCGGCGAGCGCGGCCAGCGCGGTGACCGCGATCGCCAGGGCGAAGCCGACGACCAGCGCGCGGACCGCCGCCCGGGCGACCCCGGGCCGGCGGGCCACCAGCGCGACGGCCAGCCCCGCCAGCGGGCCGAACTCCGGGCCGAGCACCATCGCGCCGATCACCAGGATCGCCGAGTCGTTGACGATCCCGATGCCCGCCAGCAGCGTCGCAATCGTCAGGAACGACAGGTACGCCACCGACAGCGACGAGTCCGCCGCCGTCGTCCGCACCACCTGCTCCCAGACGACGGCGTCCGAGCCGTCGCCCGGCGCGGCCTCCTCCGCCCGCTCGGCGACGGCGGAGACCGCGGTGTCCACGGCCTCGATCGCGATGCCGCCGTCGCGGTCGACGTGCAGCTCGCGCAGGGCCCCGACGAGGGCGTCGGCGGACTCGCGGGCGACGTCGGCGAGGACCAGGTCGCCGGGCGGCTCGACCGAGGCGCCGGGCAGCACGGCCAGGTGCGCGGTCCCGGGGCAGCGGGCGAACAGGTCGCGGACGGCGTCGGTCCGGTCGGGCGGGACGGTCACCCGCAACTGCAGCAGCACCGGGGGTTCCTACCTCACGACCCCGCCGCGCGGGTCCCCCTGCGGCAGTGATCCGCCACGGGAGGTCGGGACGCGCTGTCCACCGGCGGTCCCGCCGTCCGCGGGCGGCGGTCCGGCGGCTCCCCGCCGCTAGCGTCGCCGCGCGCGACGGGGACCAGCCGAGCCCGGGGAGGCGCCGTGGACGGTTCCGGGAGGATGCGGGCGGCCCGGTTCGTGGGCCCCGGGGAGCCGCTGGCGGTGCAGGACGTCCCCGTGCCCCGGCCGGCTCCCGACGAGGTGCTGGTCCGGGTCGCCGCGACCGGTCTGTGCGGGTCCGACGTGCACGTCGCGGTGGAGGGGATCACGCCGACGGCGTTCCACCCGATCACGCTCGGCCACGAGATCGCCGGCACCGTCGCCGCGGCCGGGAAGGCGGTGACCGGCTGGGACGAGGGCCGGCGGGTGGCCGTCTTCCCGGTCCTGTTCGACGGGACGTGCGCCTCCTGCCTGGCCGGGCACAGCGAGATCTGCGTCGGCCGCCGGATCGTCGGGATCCACGCCGACGGCGGGCTGGCCGAGTTCGTCGCCGTGCCGGCGACGAACCTCGCGGCCGTCCCCGACGGGGTGCCCCTCGAGCAGGCCGCGATCTGCACCGATGCCGTCATGACCCCCTTCCACGCGCTGACCGAGGTGGCCCGCGTGGCGCCGGGGGAGTCGGTCGCGGTGATCGGCGTCGGCGGCCTCGGGCTCCACGCCGTGCAGATCGCCCGGCTCGCCGGCGCATCGCCCGTGATCGCCGTCGACACCCGCCGGACACAGCTCGAGCGGGCGCGCCGGGGCGGTGCCGACGTCGTCGTCGACGCGCGCACGGAGCCCGTCGTCGACGCCGTGCTGGCCGCCACCGGCGGGGCGGGGGTCGACGTCGCCGCGGAGTTCGTCGGCGCGCAGGCCACCATCGGCCAGGCGGTGGAGTGCCTGCGGATCGGCGGACGCGCGGTGGTCGCGGGGCTGGGCGCCGATCCGATCACGGTCCTGCCGCCCACCGTCTTCGTCCGCCGGCAGCTCCAGCTGCTGGGCTCCTACGGCGGGACCCTGGCGACGCTGCAGCGCGTCCTGCAGCTGCTGGCCACCGGCCGGCTCGACCTCGGCGGCTCGATCACCCACACCTTCGCCCTCGCGGACGCCGACGCGGCGCTCCGGGCCCTGCACGAGCGGACGGGTGACCCGCAGCGGGTGGTGGTCACCCCGCACTGACCGGTGAGACGACGGACGCCGCCGGCTGACGGCGCCCTGCAGGGGGTCCTTCCGTCGCCGACGGCGTCCGTCGGGCTGGTGCGGGGGCCGGGCGGTCAGGCCTGGCCGTGGCCGGTGGCGGCGGAGCCGGTGCCCGCGACGTCGTCGTCCGCGGTGCCGACCTCGGCGCCGTGCTCGGTGCCCGGGGCGCCGACCGGCGCCATCGAGCGCAGCAGGATCTGGCTGACGTCGAGGACCTCGACGTGCTCGGCGGCCTCGCCGTTCTGCTTCTTCGCCGTCAGGGCGTCCGACAGCATCGTGATGCAGAACGGGCACGCGGTGGAGATGACGTCCGGGTCGAGGCCGAGGGCCTCCTCGGTGCGCTCCACGTTGATCCGCTTGCCGATCTTCTCCTCCATCCACATGCGCGCGCCGCCGGCGCCGCAGCAGAAGCCGCGGTCCTTGCAGCGGTGCATCTCCTGGGTGGAGAGGCCCTGCACGCTGTCGAGGATCTCCCGCGGCGGCGTGTAGACCTTGTTGTGCCGGCCGAGGAAGCACGGGTCGTGGTAGGTGACCTTGCGGTCGACCGGGGTCACCGGGGTGAGCCGGCCCTCCTCGACCAGCTGGTTGAGCAGCTGCGTGTGGTGGACGACCTCGTACTCGCCGCCGACCTGCGGGTACTCCCGGCCGAGCGAGTTGAAGCAGTGCGGGCAGGTCGTGACGATCTTGCGGGTGCCCGGCACGCGGCCCTCGAAGACGCCGTTGAGGGTCTCGACGTTCTCCTGGGCCATCATCTGGAAGACGAACTCGTTGCCCATGCGGCGGGCCGGGTCGCCCGAGCAGGTCTCCCCGGAGCCCAGGACGGCGAACTCGACGCCGGCGGTGTGCAGCAGCTCCGCGACCGCCTTGGTGACCTTCTTGGCGCGGTCGTCGATGGCGCCGGCGCAGCCGACCCAGAACAGGTACTCGACCTCGTAGGGCAGCGGGCCGTCGGCCATGCGGACCTCGAAGTCCATCTCCTTGATCCAGTCCTCGCGGGTGCTCGGGCTGACGCCCCAGGGGTTGCCGCGGTTCTCGAGGTTGCGCAGCATCACGCCGGCCTCGGACGGGAAGTTCGACTCGATGAGCACCTGGTAGCGGCGCATGTCGTCGATGTGGTCGATGTGCTCGATGTCCACCGGGCACTGCTCGACGCAGGCGCCGCAGTTGGTGCAGCTCCACAGGACGTCGGGGTCGATGACCCCGCCCTCCTCGAGGGTGCCGACCAGCGGGCGGTGCGCCTGCGCGTCGTTGGTGCCCTCGATGCGGGCGTAGCCGGAGGCCCAGACCTGCTCGTCGCTGGGCTTCAGGACGTCGTAGTCGGGCGCGGTCTCCGACGCGGTCTTCTCACCGAGCAGGTACGGGGCCTTGGCGTACAGGTGGTCCCGCAGGTCCATGATCACCATCTTGGGGGACAGCGGCTTGCCCGTGTTCCAGGCAGGGCACTGGCTCTGGCACCGCCCGCACTCGGTGCAGGTGGTGAAGTCGAGCATCCCCTTCCAGGTGAAGTCCTCGATCTTGCCGCGACCGAAGACGTCGTCCTCGCCCGGGTCCTCGAAGTCGATCGGCTTGCCGTTCGAGGTCATGGGCTGCAGCGGGCCGAGGGCCGGGGCGCCGCTGGTGCCCTCGCGCTTGAAGTAGATGTTGAAGAAGGCGCTGAACCGGTGCCAGGCCACGCCCATGTTGAGGATCCGGCTGATGACCACCAGCCAGGTCAGCGAGACGACGATCTTCACGAAGGCGACGGCGCTGAGCAGGTCGGGGCTGTCGGGCAGCACGGTGGCCAGCAGGCCGGAGAACGGGTGCGACCAGGCCGGCGCGTCGGTGAGGTCCGAGGAGATCTTCAGCGCGCGGATCAGCAGGATGCAGACGCCGACGGTGAGGACGACGGCCTCGACGAAGTAGCCGCGGCCCTCGTTGGAGCCGGCGAAGCGGCTGGTGCGGCCCTGGCGGCGCGGGTGGTCCTTCTGGCGCCGGTAGATCAGGTACAGGATCCCGACGATCGTGCCGGTGCCGATGACGTCGGCGAAGAGGTTCCACAGGCTCCACTCGCCGATGAGCGGCAGGTGGAAGGCCGGGTTCCAGACCTCGCCGAAGGCCTCCACCAGCGTGAGGAACAGGCCGTAGAAGCCGACGAAGACGAACCAGTGGGCGGCGCCGATGGCCGACCACTTGAGCATCCGGGTGTGGCCGAGCGACTCGACCACGAGCGTCTTCAGCCGCGGGCCGACCGGCCCGTTCCGGGTCGAGTCCGGCTGGCCGGTGCGGATGATCCGCACCATGGCGCGGACGGCCCGGTAGGCGAGGACGACCGAGACGATGAGGAACAGCACGCTGATCGTGCCGAACACGATCTGCAGGGGGCCCGTCATGATTCCCTCTCCCCACGCCACGCGGCGTCGGTTGACTCCGTCCGCACCGGACGACGAGAAGGGTCCCGCCGCCGTCTCCGGCCCTGGGGACCGGGGGCGGATCACGCGCGGGCGGCGGTGCCCACGCAGCCCAGCACGATAGCCGGGGTGCGCTCAGGTTACTCGGCAGTAACCAGAGGCGCGGAGCCCCGATCCGGGGCGCCCCGACGGTGCTCCCCGCCCACCGGCCGGCGTCCTGACGTGCGGTTTCGTGACGCCCCCGTGCCGGTGGAACACGACGACCGCGTGTTTCCGGGAGGGCTCCGGTCGGGCGGGGGGTGACCGGGCTCACGCCGCCCGGTCACGCCGTGGTCACCGTGCTGCGGCCGACGCACGATCAGGCCGCCTGATCGTGCCGCGTCCTGGTGCGGCGCCGACGGTGAGCTTGGACGCGTCCGGGTGAGCCAGGACGGTGTCGCGACGTCGTCCACAGGTTCCGCGGGGACCGCGGCGCAGTCGCCGCAACCGCGAAGACTGCCGACGTGCACCCGGAACTCGCCCGCCTCGCGGCCGCCCGACTCGGCGTCTTCACCGCGCGAGAGGCCGTGCGCCTCGGCTACCGACCCGACGAGATCCGCTCCGAGCTGAGCGCCGGCCACTGGCGCCGGCTGCGGCGAGGCGTCTACGTCCGCGCCCGAGACCTCGCCGCCGCCGAGTCGGACGGCCGGCTCCGGCACCTCCTCGACTGCGTCGCCGTCCTGCTCGCCCTGGCTCCCGGTCCGGTCCTCAGTCACACCTCCGCCGCCCGGGTGCACCGCCTCGCGCTGCCCGAGGACGTCGACGGAGCCGTGCGGCTGACCGACCCGGGGCAGTGGCGACGCGGTCGGGGTTACGTCGTCGCCCGGGCTTCGCTCCCGGACGGTGATCTCGGGCGACTCGCCGGCTTCGGCGTGACCGCGCCGGCGCGGACGCTCGTCGACTGCGCCCGGGAGTGGGACCTCGTGGACTCGGTGGTGGCGATGGACGCCGCACTGCACGACCGGCTCGTCGGGCGCGAGGACCTGCGCGCCGCCGTCCTCCGTGCCGTGCACTGGGTCGGCATCGGCGACGCGGCGCGTGCCCTCGGGCTCGCGGACGGCCGCGCGGAGTCCCCGCTCGAGTCCCGCGGCCGGCTCGCGTTGATCGAGGCCGGACTGCCCCGTCCGGAGCTGCAGGTCGAGGTGCACGGTCCGCGGGGCTTCGTCGCGCGGGTCGACGCCTGGTACGACGACGCCGGCGTCGCCATCGAGTTCGACGGGCGGGTGAAGTACCTCGACCCCGTCGACGGCCGGCATCCCGGGGAGGTGCTCTGGCGGGAGAAGCGGCGCGAGGACCTCCTGCGCGCGCTGGGCATCCGGGTCGTGCGTCTGGCGTACGAGGACCTCGTGCCCGGACGGCGGCGCGAGCTCGAGACCCGGATAGGTGGGCTCCTGGCGGCCCCGGTGGCCGGGCCGCGCCGGTATCGCGTCGTCCGCACCATAGAGCCCGCCGAGGGGGCAGGGCCGGTCGCGGCGTCGTCGACCTAGCTCACCGTCGTGCGTCCTGGCTCACCGCCGACGCTGAGTCAGGACGCAGCACGATCAGGCCGCCTGATCGTGCGCCGCGCGACGCCGACCACCCCTCGGGAACACGGCCGGGAGGTCTGCCGTTAGGGTGGGCAGGAAAGTTGAGCGGACCCCGCGCAAGGCAGGCGGTCCCTCGACCGACCCCCACGACACCCAGCACCACCCGAGCACACGGAAGAGGAGCCAGCTCCATGGCACGAGCGGTCGGCATCGACCTCGGCACCACCAACTCCGTCGTCACCGTCCTGGAGGGCGGCGAGCCGACGGTCATCGCCAACAGCGAGGGCTCGCGCACCACGCCCTCGGTCGTCGCGTTCGCCAAGAACGGCGAGGTCCTGGTGGGCCAGTCGGCCAAGAACCAGGCGGTCACCAACGTCGACCGCACCATCCGGTCGGTCAAGCGCCACATGGGCACCAACTGGCAGACCGGCGAGATCGACGGCAAGAAGTACACGCCGCAGGAGATCAGCGCCCGCATCCTGCAGAAGCTCAAGCGGGACGCCGAGACCTACCTGGGCGAGCCGGTGACCGACGCCGTCATCACCGTCCCCGCCTACTTCGAGGACGCGCAGCGCCAGGCCACCAAGGAGGCCGGCGAGATCGCGGGCCTGAACGTCCTGCGCATCGTCAACGAGCCGACCGCGGCCGCGCTGGCCTACGGCCTGGACAAGGGCGAGACCGAGCAGACGATCCTCGTCTTCGACCTCGGTGGCGGCACGTTCGACGTCTCGCTGCTCGAGATCGGCGAGGGCGTCATCGAGGTGAAGGCCACCGCGGGTGACAACCACCTCGGCGGTGACGACTGGGACGAGCGGATCGTCAAGCACCTGGTGCAGACGTTCAACGCCCAGAACGGCATCGACCTGTCCAAGGACAAGCTGGCCATGCAGCGCCTCCGCGAGGCCGCCGAGAAGGCCAAGATCGAGCTGTCCGGCGCGCAGTCGACCAACGTCAACCTGCCCTACATCACCGCCGGCGCCGAGGGTCCGCTGCACCTCGACGTCACGATGACCCGCGCCGAGTTCCAGCGGCTCACCCAGGACCTGCTCGACCGCGCCCGCGCGCCGTTCAACCAGGCGATCCGCGACGCCGGCGTCTCCGTCGGCGAGATCGACCACGTCGTCCTGGTGGGTGGCTCGACCCGCATGCCGGCCGTCACCGACCTGGTCCGCGAGCTGACCGGCGGCAAGGAGCCCAACAAGGGCGTCAACCCGGACGAGGTCGTCGCCATCGGCGCCGCCCTGCAGGCCGGCGTCCTCAAGGGCGAGGTCAAGGACGTCCTGCTGCTCGACGTCACCCCGCTGTCCCTCGGCATCGAGACCAAGGGCGGGATCATGACCAAGCTCATCGAGCGCAACACCACGATCCCGACCAAGCGCTCCGAGATCTTCACGACGGCCGACGACAACCAGCCGTCCGTGCAGATCCAGGTGTTCCAGGGCGAGCGCGAGATGGCGATGTACAACAAGAAGCTCGGCATGTTCGAGCTGACCGGTCTGCCGCCGGCGCCCCGCGGCGTCCCGCAGATCGAGGTCGCCTTCGACATCGACGCCAACGGCATCGTGCACGTGTCCGCCAAGGACCTGGGCACGGGCAAGGAGCAGTCGATGACCATCACCGGCGGCTCGGCCCTCCCCAAGGAGGACATCGAGCGGATGATGCGCGACGCCGAGGCCCACGCCGAGGAGGACAAGCGCCGCCGCGAGGAGGCCGAGACCCGCAACCTGGCGGAGTCGCTGCAGTACCAGACCGAGAAGTTCCTCGCGGAGAACGGCGAGCGCATCCCGGCCGACAAGAAGGAGGAGCTCGGCGAGGCCCTGACCGAGCTGCGCTCCGCCCTCGGCGGCTCGGACATCGCCGCGATCAAGTCGGCGCAGGAGAAGGTCGCCCGCGTCTCGCAGGAGGTCGGCGGCGCGCTCTACGCGCAGCAGGCCCAGGCGGGTGCCGGTGACGGCGCCGGTGCCGGTGCCGCCGGTGCCTCCGGTGACGGGTTCGGCGCGTCGGCCCCGTCCGGCGACGACGACGTCGTCGACGCCGAGATCGTCGACGAGGACACCGACCGCCGATGAGCCAGGGGGACGAGCAGCCGCGGGTCGTGATCCGGGACAAGCGGCGGATCGACCCCGTCAGCGGTGAGGTGCGGACGCCGGCCGGCGAGCAGCCGGCCGGCGCCCCGCCCCGCCCGGCTCCGGCACAGACACCGGCCCACCCATCGCCAGGGGAGCAGATGACCGAGAACCAGACCGCCGCCCCGGAGGCCCCGGCCGCGCCGGTCGGCGACAGCGCCGCGGGCGGCGACCTGTCGCGCCAGCTGACCGAGCGCACCGAGGACCTGCAGCGGGTCACCGCCGAGTACGCCAACTACCGGCGGCGGGTCGACCGGGACCGGCAGCTCGTCGTCGACCAGGCGGCCGAGCGGTTCGCCGCCCAGCTGTTCCCGATCGTCGACGACATCGAGCGGGCCCGGGACCACGGCGACCTGACCGGCGCCTTCAAGGTGGTCGCCGACCGCGTGCTCGGGCTGCTCGACGGCCTGGGCGTGGAGGCCTTCGGCGTCGCGGGCGACCCGTTCGACCCGGCGCTGCACGAGGCCGTCCTGCACGACACGTCCGACCAGGTCACCGTGCCCACCGCGACGACGGTCCTGCGGCAGGGTTTCCGCCGGGGCGAGCGCGTGCTGCGCACGGCCATGGTGTCCGTGACCGAGCCGGCGGGCGGCGCGGCCGCCCCCGAGCAGGAGGCGACCGGCGGCGGCGTGCCGGGGGAGACCCCGGCCGCCGGCTGACCGGTCGCCACCAGACGCAGAGAGGAGGCGTCCGATGAGCACCCGGGACTTCATCGAGAAGGACTACTACGCCGCGCTGGGCGTCTCCCAGGGCGCCGACGCCGCGGAGATCAAGAAGGCCTACCGCAAGCTCGCCCGTGACCTGCACCCGGACAAGAACCCGGGCAACACGCAGGCCGAGGCGCGCTTCAAGGAGGTCTCCGAGGCCTACGACGTGCTGTCCGACCCCAAGCGGCGGGCCGAGTACGACGACGCCCGCCGGCTGTTCGGCTCCGGCGGCGCCGGGGCGCGCGCCGGGTTCCCCGGGGGCTTCCCCGGCGGGGGCGGCGGCGGTCAGCCGTTCGACCTGGGCGACCTCTTCGGCGGCGCCGGGGGCGCCGGGACGCGCGGCGGGGGCGGCGGGCTCGGCGACCTGTTCGGCAACCTCTTCGGCGGGGGCGCGCCGGGCTCGGCCCGGGCCCGCTCCCAGGCGGCGTCCGGTCCGGCCCGCGGACAGGACGTCGAGACCGAGGCGACCCTCTCCTTCGAGGAGGCCGTCCTCGGCGTCACCGTGCCGCTGCGGATGCAGAGCCCGGGCACCTGCCCGACCTGCGCCGGCAGCGGCGCCCGCCCGGGCACCGCGCCGCACACCTGCGAGGTGTGCGGCGGCGCCGGGGTCACCAGCCGCAGCCAGGGCGCGTTCGCCTTCTCCGAGCCGTGCCGCAACTGCCGCGGCACCGGCCAGGTGGTCGACGACCCGTGCCCGACCTGCCAGGGCGACGGCGTCACCACCCAGACCCGCACGATCACCGTGCGGATCCCGGCCGGCGTCAAGGACGGGCAGCGCATCCGGCTGGCCGGCAAGGGTGCGCCCGGACGGCGCGGCGGACCCGCCGGCGACCTGTTCGTGGTCGTGCACGTCAGCGAGCACGAGCTGTTCGGCCGCAAGGGCGACGACGTCACCATCACCGTGCCGGTCACCTTCCCGGAGGCGGTCCTCGGCACGACGCTGACCGTGCCGACCCTGGACGGCAACGTCACGCTCAAGGTGCCCGCCGGCACGGCGAGCGGCCGCACGCTGCGGGTCCGGGGGCGGGGCGTGCCCGGCCGCGGCCGCACCGGCGACCTGCTGGTGACCGTGGAGGTCGCCGTCCCGCAGCGGCTCTCGGCCGAGGCCGAGCGGGCGGTGAAGACCCTCGACGCCGAACTGGGTGACCCGCGCCCGCAGATCACCGCGGCCACCCAGCGCAACGCCGACCGCGGGAGCACCCGGTGAGCGCCGCGGGGACCGAGGGCCGCGACCGCGCCGACGCGAGCCGCGCCGTCGCCGACGACGCACCGGTCTTCGTCATCTCCGTGGCCGCGCAGCTGGCCGGCATGCACGCCCAGACGCTGCGCCAGTACGACCGGCTCGGCCTGGTCACCCCGGGCCGCACGGCGGGCGGCGGGCGGCGCTACAGCCCGCGCGACGTCGCGCTGCTGCGCGAGGTCCAGCGGCTGTCCCAGGAGGACGGCGTCAACCTGGCCGGCATCAAGCGGATCATCGACCTGGAGTCCCAGGTCGAGGCGCTGCAGCAGCGGGTGCACGAGCTGGTCGCCGAGCTCGAGGAGTCCGAGCACCGGCGGATCGCCGCGGAGACGGCGATGCGCAGCGGCTACGGCCGCGACCTGGTCGGCACCGACCTCGTGCCGGTGCGGCGGCAGAGCACGGCCGCGCTGGTCGTCTGGCGCCCGAGGGGGCCGCAGCGGTGAGCGGGAACCCCGGCGGCACCGTCGTCGTCCAGGGAGACGTGACCAGCACGCGCCAGGAGCAGCACGAGTCCTTCGTGCGGCTGGAGCGCGAGATCGGCCTGCTGCTGCGCCGGTCGCGGGCCATCTCGGCCCGGCTCGCCCGCGAGCTGCACCCCGACCTCGACGGCGCGGCCTACGGCCTGCTCGCGCTGCTGGCCGACGCCGGCCCGCTGCGCGCCAGCGACCTCGTCGCCCGGCTCGGCCTGGACAAGAGCACGGTCAGCCGCCAGGTGGCCTCCCTGGTCGCGCTCGGCATGGTCGACCGCGAGCCCGACCCCGCCGACGGGCGCGCGCAGGTGCTCACCCCGTCGCCCGAGGGCGCGGCCCGGCTCGCCCGCATCCGCGACGCCCGCCGGGAGCGCTGGGAGGCCGACCTCTCCGGCTGGCCGGCCGAGGACGTCGCCCAGCTCGGCGAGCTGCTGGCCCGGTTCAACCGGCTCGGCGAGGCCCGCGAGGCGGGGGACGCCGCGGCCACCCCGACCTGACCCGCCCTCCCGCTCCACCTCCGACGGCGCCCGGACCCCTGCGGTCCGGGCGCCGTCGTCGTGTCCGGGGGAACACGCCGGGCGAGTGAGCGGTTGTAGACAGCAACCAACCGGATGTATGGTTGCGGTCTGCAATCACCCTGTCCCCGAGGACGCCATGCCCATCACCTCCCGGACGCGCGAGCGGCTCACCGCCGGCATCGCGCGCCTCGTCCGGGCCGGCCGGCACGTGTCCGGCCGGGCCGCGGACTCCGTCTACGGGGAGCTGCCCTCCTTCGGCTGGGCGCTGCTCGTCCCGCTTGAGCGCGACGGCGAGCAGCGCTGCAGCGCGCTGGCCGTGCAGGCCGGCGTCGACGTCTCGGTCGCCAGCCGTCAGGTCGCCGCCCTCGAGCGGGCCGGCCTCGTCGAGCGCCGGCCCGACCCGCACGACGGCCGCGCCAGCCTCATCCGGGTCTCCGCCGCCGGCGTCGCAGCCCTGGCGCAGACCCGCGCGCTGCGCTCGGAGTGGGCCACCCGGGCCCTGGCCGACTGGGACGAGGCCGACGCCCACCGGCTCACCGAGCTGCTGGAGCGGCTGGCCGACGACCTCGACCGCGCCGCGCCGCCGTCCGCCGTCCGGTCCTCCTCCGCCGGCTCCCCGCACGCCGTCGGGGCCGCCTCGTGACCACCACCCGCCCCTCCGGGCCGCCGTCCACACCCGATCCCGCACCGACCGATCCCGCACCGACCAGGAGCACCGTGACCACCACCCGCGAGCCCGCCGTCGCCGCCCCGGCGGCGGAGGCGCCCGCCGAGCAGCAGGGCCGCATGTCGCACCGGCAGATCCTCGAGGCCCTCTCGGGGATGTTGCTGGCGATGTTCGTGGCGTTCCTGTCCTCGACCGTCGTCTCCAACGCCCTGCCCACGATCATCACCGACCTGCGGGGCAGCCAGAGCCAGTACACCTGGGTCGTCACCGCGACCCTGCTCGCCTCGACGGCGTCCACGCCGATCTGGGGCAAGCTCGCCGACCTGTTCAGCAAGAAGCTGCTGATCCAGCTGTCGATCGTGGTCTTCATCGTCGGCTCGATGCTCGCCGGCCTGTCGCAGTCGGTGGGCACGCTCATCGGCTGGCGCGTGCTCCAGGGCCTGGGCCTCGGCGGCCTGCAGGCGCTGGTGCAGATCGCGATGGCCGCGATGATCAGCCCCCGCGAGCGCGGCCGGTACTCCGGCCTGCTCGGCGCCGTCATGGCCGTGGCCACCGTCGGCGGCCCGCTGCTCGGCGGCCTGCTGGTCGACACCAGCTGGCTCGGCTGGCGCTGGTGCTTCTACGTCGGCGTGCCCTTCGCCGCCGTGGCGCTGGTGCTGCTGCAGCGCACGCTGCACCTGCCGGTGACCAGGCGGCGGGTCCGCATCGACTACCTCGGCGCCGCGTTCCTCGCCGCCGGCGTCTCCGGGCTGCTCATCTGGGTCACCCTCGCCGGCGACCGGTTCGCGTGGGCCTCGGTCGAGACGGCGCTGTTCCTCGCCGGCAGCGCGCTGGCGATCGTCGCCTTCGTGGTGACCGAGCTGCGCGCGGCCGAGCCGATCGTCCCGCTGCGGCTGTTCCGCGACCGGACGACGACCCTCGCCATCGTGGCCAGCGTCGCGATCGGTGTGGCGATGTTCGGGTCGACCGTCTTCCTCGGCCAGTACCTGCAGATCTCCCGCGGCTACTCGCCGACGGCGGCCGGCCTGCTGACGATCCCCATGGTCGGCGGCCTGCTCGTCTCCTCCACCGTCTCGGGCATCCTCATCACCCGCCACGGCCGGTGGAAGCGGTTCCTGGTGGCCGGGTCGCTGCTCGTCGTCGCCGGGTTCGGCCTGCTGGCGACCATCGACCACGAGACGGACATGGTGCTGCTCGGCGTCTTCCTGTTCGTCCTCGGCGTCGGCATCGGCATGACCATGCAGAACCTGGTCCTCGCGGTGCAGAACACCGTCGCCGCGAGCGACCTCGGCGCGGCCTCGTCGGCCGTGGCCTTCTTCCGCAGCCTCGGGGGCACGATCGGCGTCTCGGTGCTCGGCGCGGTGCTCAGCAACCGGGTGACCGCCCTGATCACCGCCGGCCTCCCGCCGGAGGTGGCCGCGGCCGGCGGCGGCTCGGGCAGCGTCGGCCTGGCGAGCCTCAAGGACGCGCCGCCGGCCATCCAGGCGCTCATCCGGGTCTCCTACGGCGACGCGACCGGCCGGGTCTTCCTCGTCTCCGCGGTCATCTCGGTGGTCGCCGTGGCGGCCATCCTGCTCATCCGCGAGGTGGCCCTGCGCACCGAGAGCGGCGAGGAGCGGCTGGCCCGCGAGTCCCGTCCCGCGCTCGCCGACGACGCGGCGGTCGGCACCGCCCGCTGAGAGAACGGACGACGGCCCGCTCCCCGGCAGGGGAGCGGGCCGTCGTGCGCTCTGGGGGTCAGGACTCCAGCCGGGCGTCCAGCGTGATGTCGACGGCGGCGAGCGCCTTGCTGACCGGGCAGCCGACCTTCGCCGCCTGCGCGGCCTTCTCGAACCCGTCGGCGTCGAGGCCGTCGACCTCGGCGCGCACGGTCAGCGTGATCCCGGTGATCGTGGCGCCGTCCTGGAGGCCGAGCGTGACGTCGGCCGTGACCTCGAGCGACTGCGGCGTGCCGCCGGCCTTCGCGATCTCGTTCGACAGGGCCATCGAGAAGCAGGCGGAGTGGGCTGCGGCGACGAGCTCCTCGGGGCTGGTGGAGCCACCGGCCTCGTCGGAGGTGCGCTTCGGCCAGCTCACGTCGAAGGTGCCGAGCTTCGAGCTGGACAGCTCGACCTGGCCGGATCCGTCCTGGAGGGTGCCGTTCCAGGCGGTGCGGGCGGAGCGGGTGGGCATCGGGCTGCCTTCCGGTCGGAGGGCGCGACGGCGTCGTCTCGCCGGCGCGCGGGACCCCGCGGCCCTACCCCGGTGGGTTGGGGGAAACCCACCGGGGCGGGTCACACCGCGCGCGGCGCCTCGGTGACCCGCTGGGTCAGCACGTTGAGCGTCTGCTTGAGGTCGGAGAAGGACTCCACGTCCAGGTCGAGCGCGCAGATCATGTCCTGCGAGATCGCGAAGGCCCTGTCGCGCAGGGCCCGGCCCGCGTCGGTGAGCGCGATGGCCACCGACCGCTCGTCCTCCACCCGGCGGTGGCGCGTGACCAGCCCGGCCGCGGTGAGCCGCTTGAGCAGCGGGGACAGGGTGCCGCTGTCGAGCGCCAGGCGGGCGCCGAGCTGGCCGACGGTCTGGTGGTCCTCTTCCCAGAGCAGCATCATGACCAGGTACTGCGGATAGGTGAGCCCGAGCTCCTCGAGCATCGGGCGGTACCGCGCGGTCATCGCGCGTGAGGCCGCGTACAGCGCGAAGCACAGCTGGTCGTCGAGCGCCACGCTCGGGGCGGGGAGGTGCGAGTCCCCGTGCGTCGTCGTCATGACCAGAGTGTAGGGACAACCTGGTCGCGTGGCATGCAGTTGTGTCGGGTGTCAACCCCTCCGGTGCACCTGCTCGGCTACCTCCTGCACCATGACGCAAGTTGAGCGGAACAGACTCAACCCCCGGTCCGTTGGACCGGTCGACAGCGACCCCCGCCGGGGAACCCCGGCGCGCCCAGGAGAGGACCGACCGCACCGACCATGGAGAGCAAGCTGACCACCCGTTCGCAGGAGGCGTTCGCGGCCGCCCAGCGGCTGGCGGTCGACCGGGGGCAGGCCGCGCTCGAGCCCCTGCACCTGCTCGTCTCGCTCCTGCAGCAGACCGACGGCATCGCCGCCCCGCTGCTGACCGCGGTCGGCGCCGACCCGGCCGACGTCCGGGCCAAGGCCGAGGCCGCCCTGCGCCGCATGCCCAGCGTCCGCGGCGCCACCGTCGCCGCGCCGTCGCCGTCGCGCGAGCTCCTGCGGGTGGTCAACGCCGCCGGCGAGCAGGCCAGCGCGCTGGGCGACGAGTACGTCTCCACCGAGCACCTGCTGGTCGGCCTGGCCGGCTCCGAGGGCGAGGCCGGCACCGTGCTCACCAGTGCCGGTGCCACCCGCGACGCGCTGCTGGCCGCCTTCCGCACGGTGCGCGGCAACCGCAAGGTCACCACGGCCGACCCCGAGAGCACCTTCCAGGCGCTGGAGAAGTACGCCGTCGACCTCACCGAGCGCGCCCGCGAGGGGAAGATCGACCCGGTCATCGGCCGGGACACCGAGATCCGCCGCGTCGTGCAGGTGCTCTCCCGCCGCACCAAGAACAACCCGGTCCTCATCGGCGAGCCCGGCGTCGGCAAGACGGCGATCGTCGAGGGCCTGGCCCAGCGGATCGTCGCCGGCGACGTCCCCGAGAGCCTCAAGGGCAAGCGGCTGATGGCGCTGGACCTCGCGAGCATGGTCGCCGGCGCGAAGTACCGCGGCGAGTTCGAGGAGCGGCTCAAGGCCGTCCTGCAGGAGATCGCCGAGTCCGAGGGGCAGGTCGTCACCTTCATCGACGAGCTGCACACCATCGTCGGCGCCGGGGCCACCGGCGACTCGGCCATGGACGCCGGCAACATGATCAAGCCGATGCTCGCCCGCGGCGAGCTGCGCATGGTCGGCGCGACCACGCTCGACGAGTACCGCGAGCACATCGAGAAGGACCCGGCGCTGGAGCGCCGCTTCCAGCAGGTCTTCGTCGGCGAGCCCTCGGTCGAGGACACGATCGGCATCCTGCGCGGGCTCAAGGAGCGCTACGAGGTGCACCACGGCGTCCGGATCACCGACGCCGCGATCGTCGCCGCCGCCACGCTGTCGGACCGGTACGTCACGGCCCGCTTCCTCCCCGACAAGGCGATCGACCTGGTCGACGAGGCGGCCAGCCGGCTGCGCATGGAGATCGACAGCCGCCCGGTCGAGGTCGACGAGGTCGAGCGCGCCGTGCGCCGCATGGAGATCGAGGAGATGGCGCTGGCCAAGGAGGACGACCCGTCGTCCCTCGACCGGCTGGCCGCGCTGCGCGCCGACCTGGCCGACCGGCGCCAGGAGCTCGCCGAGCTGACCGCGCGCTGGCAGCAGGACAAGAGCGCGATCGTCCGGATCCAGCAGCACAAGGAGGAGCTGGAGCGGCTGCGCACGGAGTCCGAGCGCGCCGAGCGCGACGGCGACCTCGCGCGCGTCGCCGAGCTGCGCTACGGCCGGATGCCGCAGCTGGAGAAGGCGCTCGCCGCGGCCGAGGACGAGGTCGCCGCCCAGGCCTCCATGCTCAAGGAG
This sequence comes from Geodermatophilus sp. SYSU D00879, assembly GCF_054050375.1. NCBI lineage: Bacteria > Bacillati > Actinomycetota > Actinomycetes > Geodermatophilales > Geodermatophilaceae > Geodermatophilus > Geodermatophilus sp. SYSU D00879. The sequence goes on from NZ_JBJGZF010000004.1 coordinate 90,372, forward strand.
GAGGTCGGCCCCGACGACATCGCCGAGGTCGTCCAGGCCTGGACCGGCATCCCCGCCGGCCGGCTGCTCGAGGGCGAGACGGCGAAGCTGCTGCGGATGGAGGACGAGCTCGGCAAGCGGGTCGTCGGCCAGCCCGACGCCGTCCGCGCCGTCTCCGACGCCGTGCGCCGCGCGCGGTCGGGCATCGCCGACCCCGACCGGCCCACCGGCTCGTTCCTCTTCCTCGGCCCCACCGGCGTCGGCAAGACCGAGCTGGCCAAGGCGCTGGCGGAGTTCCTGTTCGACGACGAGCGGGCGATGGTCCGCATCGACATGAGCGAGTACTCCGAGAAGCACTCGGTGGCCCGGCTGGTCGGCGCCCCTCCCGGTTACGTCGGCTACGAGGCCGGCGGCCAGCTCACCGAGGCGGTCCGGCGGCGGCCCTACACCGTCGTGCTGCTGGACGAGGTGGAGAAGGCCCACCCCGACGTCTTCGACGTGCTGCTGCAGGTCCTCGACGACGGCCGGCTCACCGACGGCCAGGGGCGGACGGTGGACTTCCGCAACACCATCCTGATCCTGACGTCGAACCTCGGCTCGCAGATGATCGCCGACCAGTCGCTGCCGGAGGAGGCCCGGCGGTCCGCGGTCATGGACGTCGTCCGGTCGCACTTCAAGCCGGAGTTCCTCAACCGCCTCGACGACGTCGTGGTGTTCCGGGCGCTGGGCAGCGAGGAGCTGGCCGGGATCGTCGAGATCCAGGTGGGCGTGCTCGCCCGCCGGCTGGCCGCCCGCCGGCTGACGCTGACCGTCACCGAGGCCGCCCGCGAGTGGCTGGCGCTCAACGGGTTCGACCCGGTCTACGGCGCCCGCCCGCTGCGCCGGCTGGTGCAGTCCGCGATCGGTGACCCGCTGGCCCGCGCGCTGCTGGCCGGGGAGATCCGCGACGGCGACGAGGTCGTCGTCGACGCGCCGGACGACCTCGCCGAGGAGGGCCTCACCGTCCGCCGCGGCTAGCCGGAGGACCGCGTCCCGGGCCCGCCGTCCCCTCGGGGCGGCGGGCCCGTCGTGTCCCCGGGGCGGGACGCGGCGGGGCGCCGCGCAGGACACGGGCACGATGGCGGCAGGGACGCCGAGGGAAGAGAGGGACCACGTGACCGAGGAACGAGGAGGACGACTCCCGGGCTCCGGGAACGCGCCGTCGGCGCCCGGTGCCGAGCCCCCGCCGCCGGCCGAGCGGCCGGTGGCGGTGCGGGTGGGGATCGGCGCGTTCATGGCCGCGCTGATCCTCGGCCTGGTGTCCTCGGTGGTCACGCTGTCCGACGTCGACGGGGTCGTCGCGCAGGTGCAGGCCGCGTCGGGGGCCGACGTCCCCGAGTCCACGGCGCGGGCCGCGTTCTGGGTCGGCGCGGGCTTCGGGGCGGTGCTGGTGGTCCTGGAGGCGCTGGTCATCCGGTTCGCCTGGACCGGGCGCAACTGGGCGCGGGTGGTGCTCCAGGTCCTCGGGGCGGTCAACGTCCTCGGCGGGCTGTCCGGCCTCACCGGTCCCGGGGCGACCGGATCGGGCTTCCTCGGGTCGCTGTCGGTGTTCATCACCCTGATCAGCGCGGTGGGGCTCGTCGCGCTCGCCGTGCGGCCGGCCTCGGAGTGGTACCGGGCCGAGGGGCAGCGCCGGCGCATGCGGGCCCGCTGACCCCCGGCCGGGCGTCCGGCGCGCCCGAGGGTGGTCGGACGGCGGCCGGTCGATCATCATGCCCCGGGCGACCGCCACGGGAGAGGACGGACATGACCGCAGGACAGGGCCCGCAGGGCTGGGACCGGCCGGGGCAGGACCCCCACGGCCAGGGTGTGCACGGCCAGGGTCCGTACGGCCAGAGCCCCTACGGGCAGGGCGTGTACGGGCAGGGCGTGTACGGGCAGGCCTCCCACGGCGGGTACGCGCCCGCGCCCGCGGCGCCCGACGGCTTCGGGGCGCCCGCCCCGGTCGAGCGCCCCGCGGCGGTCCGGCTCGGCATCGGCGCCTGGGTCGCGAGCCTGGTCCTCGGCCTGCTCGGCGCGATCGTCACGTTCGCGCAGTTCGACGAGATCGTCGACCGGGCGCTGGTCGACGCCGGGCTGGACCCGGCCGAGTACGAGGGTGTCTCCGGCGTCGCGAGCGCCACGGTGGTCACCGTCGGCATCGTCTTCAGCCTCGTCCTGCTCGGCCTGCAGGCGCTGTTCCTCTGGTTCGCCTGGACGGGGCGCAACTGGGCGCGGGTCGTGCTCTGGGTGTTCGGTGGCCTGGCCGTCGTCGGGGGCCTCGTCTCGCTGGCCGGGCCGTCGGTCGGCGGGCTGACCACCCTGCTGAACCTGGCGCAGACGCTGCTCGTGGTCGTCGCCGTCGTCGCCCTGGCCCAGAAGCCGGCGAGCGCCTGGTACCGCTACCAGGGCTGGCGGCGGGCGCAGGGACGCTGATCCGTCGCGCGCGATCTGATGTCGTTCCCATTTCGTTACCTCCGGTGGTGAACCGCTCGCCCGGCCGGGCCGAACGCCGGACGTGACCACCACCGAGCAGGCCCCCGCGCCGGCCACCGGACCGGACGGGGCTGCCCGCCCCGCCGGCCGCGGCCCGCGCCGGCTGCTCGCCGCGCTCGCCGGGCTGTCGGCCGCCGCGGTCGCGCTGGGCGTGGCCGAGCTGGTCGCCGCGTTCGTGGGGCCGGCGTCCTCGCCGGTCGTGGCGGTCGGCGACACGGTCATCACCCTGGTCCCCGAGCCGGTCAAGCAGTTCGCCATCGCGACGTTCGGCGAGGACGACAAGGTCGCCCTCGTCGTCGGCACGCTGGTCGTCGTCGCGCTGTACGCGGTGCTCGTCGGGCTGGTGTCGCTGCGCTCCCGGCGGGCCGGCGTGGCCGGGATCGCGCTGTTCGGCGCCATCGGCGCCCTCGCCGCGGCCACCCGGCCCGCGGGCGGCCCGCTCGACGCGCTGCCCTCCGTCGTCGGCGCGGGGGCCGGCGTCGTCGCCCTCCTCCTGCTGGTGGCCCCGCTGACCCCGCCGGTCGCCGCGGAGCCCCCCGCGGCCAGGAGCGACGGCGCCGGCCTGGACCGCCGCCGCTTCGTCCTCGCCGGCGGCGTCGCCCTGGGCGCGGCCGCGGTCACCGGCGGGGGCGGGCGGCTGCTGCAGCGCCGCTTCGACGTCGGCGGCGCCCGCGGCGACCTCACCCTGCCGACGCCGTCGTCGCCGGCCGCCGCGCTGCCCCCGGGCGCCGACCTCGCCGAGCGGGTCGAGGGGCTGACGCCGCTGTTCACGCCCGGCCGCGACTTCTACCGGGTGGACACCGCGATCACCGTCCCGCAGATCCGCCCCGCCGAGTACCGGCTCGAGCTGACCGGGATGTTCGACTCCCCGCGCACGTACACGCTGGCCGACCTGTTCGACCGCGACGACGTCATCGAGCGCGACGTCACGCTCACCTGCGTCTCCAACGAGGTCGGCGGCGGCCTGGCCGGCACCGCGCGCTGGACCGGCATCCCGCTCGGCGCCTTCCTCCGCGAGAACGGCGTCTCCGACCGCTCCGACCAGCTGGTCTGCCGCTCCGCCGACGGCATGACGATCGGCGCGCCGACCCGCTCGGCGCTGCAGGTCGAGGACGCGATGATCGCCTTCGGGATGAACGGCGAGCCGCTGCCGGTCGAGCACGGCTTCCCGGTCCGGATGCTCATCCCCGGGCTGTACGGCTACGTCTCGGCCTGCAAGTGGATGACCTCGATCGAGGCCACCACCTACGACGCCTTCGACGCCTACTGGGTCGAGCGCGACTGGGCGGCCCGGGGCCCGATCAAGGTGGCCTCCCGGATCGACACCCCGGCCCCGCTGCGCCGGTTCCCCGCCGGGCGGCGCCCGATCGCCGGCGTCGCCTGGGCGCAGACCCGCGGCATCTCCCGCGTCGAGGTCCGGGTGGACGACGGCGAGTGGCTGGAGGCCGAGCTCGCCCCGGCGGTCGACGCCGACCTGTGGCGGCAGTGGCAGCTGCCCTTCGACTTCGCCCCCGGCTCCTACCAGCTCACCGTCCGGGCCACCACGGCCGACGGTGAGGTGCAGACCGAGGAACGCGCCCGGCCCTTCCCGAACGGGGCCAGCGGCCTGCACTCGATCCGGGTGATCGCGACCTAGCGGCCCCCGCCCCGCGGGGCGGCACCCGGCACACCCCCCAGAGCCCGTCTCGGCCACCCGGCCGCAGACGCCTCTCCCGACCCCTCGAACGGGCCGGGGGACCATGGACCGACGACCGAGGAGCACACACCGTGAAGAGCACCCTGACCCGCGGCCTCCTGCTGGCCTCCGCCTCGACCCTCGCGGTCACCCTGAGCGCCTGCGGCGCGGAGGACACCAGTGCGGCCTCCGACAGCTCGCCCGCCGACAGCAGCTCGTCGTCGGCCGAGAGCTCGGACTCGACGCAGAGCAGCAGCCCGATGGCCGAGCCGGCCTCCGACGAGCCCTTCGGCGCCGCCTGCTCCTCGGTCCCGGCCGACGGCGAGGGCAGCTTCGCCGGCATGACCGACGACCCGGTGGCCACCGCGGCCAGCAACAACCCGGTCCTGTCGACGCTGGTGCAGGCGGTCACCCAGGCCAACCTGGTGGACACGCTGAACACCACCGACGACATCACCGTCATCGCGCCGGCCAACCCGGCGTTCGAGGCCATCCCGGCCGACCAGCTGCAGGCCGTGCTGGCCGACCAGGCGATGCTGACCCAGGTCCTGACCCACCACGTCATCCCGGGCCGGCTCTCGCCCGACCAGCTGGCCGGCACGCACACCACCGTGGCCGGCGACGAGGTCACCATCGAGGGCTCGGGCGAGAGCTTCACCGTCGCCCAGACCGTCACCGGCACCCCGGCCTCGGTGATCTGCGGCAACGTGCAGACCGCCAACGCCACCGTCTACATCGTCGACCAGGTCCTGGCGCCCGCCGCCGGCTGACGGAGGGCTCCGCTGCCCCCCACGCCGCGCAGGCCCGGCGCGGGCCCCTGCAGCGGGGCCGACCTGACGATCGGTCACCGGCCCGGTTCCCTCGCGGGAGCCGGGCCGGTGCCGTGCGTAGGGTCGCCCTCATGGAGAAGGACCCCGTTCCCCCCCACCCCTCGTCCCTCGGGGCGGGCCCCTGGAACGGGGCCGCCCAGCCCGACCGCGACCGCCTGCTCGAGCTGGTCGTCGACCTCGCCGTCGTCCACGGGCGGGTCACGCTGTCCTCCGGTCGCGAGGCCGACTGGTACATCGACATGCGCCGGCTGACCCTCCACCACGAGGGCGCGCCGCTGGTCGGCCGGGTGATGCGCCAGCTCACCCGTGACCTGCGCTACGACGTCGTCGGCGGGCTCACCCTCGGCGCCGACCCGGTCGCCACGGCGATGCTGCACGCCGCCGCCGACGGCGAGGGCTTCCTCGACGCGTGCGTGGTCCGCAAGGCCGGCAAGGCGCACGGGCTGCAGCGGCGGATCGAGGGGCCCGACGTCGCCGGGCGGGCGGTGCTCGTCGTCGAGGACGTCTCCACCACCGGCAGCAGCCCGCTGACCGCCGTCGAGGCGCTGCAGGAGGCCGGTGCCGAGGTCATCGCCGTCGCGGTGGTCGTCGACCGCGGCGGGCGGGCCGCCGTCGAGGCCGCCGGCCTGGAGTACCGCGCCGCCTTCGAGCTGTCCGACCTCGGCCTGTCGTAGCCGCGCGGTCCCGCGGAGAAGCGCGGGACATCTCCGCGGACGTGCCCGGGATCGGCCGTACGGTGTGGCGGTGACCACACTCGCCACCGCGTGGGTCGACGAGCTGGCCGCCGCACTCGGCCGCGACGGCGTCCTCACCGACCCCGACGTCACCGCCGCCTACGCCCGCGACCAGGCGATGCTCGCCGAGGCCGGCACCCCCGCCGCGGTCGTGTTCCCCCGGTGCACCGACGACGTCGCCGCGGTCGTGCGGGTCGCCTCCCGGCACGGCGTCCCGGTCGTACCGCGCGGCGCGGGCTCCGGGCTGGCCGGCGCGAGCAACGCCGTCGACGGCGCGATCACCATGGTCATGACCCGCATGGACGCCGTCCTGGAGGTCAGCGCCGCCGACCGGCTCGCCGTCGTCCAGCCCGGCGTGGTCAACAAGCAGCTGCGCGACGCCGTCGCCGGGTCCGGGCTGTTCTACCCGCCGGACCCCTCCAGCTACGACTGGTGCACGATCGGCGGCAACCTGTCGCAGAACTCCGGCGGCCTGTGCTGCGTGAAGTACGGCGTCACCACCGACTACGTGCTCGGCCTCGAGGTGGTCCTCGCCGACGGGCGGGTGCTGCGCACCGGGCGCCGCACGGTCAAGGGCGTCGCCGGCTACGACCTCGCCCGGCTGTTCGTGGGCTCGGAGGGCACCCTCGGCGTCATCACCGAGGCCACGCTCGCGCTGCGCCCGGCGCCGCAGCAGCCGGTGACCCTGGTGGCCACCTTCGCGACCACCGCGCAGACCGGCCAGGTCGTCGAGCGGGTGGTCACCTCCGGGCTGGTGCCCAGCCTGCTGGAGGTCATGGACAACACCTGCATCTGCGCCGTCGACGACCTGCTGCACGCCGACCTCGACCGGGCCGCGCACGCCCTGCTCGTCGCGCAGTCCGACGCCGGGGGAGAGGCGGCGCTCGCCGAGATCGAGGCGCTGGCGCGGCTGTGCCGCGAGGCCGGCGCGGAGCTCGTGCACACCACCGCGGACCCGGCCGAGGGCGACCTGCTGCTCGCCGCCCGCCGGATGGCGCTGCCCGCGCTCGAGCAGCTGGGCAGCACGCTCATCGACGACGTCGCCGTGCCCCGCTCGCGGATCGCCGAGTTCCTCGACGGCTGCGACGGCATCGCCGTGCGGCGGGGGCTGACCATCGGCGTCGTCGGGCACGCCGGCGACGGCAACATGCACCCGACGGTCTGCTTCGACCCCACCGACCCCGACCAGCGGGCGCGCGCGTTCGCCGCCTTCGACGACATCCTGGAGCTGGGCCTGGCGCTGGGCGGCACGGTCACCGGCGAGCACGGCATCGGCTCGATCAAGGTCGAGTGGCTGGAGCGCGAGATCGGCGAGGTGTCGCTGGACGTGCACCGCCGGATCAAGGACGCCCTCGACCCGGCCGGCCTGCTCAACCCCGGCAAGGTGCTGCGCCGCAGGGGTTGAGACGGGGGCCTGTCGGGGGTTCCGCGCCCGGGAGATACTGACCGCCGACCAGCGTCGATCGACAGGAGTGCCCCGATGCCCATCGCGACCCCCGAGGTCTACGCCGACATGATCAGCCGGGCGAAGGAGGGCGGCTTCGCCTACCCGGCCATCAACTGCACCTCGTCGGAGACGATCAACGCGGCCCTCCGCGGGTTCGCCGACGCCGGCAGCGACGGCATCATCCAGTTCTCCACCGGCGGCGCGGAGTTCGGCTCCGGCACCCGGGTCAAGGACATGGTCACCGGCGCCGTCGCGCTGGCCGAGTTCGCGCACGTCGTCGCCGAGAAGTACCCGGTCAACGTCGCGCTGCACACCGACCACTGCCCCAAGGACAAGCTGGACTCCTACGTCCGGCCGCTGATCGCGCTGTCGAAGGACCGGGTCGACGCCGGCCAGGCGCCGCTGTTCCAGTCGCACATGTGGGACGGCTCGGCGATCGACCTGGAGGAGAACCTCCAGATCGCCGAGGAGCTGCTCGAGAAGACCGCGGCGGCCAAGATCGTGCTCGAGCTGGAGATCGGCGTCGTCGGCGGCGAGGAGGACGGCGTCGCCCACGAGATCAACGAGAAGCTCTACACCGCCCCCGGCGACTTCGTGGCCACCGCCAAGGCGCTCGGCCTCGGGGAGCGCGGCGTCTACCTGCTGGCGGCGACCTTCGGCAACGTCCACGGCGTCTACAAGCCGGGCAACGTCAAGCTCCGCCCGGAGGTCCTCAAGCAGGGCCAGGAGGTCGTGTCGCAGGAGTTCGGCCTCGGCGACGGCGGCAAGCCGTTCAACTTCGTCTTCCACGGCGGCTCGGGCTCGCTGCAGTCGGAGATCCGCGAGGCGCTGTCCTACGGCGTCGTGAAGATGAACGTCGACACCGACACCCAGTACGCCTTCACCCGTCCGATCGCCGGGCACATGTTCAGCAACTACGACGGCGTGCTCAAGATCGACGGCGAGGTCGGCAACAAGAAGACCTACGACCCGCGCAGCTACCTCAAGGCCGCCGAGACCGGGATGGCCGCCCGCGTGGTCACCGCGTGCGAGGACCTGCTGTCGGCCGGCCAGTCGCAGGGCGCCTGAGCCGTGACCCACGCGCACCAGAACCTGCTCGGCGAGCCGCCGGCCACGCTGCTGCCCGGCGACCCCGAGGCGGAGGCCGCGCTGGCGGCCGGCACCGATCCCGCCGAGGTCGCCGCCGGCCACCCGCGGGCCAGCGCGGCGTGGGCGGCGCTGGCCGAGGCCGCGCTCGCGGACGGCCGCACCGTCGAGGCCTACGCCTACGCCCGCACCGGCTACCACCGCGGCCTGGACGCGCTGCGGAAGAACGGCTGGCGGGGCCACGGCCCGGTGCCCTGGTCGCACGAGCCCAACCGGGGCTTCCTGCGCTGCGTCACCGTGCTCGCCCGGGCCGCCGAGGCGATCGGCGAGACCGACGAGCAGGAGCGCTGCACCCAGCTGCTGCGCGACTGCGACCCCTCGCTCGCGCCCTGACCCGGTCTCCTTCCCCGGGACCCGGCCCGGCTCACCCACGGTCACCGTGACGGGTGAGGCCGCCCCGTCACCGCTGCGTTCACCGGGCGGGGCGGCCTCACCGGGAGCACACTCCGTGACCAGCGCGCCGGTGAGGTGCGCCCGTCACCTGGAGGTGGGCCGTGGCCACACTGCTCTGGATCCTCGCCGTCGTCCTCGTGGTCGCCGGCATCTTCGCGATCATCCGAGGGCAGCTGCTGTGGGGGATCGTGCTGATCGTCGTCGGTCTCCTCGTGGGACCCGGCGGGGTGAGCATCTTCGCCTGACCCGGCCCCGGGCTCGGCGGCCTAGCGGTCGCCGAGCTCGGGGTGCAGTTCCTGCAGGCGGGTGGTCAGCGCGGTGAGCTCCTCGCCGCCGGCCATGAGCCGGGTCAGGTCGTCGGCGTCGACGTCGGCGCGGGTGAGGTCCCCGGCCACCTGCCCGCGCGCCAGCAGCAGGAAGCGGTCACCCACCAGGTGCGCGTAGCGCGGGTTGTGGGTGACGACGACGACGGCGAGACCCTGCGCCCGCGCGCCGAGCACCGCCTGCCCGACCAGCGTGTGCTGGGCGATGGTCATCGGCTCGGTCGGCTCGTCGATCACCAGCGCCCGCGAGCCGTAGTGCACCGCCCGCGCGATCGCGAGGCTCTGCCGCGACCCGGGCAGCAGCGTGTTCACCGGCTGGTCGGGGTCGATGCCGGTGACGCCGATCCGCTCCAGGGCGCGCACGGTGGTCTCCCGGGCGGCGTCGACGTCCAGGCGGCGCAGCGGCCACGGCCGGCGGGTCGGCTCGGCGCCCAGGCACAGGTTGCGCCACACCGGCAGCAGCGGCGCGACGGCGAGGTCCTGCCAGACCGTGGCGATCCCGGCCGCCCGCGCCGCCCGGGGGCTGCGGAAGTGCACCGGGACGCCGTCGAGGAGCAGCTCGCCCTCGTCGTGCCGGCGCAGCCCCGACAGCACCGACACCAGCGTCGACTTGCCCGCTCCGTTCTCGCCGAGCACGCAGGTGATGCAGCCGCCCTCCAGCGCGACCGCGACCCGGTCCAGCGCCGGCACGCCGCCGTGGCGGACGCTCAGCCCGCGCAGCTCCAGCACCGGTGGCACGGCGGTCACGAGCGCGGCGCGGCCCGCAGCCGGCCGCGCACCACCCCTCCCACCAGCAGCGCGACCAGCAGCACGACGCCGAGCAGCGCCTGCGACCAGCGCGGGTCCCACCCGGCGAGCTCCACGCCCTCGCGGGCGGCGGCGTAGAGCAGCGCGCCCACCGCGGCGCCGGCCATCGACCCCTGGCCGCCGGTGAGCAGGCAGCCGCCGATCACCGCGACCACCACGTAGTCGATCGCGCTCACCAGCGCCGGGGTGGCCCCGACGCTCGCGGCCGGCACCAGCGCCAGCGTGCCGAGCAGCCAGCCCGCCGTCGCGGTGAGCGCGTAGAGCACCAGCGTCGTCCGGCGGACCGGCACGCCCAGCTCGCGGGCCGCCCGGCGGGAGCCGCCCATCGCCAGCACCTCGTTGCCGAACCGGGTGCGCCACAGCAGCCAGCCGGCGCCGGCGGTGGCGGCCAGCCACCACAGTAGCGACACCGGGAAGGTGCCGCCGCCCACCTCGGCGGTGGCGCCGAACACCGCGGACGCCGAGGACCAGCCGGGCGCCTCGTCCAGGCCGCTGATCCGCGGCGCGCCGACGACGAGCGGCACGGCGGACAGGGTGGTGCCCTGCAGCACCAGCGCGGTGGCCAGGGTGACCAGGAAGCTCGGCAGCCCGGTGCGCACCACCAGCCAGCCGTTGACCAGCCCGACGGCGAGGGCCGCGGCCAGCGACGTCGCCAGCGCGGGCCAGATGCCCCACTCGGCGGGGCCGGCGAGCAGCGCGGTGAGCACGGCGCTGCCGAGGGTGACGGTGCCGATCGACAGGTCGAAGTGGCCGCCGACCAGGAGCAGGCCCACCGCCACGCCGCCGATGCCGAGCAGCGCCGCGGCGTCGAGGACCCCGCCGAGCCCGGCCGGGGTGAGCAGGTCGGGCGTCCGGAGCCCGAACAGCACGAGGACGATCGCCAGCCCGAGGACCGCGATGAGGCTGGGCCGGGCGAGGGCCCGGTCGAGCAGCCGCCGGCGCGGCGGGGCGACGCGGAACGCGGGCAGGCGGTCGACGGTCACCGGGCCACCGGGGGGAACGGTCGCAGGAGGGCCTCCTCGGTCTGGAGTCCCTCCAGTGTCCACGACGGCGGCACGCCGGCGAGGCGGGCGCGGCTACGGGCGCAGCCGCCAGCGCACCCGGTCGTCGGCGTACCAGGTCCAGCGGGAGACCGGCCGCGGGTAGGGGACGCCGTCGCGGGTCACCTGGGCCGGGTCGCTGGCCAGCTGCAGCGCGCGGCCGGAGCTGCGCCGCGGCGGGCGCATCAGCTGCGGGGAGACGACCACGCGGATGGTGTCGACGGCGGTCCAGTCCGGCCGCACGTCGATCCGCGCGACCAGGCCGTTGGCCACCTTCGCGTCGTCGTGGTGGGCCTGCACGCCCAGCCGCGCGGCCAGCGGCAGCCGGCCCCTCTCGGCCGCCTCGTAGCGGCCGTGCTGCAGCAGCACCCCGCCGTGGTCGTCGCGGACCAGCGACAGCTCGCGCTCGCCGCCGCTGCCGATGCCCAGGTCCCGGGCCAGCCCCCGGGAGGAGCTGTCGTCGGCGGGGTCCCAGGACACCGGGACCTCCGCCGTCCGGCCGGCGGCGTGCAGCGCGGCCAGCACGCCCGCGAGCGCCGGCACGGGCCCGCGCACCAGCAGGGAGTCCGCGTCCGGGGCCTCGGCGAGGACGGCCCGCTCGGGCGCCCGTCCGGGCGCGAGACCGCGCAGGTCGAACTCGACGAGGGCCATGCCGATACCCTGCCACCTGCCAGCCGGTCGACCGCCGGTGACGAGTCCCAGGGGAGACGACAGCGAGATGCCGGCAGTCGTGCTGATCGGCGCCCAGTGGGGCGACGAGGGCAAGGGCAAGGCCACCGACCTGCTCGGGGGGCGCGTCCCCTACGTGGTGCGCTACCAGGGCGGCAACAACGCGGGGCACACCGTCATCACGCCCGACGGCGAGCGCTACGCCCTGCACCTGATCCCGTCGGGGATCCTCACGCCGGGCTGCACGCCGGTCATCGGCAACGGCGTCGTCGTCGACCCGCAGGTCCTCATCGGGGAGCTGGCGGGGCTGGAGGAGCGCGGGGTCGACACCTCGCGGCTGGTCATCTCCGCCGACGCGCACCTGATCATGCCGCACCACCGGGCCCTCGACCGGGTCACCGAGCGGTTCCTCGGCAAGCGCAAGATCGGCACCACCGGCCGCGGCATCGGCCCCGCCTACGGCGACAAGGTGGCCCGCACCGGCATCCGGGTGGCCGACCTGCTCGACCTGTCGATCCTGCGGCAGAAGCTCGAGGGCACCCTGGTCGAGAAGAACCAGGTCCTGGTCAAGGTCTACAACCGCAAGGCCATCGACGTCGACGAGGTGGTCGAGGAGTACGCCGGCTACGCCGAGCAGCTCAAGGGCCGCATCGCCGACACCCGGCTGATGCTCGCGAACGCGCTCGACGCCGGCGAGTGGGTGCTGCTGGAGGGCTCGCAGGGCACCCTGCTCGACGTCGACCACGGCACCTATCCGTTCGTGACGTCGTCGAACCCGACCGCCGGCGGCGCGGCCACCGGCAGCGGCATCGGCCCCACCCGCATCTCCCGGGTGGTCGGGATCCTCAAGGCGTACACGACCCGCGTGGGCTCGGGCCCGTTCCCGACCGAGCTGTTCGACGCCAACGGCGAGTACCTGCGCAAGCAGGGCGGCGAGGTCGGCGTGACCACCGGCCGCGACCGGCGCTGCGGCTGGTTCGACGCCGTCGTCGCGCGCTACGCCAGCCGGGTCAACGGGATCACCGACTACTTCCTCACCAAGCTCGACGTCCTCTCCGGGCTGGAGACGGTGCCGATCTGCGTCGCCTACGACGTCGACGGCGTCCGGCACGAGGAGATGCCGATGACCCAGACCGGCTTCCACCACGCCAAGCCGGTGTACGAGGAGATGCCGGGCTGGTTCGAGGACATCCGGCACTGCCGGTCCTTCGACGAGCTGCCGGCCACCGCGCAGGCCTACGTCCGCCGGCTCGAGGAGCTCTCCGGCGCGCGGATCAGCGTCATCGGCGTCGGCCCCGGCCGCGACGAGAACGTCGTCGTCCACGACCTGATCGACTGACGGAGGGCCCCCTGCAGGGGCCGTCCCGGCACGCGAGGAGCGGAGGCCTCCGGCCCCGCTCCTCGCGCCGCCCCGCAGGGCGGCTCCGGTCAGGCGGCCTCGGGGAGGGCCTGCTCCAGCTCCGCGCGGGCGGCGACGACGACGTCGGGGTTGTCGGTGATGATCCCGTCGACCCCGAGGGCGAGCAGCAGCCGCGCGGCGCCGAACGCGTCGCCGGCGGCGGCCGGGTCCTCGCTGCTGCGCAGGTGCAGCGGGAGGAACGCGTTCTCCGCGGCCAGCGTCCACGGCACCACCGTGAGCCCGGCGGCGTGCGCGCGGGGCAGCAGGTCGGACACGCCGGTCATCCGCTGCTCGGCGTCGCGCAGCAGGACGTCGTCGACGCACGGCGCGATGCCCTGCGCGTAGGTGGACACCGCGCGCAGCCCGGCGTTGGTGAGCAGGTGCTTGTCACCGGCGTCGGTGTCGACCAGCTGGTACATGGTCGGGCCGTCGTCGCCGAGGTCGGCGCGCAGCCGGCGCAGGGCGGCGGCGTCGAAGGACTGCACGACGACGGTGCCGTCCGGCGCGGTGGCGTCCAGCCGCCGCAGCTCGGCGGCCACCAGCTCGATCATCGGCTGCCCGCGCTCGGCCGACCAGGTCGGCTTCTTGAGCTCCGCGAGCACGCGCACCGGGCGCAGCGGCGTCGACCGGCGGCGGGCGATCTCGACGACCTCCTCCAGGGTGAGCACCCCGAACTGGCCGTCGTAGGCGGTGTTGAGCGGGCGCAGGTCCGGCCGCCGCTCGACGGCGCGCAGGGTGCGCAGCTCGGTGAGGGTGAAGTCCTCGGCGAACCAGCCGGTGCGCCGCTTGCGGCCCACCCGGCGGGTGGTGCGGCGGTCGGCGAACTCCGGCCGGGTGGCGACGTCGGTGGTGCGCGACAGCTCGTTCTCGTGCCGCGCGATCAGCGCGCCGTCCTTCGTGACGACGATGTCGGGCTCGATGAGGTCGGCACCCATGTCGATGGCCAGCTCGTAGCTGGCCGCCGTGTGCTCCGGTCGGTAGGCGCAGGCACCGCGGTGCCCCACCACGAGAGGACGGGAGGACCGGGCCACGGCGGGAGTCGCAAGCGACTCGATCGCGTGCATGCCGTCCAGAACACCCGACCGAGGTGTCGGGATGGCGAACGCGGACTGGCGAGTCCCTGAGAATTGGGAGGACACCGCGCTGACCTGCGCGGGACCATCCGCCTCGTGACACATCTCTCAGGGATCGGCTGGTCCCGGGCGCGTCTCGGGCAGCTCCCCCCGGGCACCGAGCCCGGACGGGTGGCGCGGGTCGACCGCGGCCGGCTGACGGTGCTCACCGCCGACGGCGAGCGGCGGGTGCACCCCGCCGCCGCGCTGCACGACCCCGACGGTGTGGCGGCGCCCGCGGTCGGCGACTGGGTGGCGCTGCGCGGGGAGCTCGCCGTCGCGCTGCTGCCCCGCACCTCGGCGTTCACCCGCACGGTCGCGGGGCGCACCTCCGCCGCGCAGGTCGTCGCCGCGAACCTGGACCTGGTCCTCGTCGTCGACGCGCTCGCCGGCCCCACTCGGGCCCGCCGCGTCGAGCGCTACCTCGCCGTCGCGTGGGGGAGCGGGGCGACGCCGGTCGTCGTCCTCACCAAGGCCGACCTGTGCGACGACGTCCCCGCCGCCGTCGCGGCGGTGGCCGAGGACGCCGTCGGCGCGGACGTGCTGGCCGTCAGCGCGCACACCGGCGCGGGCCTGGACGCGCTGCGGGCGCTGCTCGGCCCCGGCGTGACGGCGGCGATGGTCGGGCCGTCCGGCGTCGGGAAGTCCTCGCTGGCCAACGCGCTGGCCGGCCGGGAGGTGGCGCCCACCCGGGAGATCCGGGAGGCCGACGGCCGCGGCCGGCACACCACCACCTCCCGCGAGCTGCACGTCCTGCCCGGCGGCGGCCTGCTCGTCGACACCCCCGGCATGCGCGAGCTCGGCCTCTACGACGACGAGGGCGTGGACACCGCCTACGCCGACGTCGCCGAACTGGCCGCGCACTGCCGGTTCCGGGACTGCGAGCACCGCACCGAGCCCGGGTGCGCCGTCGCCGCGGCGATCGACGACGGCCGGCTCGACCCGGCCCGCCTGCTCGGCTGGCGCAAGCTGCAGGCCGAGGCGCGCCGCCAGCTGCTGAGGGCCGACGCCCGCGCCCGCGCCGCCGAGCACCAGCGGGTCAAGGCGCTGCACCGGGCGTACCGCACCCAGCCGAACCGGGTGCGGTAGCCGGCCCCGTCCCGGGCACCGCCCCGAGCGTGCGAGGGGTGGGGAGGACGGGGTCCTCCATGGGTAGGGTCGCGGTCCGTGCGCGTGCTCGTGATCGGCTCCGGTGCCCGGGAGCACGCCCTGTGCGTCGCTCTGCAGTCCGACCCCGCGGTGACCGCGCTGGCCTGCGCGCCGGGCAACGCCGGCACCGCCCGCATCGCTGAGCAGGCCGCGGTCGACGTCGCCGACCCGGTCGCGGTGGCCGCGCTGGCCACCGGCTGGGCCGCCGACCTGGTCGTCGTCGGCCCCGAGGTACCGCTGGTCGCCGGCGCCGCCGACGCCGTCCGCGACGCCGGCATCGCCTGCTTCGGCCCGTCGGAGCAGGCCGCGCAGATCGAGGGCAGCAAGTCCTTCGCCAAGCACGTGATGGCCGCCGCCGGGGTGCCGACCGCCCGCTCGTGGCCGGTCGGCGGGCCCGCCGAGCTGGAGACCGCGCTCGACGAAGCCGGCGCGCCGTACGTGGTGAAGGACGACGGGCTGGCCGCCGGCAAGGGCGTCGTCGTCACCACGGACCGGGACGCCGCCGTCGCCCACGGCCACCGGGTGCTCGACGCCGGGGGAGCGGTGCTGGTCGAGGAGTACCTCGACGGCCCCGAGGTGTCGCTGTTCGCCGTCACGGACGGGACGACGGTGCTGCCGCTGCTGCCCGCCCAGGACCACAAGCGCCGCGACGACGGCGACGCGGGCCCCAACACCGGCGGGATGGGCGCCTACGCGCCGCTGCCCTGGGCGCCGCCCGGGCTGGTCGACGAGGTGCTGGCCACCGTGCTGCAGCCGACCGTCGACGAGATGCGCCGCCGCGGCGAGCCGTTCAGCGGGCTGCTCTACGCCGGCCTGGCGCTGACCTCCCGCGGCGTGCGGGTGGTCGAGTTCAACGCCCGCTTCGGCGACCCCGAGACCCAGGTGGTGCTGCCGCTGCTCGAGACGCCGCTGGCCGGGCTGCTGCACGCCGCGGCCACCGGCTCCCTCGCCGACCACCCGCCGCTGCGCTGGCGGTCCGGGGCGGCCGTCACGGTCGTCGTCGCCGCGGCCGGCTACCCCGAGGCGCCGCGCACGGGCGACCCGGTCACCGGCGCCGACGGCGAGGGCGTGCTGCACGCCGGCACCACCGTCGACGCCGAGGGGACCGTCCGCTCGGCCGGCGGGCGGGTGCTGGCGGTGACCGCGACCGGCGCCGACCTCGCCGCCGCGCGGCAGGCCGCCTACGAGCGGGTGGCCGCCGTCCGGCTGGCCGGCGCGCACTGGCGCACCGACATCGCCCTGGCCGCCGTCGAGGGCCGGATCTCGGTGCCGGGGTGACCGACCCCGCCGAGGCGGTGTGGAACCGGGCCTGCGACCCGTCCGCGCCGGCCTCCCACCCCGGGGACGCCGCGCTCACCGCCGTCCTCCTCTGCCACGGGATGGCCGTGAACGGCGGGCTGCTGCACGCGGTGGAGGGCCTGGAGGCCGAACAGCTCGGGCGTGCCGTGGCCGGCTTCCGCCTGTTCGGGCTGGAGGCGGCCGCGGACGCCGTGGAGGACGTCGCCCGGCAGGCCGCCGGGCTGCGGGAGGACGACCTCGACGCCGCCGAGCGGCTCGAGGTCGACGCGGACCGCCGCTACGCCGCCGCGCTGCCCGAGTGGGACGACACGATCGAGCGGGCCTTCCGGGAGCACCTCCGACGCTCCCCCGGGGCCTACGCGCCCCTCTAGCCCCGGACCCCCACGGCCGGGCGGGCCCGCTCCGGGCGCGGCTCGGGCGGCCGCGGGCCGTCGTGCCGCCGCGACAGGTAGGTGCCGGCGACGTTCGTGCAGGCCACCACCGGCACGGCGATCAGCGCGCCGAAGACCCCGGCGACCAGCAGGCCCGCGGCGATCGCCAGCACGACCGCCAGCGGGTGCACGTGCACCGCCTTGCCCAGCAGCAGTGGCTGCAGGACGTGCCCCTCGAGCTGCATGACCAGGACGACGATCGCCAGTGCGATCAGCGCCTTGATCGGGCCGACCGCGACCAGCGCGACCAGCACCGCGACCGAGCCGGCCAGGAACGACCCGATGATCGGGATGAACGCGCCGAGGAACACCAGCGCCGCGAGCGGGATGACCAGTGGCACGCCGAGGACCGCCAGGCCGATGCCGATGCCGACGGCGTCGACCAGGGCCACGACGACCGTCGCGCGGACGTAGGAGATGAGCGTGCGCCACGACCGGCGGGCGGCCTCGTCGAGGTAGGCGCGGGAGTCGCGGGGGAACAGGCCGACCAGCCACAGCCAGATGGACCGGCCGTCCTTGAGGAAGAAGAAGAGCGTGAACAGCGCCAGGACGATGCCGGTGAACACCTCGCCGACCGTGGCGGCCGTGGTCAGCGCGCCGGTGGCCAGCGTCTCCTGGTTGGACACGATGGCGTCCTGGGCGGTGGTCACGGCGTCGTCGATCTGCCGCTGGGTGACCGGGAAGGTCTCGACGACGAAGTCGCGGATCTGGTCCAGGCCCTGGCTGACCTGGTCGGCGAGGTCGGAGAAGCCGGCGCTGAACCGCTCGACGACCAGCGTGATGATCCCGGCGACGACGGCCAGCCCCACCAGCAGCATCGTCATCGCGGCCAGCGACCGCGGCCACCCGCGCCGGATGAGCGAGGCCGCACCCGGCTGCAGCAGTGCCGCGAGCAGCAGCGCGACCATCACCGGGACGATCACCACCGCGACGTAGGCCGCCGCGTAGAGCAGCACGTACAGCCCCGCGAGGACGGCGATCAACCGCCACGACCAGGCCGCCGCCGTGCGCAGCGCGCCGGGCACCGCGGCGTCGCCCTGCGGTGCCTCGCGGCCCGGGCCGAGCAGCCGGCGGCCGCGCTCGGCGGCCCGGTGCGGGCGCCCGCCGTCCGGGGGGCCGCTCACCCCGCCCGGGGCCAGCGGCCCGTCGAGGTCGGGAGCGCCGGGCTCGGGGCTGCCCAGCGGCGGCTCGCCGTCGGCGAGCGGGTCGGCGGGGTCGCCCTCCTCGTCGCGCCCCTCGTCGTCGTGCACGAGGATCGCCCGGTCGCCGTCCCGCTCGGGCCACGCGTGCGGATCCCGCTCGCCCGCCGCCCGGATGCGCTCGCGCGCGCGGGCGACCAGGGAGCCGGCCTGTCGCAGCATCGGGGTCCTTCCGCGGTCGGTGGGGGCCGTTCTCGATCACGCTAGCGCTGCGGGAGGATGCTCCCGTGCTTCGACGACTCGACCGGCTGCCGGGGGTACCCGCGTGATCGACCGCTACACGCTCCCCGAGATGGGCCGGGTCTGGAGCGACGAGCACAAGTACGAGCTGTGGTGCCGGGTCGAGACGCTGGTGCTGGAGGCGCACGCGGCCGCCGGGCGGGTCCCGGCCGACGTCGTGGAGCCGGTGCGCAACGCCCCGCCGCCGACCGCCGCCCGGGTCGCGGAGATCGAGGAGACGACGCAGCACGACGTCATCGCCTTCCTCACCGCGTGGGCCGACAACACCGAGCCCCGCTCGGCGGCGGCCTACGTGCACCACGGCATGACGTCGTCGGACCTGCTCGACACCGCGCTCGCCGTGCAGCTCACCGAGGCCACCGATGTGCTGCTGGCCAAGGCCGACCGGCTGGTCGCCGCGCTGCGCCACCACGGGCTGGCGCACCGGGAGACCCTCCGGGTCGGGCGCACGCACGGCGTGCACGCCGAGCCGGTGGTGTGGGGGCACCGCGTCGCCGACCTCGCGTTCGCGATGGCCCGCTCCCGCGACCGGCTGCGGGCCGCCCGCGAGCGGGTCGGCGTCGTCGCCATCTCCGGCGCCGTCGGGACGTACTCGCTGATCGACCCGTCGGTGGAGGTCACCGTCGCCGAGGCGCTCGGGCTGCGGCCGGCCGACGCCTCCACCCAGGTGGTCATCCGCGACTCGATCAGCGAGTGGGTCGCCGCGCTGGCGGTGATCGCCACCGTCTGCGAGACGATCGCGCTCGAGGTCCGGCACGGGCAGCGCACCGAGGTGCGGGAGCTGTCGGAGGCCTTCGGCTCCGGCCAGAAGGGCTCCAGCGCGATGCCGCACAAGAAGAACCCGATCCGCTCGGAGCGGATCGCCGGGCTCGCGCGGGTGGTGCGCGCCGCCGTCGTCCCGGTGATGGAGGGCATCCCGCTGTGGCACGAGCGGGACATCTCGCACTCCTCCACCGAGCGGGTGTTCCTCCCCGACGCCGCGATCACCACCGACTACCTGCTGCACCTGACCACCGGCCTGGTGGAGAACCTGGTCGTCGACGTCGACCGGATGCGGGCCAACCTCGACCTCACCGGCGGGCTGATCTACACCTCCGCCGTCCTGCTGGAGCTGGTCGAGACCGGGCTCTCGCGCGAGGACGCCTACGCGCTGGTGCAGGGCGCGGCGATGGAGACGTGGAACTCCGGGACGCCGTTCCGGTCGACGCTGCGGTCCCGCGCGGACGCCTCCGGCGTGACGCTCGACGAGGCGCGGCTGGACGAGATCTGCCGCCCCGAGGGCTACGTGCGCAACCTCGGCCCGCTGTTCGACCGGCTGGCCGCGCTGTCGTGACCGTCGACCTGCCCCTCGTCGCGCGCGGCAAGGTCCGCGAGGTCTACGACGCCGGGCCCGGCCGGCTGCTGCTCGTGGCGTCGGACCGGATCTCGGCCTACGACCACGTGCTGCCGACGCCGATCCCGGACAAGGGGCGGGTGCTCACCCAGCTGTCGGTGTGGTGGTTCGAGCAGCTGACGCCGGTGCTCTCCTCGTTCGGCGCCACCCACCACCTGGTGTCGGCCACCGACGTGCCGGCCGGCGTCGCCGGGCGGGCGATGCTCGTGCGGCGGCTGGACATGCTGCCCGTGGAGTGCGTGGCCCGCGGCTACCTGTCCGGCTCGGGGACCAAGGAGTACGAGCGCACCGGCGCGATCGTCGACGTCGCGCTGCCCCCGGGCCTGGTCGAGGGCTCCCGGCTGCCGTCCCCCGTGTTCACGCCGTCGACGAAGGCCGAGGTGGGGGAGCACGACGAGGCGATCGACTTCGCGCGCGTGGCGTCCCTGGTCGGGGCCGCGCGGGCGGAGGAGCTGCGGGAGCTGACGCTGGCGCTGTACCGGCGGGGCGCGGAGGTCGCCGCGGAGGCGGGCATCCTGCTGGCCGACACGAAGTTCGAGTTCGGGCTGGCCCCCTCCGGTGAGGGGCTCGTCCTGGGCGACGAGGTGCTCACCCCCGACTCGTCGCGCTTCTGGCCGGCGTCGTCGTGGGCGCCGGGCGCGCCGCAGCCCTCGTTCGACAAGCAGTACGTCCGCGACTGGCTGACCGCCTCGGGCTGGGACCGCGTCTCCCCGCCGCCGGAGCTCCCCGACGACGTCGTCGCCGCCACCCGCGAGCGCTACGTCGCCGCCTACGAGCAGCTGACCGGCACCTCCTTCCGCTGATGCGGACGCGCTCGGGCATCGAGTACCGCGCCGGCGGGTCCGGCGGGGACCTGCTCCTGCTGCTGCACGGGCTGGGCGCGACCGGCGCGGTGTGGGACCGGCTGGTGCCCCTGGTCGAGCGCGACTGGCCCGGGTCCTGCGCGGTCCCCGACCTGCGCGGGCACGGCCGCTCCGTGGCCGAGCCGCCCTACGGGTACGCGGTGCACGCGGCGGACGCCGCGTCGGTGGCGGCCGACCTGGGCGCCACCCGGGTGACCGTGCTGGGGCACTCGTTCGGCGGCGTCGTCGGCGCGGTGCTGGCCGGCGGCTGGTACGGCGTCGACGTCGTCCGGGTCGTCGCGGTCGGGGTGAAGATCGACTGGACGCCCGACGAGGAGGCCGGCGCCCACCGGATGGCCGCCCGCCCGCCGCAGGTGTTCCCGACCGCCGCCGAGGCCGCCGCGCGGCACCTGCGGCTGGCCGGGCTGACCGGGCTCGTGGACCCGTCCTCCGAGGTGGCGCTCGCCGGGGTCCGCGAGGTCGCCGGCGGGTTCGCCCCGGCGCTGGACCCGCGCGCGTTCGGCGCCGTCGGCCCGCCGGTCGAGGAGGTCCTGTCGCGCGCGGTGGCGCCGCTGCGGCTGGCCGCGGGCTCCGCCGACCCGATGGTCGGTCTCGACGCGATGCGGCGGGTCGACTCCGGCGCGATCCTGCTGGAGGGCGCCGGCCACAACGCCCACTGGGAGGCCCCCGAGGCCGTCTGGCGCCTGCTCGCTCCCTGAGCACCCTCGCGAGATCGGCGGTCTCGTGGCCATCAGCCGCTGATCGCCACGAGAACGCCGATCTCGCGCGGGCCTGTGGACGACCGGCGCGGGGAGGGCCCCCTCCCGGACAGAGTGCGCGGATGCCCACCCGACGTGTCCGGTCCCGTCTCACCGGCCCCGCGACCCGGGCCCAGGCGCTGGACGCCGGCATCCGCGACTGGCAGTTGCGGCACGCCGACGTCGAGCGCCTCTCCCGCGACACCTACCTGCCGCGGGCGCTGTCCGGCGAGGTGCGGTCCCGGCTCGCCGCCGTCCTGCTCACGGCCCCTCCCGGCGCCGTGGCCAGTCACGCGACCGCCGCGGCGCTCTGGGACGTGGAGATCCCGCTGCAGGACCGCTCGGACCGGAGGGTCGACGTGACCGTCCCGATGGCCTCGCGGTCCGGGAGCCGTCGTGACCGCCGGGTCCACCGCACGCCCCTGCCGGCCGAGGACGTGACCCGGCGCGGCTCGATGCCGGTGACCACGCCGGGGAGGACGTGGCGGGACCTCGCCGGGGTCCTTCAGCCGCCGGCGCTGCTCGCCGTGACCGACCAACTGCTCGACCGCTGGGTCGCCCGGGCCGACCTCGAGCGCCAGTTGGCCCGGCAGCCGGCCGGCCGAGGGTCGGCCCGCGCCCGCGCCGTCCTCCCGGTCGCCGACCCCCGCGCCGAGTCCCCGATGGAGTCGGTGCTGCGGTGGCTGCTGCACGCCGCCGGCCTCCCCGACCCGGCCCTGCAGCACGTCGTCCGCGACGGCGCCGGGCGACAGCTCGGCCGGGCCGACCTGGCGTGGCCCGACCGGCGGGTGCTCGTCGAGTTCGACGGCGACGTCCACCGTGACCGGGACGTCTTCGTCGGCGACCTGCGCCGGCAGAACCGGCTCGTCGCCGCCGGGTGGACGGTCCTCCGGTTCACCTCCGCGGACGTCCTCGGCAGGCCGGACGACGTCGTCACGGAGATCCGCCGGGCCCTGCGCTGACGAGATCGGCGGTCTCGTGGCGATCAGCCGCCGATGGCCACGAGAGCGCCGATCTCGCGGGGACGGACGGGTGCACGCGCGCGCCCGGTACGCTCGGGAGCCGTGCCGCAGGTGGTCGTCGACGTCGTCCTCAAGCCGGAGATCTCCGACCCGCAGGGGCAGGCGGTGCTCGGCGCACTCGGCCGCCTCGGCCACACCCAGGTCACCGGGGTCCGTCAGGGCAAGCACTTCGTCCTCGACGTCGAGGGCACCCCGGACGAGGCGGAGCTGAAGCAGATCGCCGAGACGCTGCTGGCCAACCCCGTCATCGAGGACGTCGAGCTGCACCTGCCGGGAGCCTGAGCCGTGCGCATCGGGATCATCACCTTCCCCGGCTCCCTCGACGACGTCGACGCCGCCCGGGCGGTGCGGCTGGCCGGCGCCGAGCCCGTCGTCCTCTGGCACGCCGACCACGACCTGAAGGACGTCGACGCCGTCGTCCTGCCCGGCGGCTTCTCCTACGGCGACTACCTGCGCGCCGGCGCCATCGCCGCCCGCGCGCCGCTCATGCAGGACGTCGTCGACCGGGCGCGGCAGGGCATGCCGGTCCTCGGCATCTGCAACGGCTTCCAGGTGCTCTGCGAGGCGGGCCTGCTGCCCGGCGCGCTCACCCGCAACAGCCACCTGCACTTCCGCAACCGCGACCAGCGGCTCCGGATCGAGCGGGCCGACACCGCGTGGACGTCGGCGTACGCGCCGGGCCAGGAGATCGTCGTCCCGGTCAAGAACGGCGAGGGGCGCTACGTCGCCGCGCCGGCCGAGCTCGAGCGGCTCGAGGGCGAGGGCCGGGTCGCCGTCCGGTACGTGGGCGGGAACCCGAACGGCAGCCTCCGCGACGTCGCGGGGGTCACCAGCGAGGACGGCCGGGTCGTCGGGCTCATGCCCCACCCCGAGCACGCCGTCGAGGACCTCACCGGGCCGTCGACCGACGGCCTCGGCTTCTTCACCAGCGTCCTGAAGGCGGTCGTCAGCGCATGACGCAGGGTCTCTCCGACCTCGACACGGGCCCCGGCCCGCTGGCCAACCGGCTCGACACCGTCGCGCTCGCGGAGAGCACCCCGGACGTCGAGCAGCCCTTCGCCGAGCTCGGCCTGAAGAGCGACGAGTACGCGCGGATCCGCGACATCCTCGGCCGCCGGCCCACCACCGCCGAGCTGGCCATGTACTCGGTCATGTGGAGCGAGCACTGCTCCTACAAGAGCTCGAAGGTGCACCTGCGCCGGTTCGGTGACCTGCCGCGCAGCGAGCACCTGCTGGTCGGCATCGGCGAGAACGCCGGCGTGGTCGACGTCGGCGACGGCTACGCGGTGACCTTCAAGGTCGAGTCGCACAACCACCCGAGCTACGTCGAGCCGTACCAGGGCGCGGCCACCGGGGTCGGCGGCATCGTCCGCGACATCCTCACCATGGGCGCCCGCCCGGTCGCCGTCATGGACTCGCTGCGGTTCGGCCGCGCCGAGGCCCCCGACACCGCCCGCGTGCTGCCCGGCGTCGTCGCCGGCGTCGGCGGCTACGGCAACTGCCTGGGCCTCCCCAACATCGGCGGCGAGCTGCTGTTCGACGAGTGCTACGCCGGCAACCCGCTGGTCAACGCGCTGTGCGTCGGCGTCATGAAGCACGAGGACGTCCGCCTGGCGAAGGCCGAGGGCGTCGGCAACAAGGTCGTCCTGTTCGGCGCCCGCACCGGCGGCGACGGCATCGGCGGCGTGAGCGTGCTCGCCAGCGAGACCTTCGACCAGGAGGGCCCGGCCAAGCGCCCGAGCGTGCAGGTCGGTGACCCGTTCACCGAGAAGCTGCTCATCGAGGCCTGCCTCGAGATCTTCGCCGCCGACCTGGTCACCGGCATCCAGGACCTCGGCGGCGCCGGGCTGTCCTGCGCCACCTCCGAGCTGGCCAGCGCCGGCACCGGCGGCATGCACGTCGACCTCGACCGCGTCCCGCTGCGCGACAGCACCCTGACGCCCGCCGAGATCCTCATGAGCGAGTCGCAGGAGCGCATGTGCGCGATCGTCGAACCGGACAAGGTCGACGCCCTCCTCGCCGTCTGCCGCAAGTGGGACGTCCTCGCCACCGTCATCGGTGAGGTCACCGACGGCGACCGGCTCACCGTCGACTGGCACGGCGAGCGCATCGTCGACGTCCCGCCGCGCACCGTCGCGCACGAGGGCCCGGTCTACGAGCGGCCGATGCAGCGCCCCGCCGACCTCGACGCCCTGCAGGCCGACGACCCGGCCGCGCTGCCCCGCCCGGCCACGCCGGAGGAGCTCACCGCGCACTGGCTGGCCGTCGTCGCCAGCCCCGACGGCGCGGACAAGACCTGGGTCACCGAGCAGTACGACCGCTACGTCCGCGGCAACACGGTGCTCGCCCAGCCCGACGACGCCGGCGTGGTCCGCATCGACGAGGACACCCACCGCGGCATCGCCCTGGCGCTGGACGGCAACGCCCGCTTCGCCCGGCTCGACCCCTACACCGGCGCCCAGCTCAACCTCGCCGAGGCCTACCGCAACGTCGCCGTCACCGGCGCCCGGCCGCTGGCGGTCACCAACTGCCTGAACTTCGGCTCCCCGGAGGAGCCCGAGGTCATGTGGCAGTTCGCCGAGGCCGTCCGCGGCCTGGCCGACGCCTGCCGCGACCTCGGCCTGCCGGTCACCGGCGGCAACGTGAGCCTCTACAACCAGACCGGCGACGTCGCCATCAACCCGACGCCGGTCATCGGCGTCCTGGGCGTGCACGACGACGTCCGCACGCGCATCCCCACCGGCTGGCGGGCCGGCGGCGAGACCGTGCTGCTGCTCGGCGAGACCCGGCCGGAGTTCGGCGGGTCGGCCTGGGCCGGCGTCGTCCACGGCCACCTCGGCGGCCGCCCGCCGGCCGTCGACCTCGAGGCCGAGCGCACCCTCGGCGAGCTGCTCGGGGCCCTGGGCCGCGAGGGCCTGGTGGCCTCCGCGCACGACCTCGCCGACGGCGGCCTCGCGCAGGCGCTGGCCGAGTCCGCGCTCCGCTACGGCACCGGCGCCACGCTGCGGCTCGGCGACGACGCGTTCACCGCGCTGTTCAGCGAGTCCGGCGCCCGCGCCGTCGTCACCACCACCGACCCCGAGGCGGTGCGCACCACCGCCGAGTGGGCCGGCGTCGCGGTCACCGAGCTCGGCACCACCGGCGGCGACGCGCTCACCGTCGAGGGCGTCGGCGAGCTGCCGCTGGCCGAGCTCCGCGCGGCGTGGACGGCGACCCTCCCGGCGCTGTTCGGCACCCCGGAGGCGACCGTGGGCAGCGTCCCGGCGGGCACCGTCCCCACCAGCTGATGCCCGCGCAGCAGCCGATCCCCGCCGAGGAGCTGCGCGCCGCCGTCGACGCCGTCCGCCCCTGGCTGGCCGGGGGAGCCGGGCAGCCCGCGCGGTCGGTGCTGGGCGCGGCCGTGAAGACCACCGCGCGGTGGCTGGCCCAGCAGGTGCCCGGCCGCTCGGTGGAGCTGCGGGTGCCGCCGCACGTCGCCGTCCAGCTGGTGCCCGGGCCGCGGCACACCCGCGGCACGCCGCCGAACGTCGTCGAGACCGACGCGGCCACCTGGCTGCGGCTGGCCACCGGCGAGCTCGGCTGGGCCGAGGCCCTCGCCGAGGGCCGGGTCAGCGCCAGCGGCAACCGGGCCGACCTCTCGGCCCACCTGCCGCTGCGGCCGCTCAGCCGGTGAAGAGCGTCAGCGCGGTCTTGACCGTCTGGTACAGGCCATAGGCCAGCGGGACGCCGACCAGCGTCCACGCGAAGGCGATCAGCCCGGTGGGCGTGTGCACGGGCTGCTGCCCGTCGGACGAGGTCGTCTTCGACAGCGGCGTGCTCATCGGGCGGCGCTCCGTTCCGGGGTCGAGGGGGCGGCCGGGGCGGCGTCGCGGTGGGGCTCGTGCCACTTGCTGGCCACCGGCCGCACCAGCAGGTTCGCGACGAACCCGACGGCGAGCAGGCCGACCATGATGAACAGCGCCGGCCGGTAGTTGGCCGCCACGAGGCTGCCCGGCTCGCCCTGGGTGTCGAGGACGCTGTTGACGATCAGCGGCCCGGCCACGCCGGCCGCCGACCACGCGGTGAGCAGCCGGCCGTGGATGGCGCCCACCTGGTAGGTGCCGAACAGGTCGCGCAGGTAGGCCGGGACGGTCGCGAACCCGCCGCCGTAGAAGGAGATGATCACCGCGGCGAGCAGCACGAACACCCAGGTGGCGCTGCTGCCGACGGTGGCCAGCGCGACGTACAGGACCAGGCCGACGCCCAGGTACACCATGTAGATCGGCTTGCGGCCGATGAAGTCCGACGTCGTGGACCACACGAACCGGCCGGCCATGTTGAACAGCGACAGGACGCCGACGAAGCCGGCGGCGGCGGTCGCGGCGACGGTCGAGGTGTCCCCGGAGCGGAAGAAGTCCTGGATCATCGGCGCGGCCTGCTCGAGGATCCCGATGCCCGCGGTGACGTTGCAGAACAGCACGGTCCACAGCAGCCAGAACTGTGGCGTCTTGATCGCGTTGTTGGCCGAGACGCTCTCGGTGGTGACCAGCGCCTTCTGCTTGACCGTCGACGGGTCGAAGCCGGCCGGCTTCCAGCCCTCGGCCGGCACCCGGACGATGAACGCGCCGAACATCATGAAGACGAGGTAGACCGCGGCGAAGGTGAAGAACAGCGCGGCGACGGCGCCGCCGTTGGGCACCGTGCCCGCGGTGCCGTCGTAGCCCGGGTCGTACCAGCTCATCAGCTGCCGGGACAGCGGCGAGGCGATGAGCGCGCCGCCGCCGAAGCCCATGATCGCCATGCCGGTGGCCAGGCCCGGCCGGTCGGGGAACCACTTGATCAGCGTGGAGACCGGCGAGATGTAGCCGATGCCCAGCCCGATGCCGCCGATGACGCCGTAGCCGAGGTAGAGCAGCCACAGCTGGCGGGTCTCGATGCCCAGGCCGCCGACGAGGAAGCCGGTGACCCAGAAGCACGCCGACACGAACATCGCCGCGCGCGGGCCGTTGCGGTCCACCCAGGTGCCGAACAGGGCGGCCGACAGGCCCAGCATCACGATGGCGATGGAGAAGACGATGCCGATCGCCGTCTGGGTGGTCCCGAAGTCCTCGACCAGCGCGGTCTTGTAGACGCTGGTGGCGTAGGCCTGCCCGATGCACAGGTGCACCGCCAGCGCCGCCGGCGGGATGAGCCACCGGTTGAAGCCGGGACGGGCGACGATGCGCTCACGGCGCAGGAAGCCGGGTAGCGCCACGGGGGGACCTCCAGAGGGACGACGACTGTGGGGAACGCTACGGCCGGGTTCGGGAACCTGCCCGTCGGGACGGGGTTCCCGGCCAGCGGGAGCAGCGGGCGCGGACCCCGCGGGACCGCCCATAGGCTCCCGGCATGGCCTACGAGGTGAGGGGCGTCGTCGCCCGCAGCAAGGGAGCACCGGTCAGCGTCGAGACGGTCCTGGTGCCCGACCCGGGGCCGGGCGAGGCGGTGGTCGACGTCGCGGCCTGCGGGGTCTGCCACACCGACCTGCATTACCGCGAGGGCGGCATCAACGACGACTTCCCGTTCCTGCTCGGTCACGAGGCGGCCGGGACCGTCGCCGCCGTCGGCGAGGGCGTCACCGACGTGGCCGTGGGCGACTTCGTCGTCCTCAACTGGCGGGCGGTGTGCGGGCAGTGCCGCGCCTGCCTCAAGGGCCAGCTGCAGTACTGCTTCAACACCCACAACGCCACGCAGAGGATGACCCTCGAGGACGGCACGGAGCTGTCCCCGGCGCTGGGCATCGGCGCGTTCGTGGAGAAGACCCTGGTCGCCTCCGGGCAGTGCACCAAGGTCGACCCGGAGGCCCCGGCCACCGCCGCCGGGCTGATCGGCTGCGGCGTCATGGCCGGCGTCGGCGCGGCGATCAACACCGGGGCGGTGCAGCGCGGCGAGTCCGTCGCCGTCTTCGGCTGCGGCGGCGTCGGGGACGCCGCGATCGCCGGGGCGCGGCTGGCCGGCGCGACGACGATCGTCGCCGTCGACGTCGACGACCGGAAGCTGGAGTGGGCCGAGGGGTTCGGCGCCACCCACACCGTCAACTCCCGGCAGACCGACGCCGTCGAGGCGATCAAGGGCCTCACCGGCGGGTTCGGCGTCGACGTCGCCATCGACGCCGTCGGCCGCCCGGAGGTGTTCGAGCAGGCCTTCTACGCCCGCGACCTGGCCGGGCGGGTCGTGCTGGTCGGCGTCCCGACCCCGGACATGCAGCTCACCCTGCCGATGATCGAGCTGTTCGGCCGCGGCGGGGCGCTGAAGTCCTCCTGGTACGGCGACTGCCTGCCGTCGCGGGACTTCCCGATGCTGGTCGACCTCTACCGGCAGGGCCGCTTCCCGCTCGAGGACTTCGTCTCCGAGACCATCGGCATCGACGACGTCGAGGCCGCCTTCGAGAAGATGCACAAGGGCGAGGTGCTGCGGTCGGTGGTGGTCTTCTGATGGCCGCCCGCATCGAGAGGGCCGTCGTCTCCGGGGTGTTCAGCCTCGACGGGCAGGACTTCGACGTCGACAACAACGTCTGGCTGGTCGGCGACGACGACGAGGTGCTGGTGATCGACGCCCCGCACCGCGCCGAGCCGATCGTCGAGGCGGTCGGCGGGCGGAAGGTGACGGCGATCGTGCTCACCCACGGGCACAACGACCACATCACCGCCGCGGTCGACCTGCGCGAGGCCACCGGCGCGCCGGTCTGGTTCCACCCCGCCGACCGGGTGCTGTGGGAGATGGTCCACGAGAGCGCCGAGCCCGACGAGGCGCTGGCCGAGGGCACCCGCTTCCGGGTCGCCGGCACGTCGCTGACCGCGCTGCACACCCCCGGTCACTCGCCGGGCAGCACCTGCCTGCACGCGCCGGACCTCGCCGCCGTCTTCACCGGCGACACGCTGTTCCACGGCGGCCCCGGCGCCACCGGCCGCAGCTTCAGCGACCACCCGACGATCGTGCGGTCGATCCGCAGCAAGCTGCTGACCCTGCACGGCGACACGGTGGTGCACACCGGGCACGGCGAGGACACCCGCATCTCCGCCGAGATCGGCACCGTCCGGTAGGGGCGCCGGCCCGGCGTCACGCCGGGCCGGCGTCACCCCCGGCCGCGGTCCCGTCGCTGCCGGACCCCGCCGCCGGGGCCTCCGGCGTGCCCGACCGCTCCAGGCGCTGGCGGATCGCGGCGACGTTGAGCGCCAGATCCTCCAGCGCCTCGACGGCGCGCGTGGCGAGGGCGAACGTGAGGTTCTCCCGCCGCTCCTCGGCGCTGGGCTCGTGCCGGCGCTGCCGCGTGTCGCGGTCGGTCGCCCGCCGCCACGGGTCCTCGTCCTCGCCGCTGTCGCCGCCGCGCGAGGGGTCGAACAGCCCGCGCAGCATCCGCTGGGCCATCTCCAGGAAGTCGTTCGGGTCGGGCCGGTCGCTGCTCATGTCGGTTCCTCTCAGGTGGACCGTCCGTCAACGCGCCGGACCCCGGCCGGGGTTCCGCGCGCCCATGGCGCACGCCGGACCTGCGGGGACCCGCAGCCGGGTGGTCACGATCACGGCTCGGACAGGAGGTACCCCCCGGGGCGCCGGTACGCTCGTCGGTGTGCCTCGCGGTGACGGACGGCTGACGCACGACCTCGACCCCCATGCTCCCGGCCCCCAGGACGCCTGTGGCGTCTTCGGCGTCTGGGCACCGGGGGAGGAGGTCGCGAAGCTGACCTACTTCGGCCTGTACGCCCTCCAGCACCGCGGTCAGGAGGCGGCGGGCATCGCGGTCTCCGACGGCGCGTCGGTGGTCGTCTACAAGGACCTCGGCCTGGTCAGCCAGGTGTTCGACGAGTCCACCCTGGGCAGCCTGCGCGGCCACCTCGCCGTCGGGCACACCCGGTACTCGACCACCGGCGCGTCCACCTGGGAGAACGCCCAGCCGACGTTCCGCACCACCGACGCGGGCACCGGCCTGGCCCTGTGCCACAACGGCAACCTGGTCAACACCGCGGAGCTGGCCAGCCGGGCCGCGGACGCCGGCGTGCCCGGCGCGTTCACCGCCAGCACCGACTCCGACCTGGTCACCTCGCTGATCGCCGCCCGGCCCGACATGAGCATCGAGGCCGCGGCGATGGAGGTGCTCCCGCAGCTGCGCGGCGCGTTCAGCCTCACCTTCATGGACGAGGACACCCTCTACGCCGCCCGCGACCCGCAGGGCGTGCGCCCCTTGGTCCTCGGCCGGCTCGAGCGCGGCTGGGTGGTGGCCAGCGAGACGGCGGCCCTCGACATCGTCGGCGCCTCGGTGGTCCGCGAGGTGGAGCCCGGCGAGCTGCTGGCCATCGACGAGAACGGCCTGCGCAGCCAGCACTTCGCCCCGGCCGAGCCCAAGGGCTGTGTCTTCGAGTACGTCTACCTCGCCCGCCCCGACACCACGATCGGCGGCCGCAGCGTGCACGCCGCCCGGGTCGAGATCGGCCGCCGGCTGGCCAAGGAGCAGCCCGCCGACGCCGACCTGGTCATCCCGGTCCCGGAGTCCGGCACGCCCGCCGCCGTCGGCTACGCCGAGGCCAGCGGCATCCCCTACGGGCTCGGGCTGGTCAAGAACTCCTACGTCGGCCGCACGTTCATCCAGCCGTCGCAGACCATCCGGCAGCTGGGCATCCGGCTCAAGCTCAACCCGCTGCGCGACGTCATCCGCGGCAAGCGGCTGGTCGTCGTCGACGACTCGATCGTGCGCGGCAACACCCAGCGCGCGCTGATCCGCATGCTGCGCGAGGCCGGCGCGGTCGAGGTGCACGTGCGCATCTCCAGCCCGCCGGTGAAGTGGCCGTGCTTCTACGGCATCGACTTCGCCAGCCGCGCCGAGCTGATCGCCAACGGCCTCGACGTCGACGGCGTGCGCGCCTCCATCAACGCCGACTCCCTCGGCTACGTCTCCGAGCAGGGTCTGGTCGCCGCCACCGAGCAGCCGGCCAACCGGCTGTGCACCGCGTGCTTCACCGGCCAGTACCCGATCCCGCTCGGCGAGTCCGGGGTGCTCGGCAAGCACGTCCTCGAGGGCAGTCTCCCCGCGGGCGTGGCCCGCACCCCCATGCCGCGGGTCGACGACGCCGAGCGCGCGGTCACCGGCTGGACCGGCCAGCAGGCCGGCAGCCCCGCGGTGCCCGGCGGCGCCGACGACGCCCTGCGCCGTCCGTGAGCGGCGGGTACACCTACGCGGACTCCGGCGTCGACATCGACGCCGGCGAGCGGGCCGTCGACCTCATGCGGACGGCGGTCGAGCGGACCCGCCGGCCCGAGGTGGTCGGCGGGCTGGGCGGCTTCGCCGGGCTGTTCGCGCTCGACACGACCCGCTACCGGCGCCCGCTGATCGCCTCGTCCACAGACGGCGTCGGCACCAAGATCGCCCTGGCGCGGCAGCTGGACCGGCACGACACCGTCGGCATCGACCTCGTGGCCATGGTCGTCGACGACCTCGTGGCCTGCGGTGCCGAGCCGCTGTTCCTCCAGGACTACGTCGCCTGCGGCAAGGTCGTCCCCGAGAGGATCGCCGCGATCGTCACCGGCATCGCGGCCGGCTGCGAGCTGGCCGGGGCCTCGCTGGTCGGCGGGGAGACCGCCGAGCACGGCGACCTCATGGCCGCCGACGAGTACGACCTGGCCGCCACCGCCGTCGGCGTCGTCGAGGCCGACGCGGTGCTCGGGCCCGAGCGGGTCCGCGACGGCGACGTCGTCGTCGCGATGGCCTCAAGCGGGTTCCACTCCAACGGCTACTCGCTGGTCCGCCGCGTGGTGTCCGCCGCCGGGCTCGACCTCGCCGCCACCCCCGCCGGGCTGGACCGGCCGCTGGGCGACGCGCTGCTCGAGCCCACCCGCATCTACGCGCTCGACTGCCTGGCGCTGGTGGCGGAGCTCGGCGTCGACGGCGTGCACGCGTTCGCGCACGTCACCGGCGGCGGGCTCGCCGGCAACACCGCGCGGGTGGTGCCCGACGGGCTGGAGGCGGTGCTCGACCGCGGCACCTGGGCGCTGCCGGCCGCGGTGTCCCTGCTCGAGGAGCACGGCGTGCCGCGCGAGGAGTCCGAGCGGGCGTTCAACTGCGGCGTCGGCATGGTCGCCGTCGTCGCCGCCGACGCGGCCGAGCGGGCGGTGGGCCTGCTGACCGGCCGCGGGGTGCCGGCCTGGGTGGCCGGCACCGTCGGCGCCGGCGGGACCGGCGCGCGGCTGGTCGGTTCCTACCGCTGACCACGGCACACACCGCCGCCCCGCGGGGGACGGCGGTGTGTCGTGTCGATCAGACCGGCGGGGAGCCGACCCTCAGCGACTGGCTGCCCAGTCGTCCTCGGAGTCGTCGTCCGCCCATCGGTCGGTGTACTCGTCGTCGTCCTCGTCGTCGTCCTTGTCGGCACGCGACGAGGTGTACGGAGACGGAGAACCGGCCAGCTCGCGCTGCAGCGCGGAGAGGTCGGTGTTGGGTGAGCTGTACTTGAGCTCACGGGCCACGCGTGTCTGCTTGGCCTTCGCTCGGCCGCGCCCCATCGGCTCGACCCCCTCGTGACGGAGAACGGGAGTCCAGCTCACGGGCTGGACGGCCCGCGTGGCGACCCCGACTGAGTGACTGTGTCTTGACCCAGCCTACGACACGACGGAGGCGCGGGCACGGGTCCTCCCCCGCGGTCCCCCGAGAGGGGCGGTGGTCCCCGCCACGTCCCGGCCGACGGCGCAGGTCAGCGGGGCAGCCGGATGGTCGCCAGCCGCCCGACGGAGGCGATCCGCTGCTCGGCCAGCCGGTCGGCGGCGACGGCGGGGGAGACGCCCTCGGCCGCGGCGGTCTCGAACACCCGCAGCGCGACGTCGAAGATGCCGGCCGCCTTGGCCTCGGCGCGGGCGAAGGAGAAGCCGTGCCGCTCGTCCTCGACCTGGATGACCCCGCCGGCGTTCACCAGGTAGTCGGGGGCGTAGAGGATGCCGCGCGCGGTCAGCTGGTCCGGGATGCCCTCGTGGGCGAGCTGGTTGTTCGCGCCGCCGCAGACCACCTCGGCCTGCAGGGCGGCGACCGTCGCGTCGTCGAGCGCGCCGCCGAGGGCGCAGGGCGCGTAGACGTCGGCCGGGCAGCGCACCAGGGTCGCGGTGTCGGCGACCGCCTCGACGCCGGGGTGCCGGGTGAGGACCCGCTGCACCGCGGCGGGGTCGACGTCGGTGACGAGGACGTCGGCGCCGTCGGCGACCAGCCGGTCGACCAGCCAGCCGCCGACCTTGCCGACGCCGGCGACGGCGACGGTGCGCCCGGACAGCGTCGGCTCGCCCCAGCGGTGCTGGGCGGCGGCGCGCATGCCCTGGAAGACGCCGAAGGCGGTGAGCACCGAGGAGTCCCCGCAGCCGCCGTACACCTCGGAGCGGCCGTGGGCGAAGCGGGTCTCCCGGCCGACGAGGTCGAGGTCGGCGTTGGTCGTGCCGACGTCGCACGCGGTCAGGTACCGGCCGCCGAGGGCCTCGACGAACCGGCCGTAGGCCCGCAGCAGCGCCTCGGTCTTGTCGGTGCGCGGGTCGCCGATGACGACCGCCTTGCCGCCGCCGAGGTCGAGGCCGGCCAGGCTGTTCTTGTAGGTCATCGCCCGGGCCAGGCGCAGCGCGTCGGCGACCGCCTCGTCCTCGGTGGCGTAGGGGTGGAAGCGGGTGCCGCCGAGCGCGGGGCCCAGCGCCGTCGAGTGGACGGCGATCACCGCCCTCAGGCCCGAGGCCGGGTCGGAGCAGAAGACCACCTGTTCAGCGCCGGAGCCGAAGACGTCCACGACCGCCGAGCCTAGAACGTGCGGAAGTGCCGTCCGTCACCCCTGAGGGGTCTCAAGTCCGCCGCCCGGGATGTCGACAAGTGCTGTGACGGATGTCGGTGACTGTGTCGTGCGGTCACGGTGTGACTTCCGTGCCGCGTGTTGCCACTGTGGCGCGTGTCCGCCGGACGACGCTGACGCCGCACCTGCACCACCCCCTCTTCCCCAGGGAGCGCCCGATGCCGCAGTGCCGTCCCGCCCGGACCCGCGGCCGCCGTGGCGGCGTCCGCGCCGCCCTGGTCGGCCTGCTCTCCTGCGCGGTCCTGCTCGGCACAGCCGGGCCCGCGCTCGCCGTCCCACCACCGCCGCCGAACCCGAGCGACGGCCAGATCGCCGACGCCCAGGCGGCCCAGGAGGCGGCCGCCGCCGAGGTGGGCCGGCTCGCCGCCGAGGTGGCCGCCGCCGAGAGCGAGCTCGAGCGGCTCGGCGTGCTGGCCGAGGCCGCGGGCACCGCCTACCTCGCCGCGGAGGAGGCCCTCGTCCAGGCCCAGGCGGCCGCCGCCCAGGCCGCCGCCGACCTGCAGGCCGCGACCGACGCCGTCGACGCCGCGATCGGCCGCATCGCCGGGTTCGCCCGCGACAGCTACGTCAACGACCCCACCCTGGCCACCGCGTCCGCGCTGCTGGACTCCGCCGGCCCCGGTGAGCTCGTCCAGCGGGCCGCGCTGCTGGAGTACGTCGCCGACACCCAGGTCGACGTCCTCGAGGAGTTCGAGGTCGCGCGGGTCCGGCAGGCCAACGCCGAGTCCGCCGCGCGGGTCACCCGGGACGCCGCCGCCGCGGCCGAGCAGCAGGCCGCCGACGCCAAGGCCGCGGCCGACGCGCAGGTGGCGGCGCAGCAGACCGCCGTCGCCGCGGCGGAGGCGAACAAGGCCACGCTGGAGCAGCAGCTGCAGGCGGCGCAGATCCACCTGCTGGAGCTGCAGGGCGCCCGCGACGCCTACCAGGAGTGGCAGCGGCAGAAGGCCGAGGAGGAGGCCGCCGCGGCCGCGGCCGCCGCCCGGGCCGCCGAGGAGGCCGCGGCCGCGGCCGCCGCCGCCCGCGCCGCGGCGGCGTCGAGCACGTCGAACACGTCGAGCACCGCGACGGCAGCCGCCTCCGAGGTCAGCGGGTCCGGCTACGTGAAGCCGACCTCGGGCCGGACCTCGAGCTGCTTCGGCGCCCGCTGGGGGGTCCTGCACGGTGGCGTGGACATCGCCGCCCCGATCGGGACGCCGATCTACGCGGCCACCTCCGGCGTCGTCGTCCGGCACGGCCCGGCGACCGGCTTCGGCCTGGCCGTCTACATCCGCGGCGACGACGGCGCGGTGACGGTGTACGGCCACGTCGACGTCGAGTACGTCGGCACCGGCGAGCGCGTGGTCGCGGGCGAGCTGATCGCCGAGGTCGGCAACCGTGGCCAGTCCACCGGCCCGCACCTGCACTTCGAGGTCCACCCCTCGGGCGCCCTCCACGGCGGCCAGGTCGACCCGGTGCCGTGGTTGCGTGCCCGCGGGGTGTCGATCAGCGGCTGCTGATCGGAGGACCACCGTCCCCACCCTCGCCGGCTCGCGGCGGACCCCTGCAGGGGCCGAGCACGACGACGGCCCGCCCCCCGAGCGGGGAGCGGGCCGTCGTCGTGCTGCCGACTAGCTCGTGGGGGCGGCGGCGCCGCAGTTCTGCTCGCCGAACCGGGCGACGTTGGTGGCCTCCGGGCCCTGCGCGACGGTCACGAACTCCTGGGCCGCGGTCTGCAGCTGGGCCTGGCCGTCGGGGGTGGTGAGGTTGACGGAGTTGGCGGTGTCGGAGAAGGCCTGGACGGCGTCGCCGACGACCTGCCAGTCGCTCGCGATCTCGGCCGGGGGCTGCACCGAGTCGAACGCGGCGGCCGCCTGCTGCAGCAGGCCGGGCAGCTGCTCGGGCGTCGCGGCCGAGAGCTGGTTGCCGAGCTCCTCGTACTGCGCGGCCTGCTCGCAGAACGCCGCGACGGCGGGGTCGTCGCTGGCGCCGGAGGAGCTGCTGGGGCTGCCGCTGGACTCAGCGGAGCTCGAGGTGCTCGCGGCGGTGGACTCGGCGGCCTCCTCGCTGCCCGACCCGTCGGAGCCGCCGCAGGCGGTGAGCACGACGGCCGCGGCCGCGGCCACGACGGCGGAGCGGGACAGGTGCGCGATCGATCGCATGCCCGGAGGCTAACGGCCGGGCGGGCGGTCCGCGTGCGGGCGCGGCTACCGTGCGGTCGTGCGCGCCCCCGCCGACCCACGCGTCACCTGGGACCTCCCCGCCCCCGGCGGGCTGCCGCGGACGGCGGACCTCGAGCCGCTGGTCACCCGCGTGCTGGCCCCCAACCCGTCGGGCATGACCCTCGACGGCACCAACACCTACCTCGTCGGCGCGCCGGGCAGCGGGCAGGCCGTCGTGGTCGACCCCGGCCCCGACGACCCCGCCCACCTCGCCGCGGTGGAGGAGGCGCTGGCCGCCCGCGACGCGCGCTGCGCCGCCGTCCTGGTCACCCACCACCACGGCGACCACGCCGAGGCCGCGCGGCCGTGGGGGACCCGGTTCGGCGCACCGGTCGCCGCCGCCGACGCCGCCGTCGCGGGGCCCGGCGGTCGGGTGCTCGAGCCGGGGGAGCGGCTGCGCCTGGCGGGCACCGCGCTGGACGTCGTCCCGACGCCCGGGCACACCCCCGACCACCTGGCCTTCCGGCTGGAGTCCGGGGCGGTGCTGGTCGGCGACCACGTCCTGGGGCGCGGCACGTCGGTGGTCACCCACCCGGAGGGCGACGTCGTCGCCTACCTGGAGTCGCTGCGGCGGGTGCACGACCTCGGGCCGAGCGCGCTGTACTGCGGGCACGGGCCGGAGCTGACCGAGGACCCGGGCGCCGTCCTCGACTTCTACCTGGCCCACCGCGCGTTCCGGGAGTCGCAGCTGCTGGCCGCGATGGTCCGCGGGGCGGGCACCGTCGACGCGGTGGTGGCCGACGTCTACGCCGAGGTGCCGCGGGCGCTGTGGCCCGCGGCCGCCCAGTCGACCCGGGCCACGCTGGCCAAGCTCGCCGCCGAGGGGCACGTCGTCGTCGAGGGCGAGCGGGTGCGCCTGCCGTGAGCGGGGTCGCCGTCGTCCGGGCCGCCGACAGCGAGCGCGACCAGCGGCGGGCCGCGGCGGCGCTGCGGGCGGCCGGGCTGCGGCGCGGCGACCGGCTGCTGGTGTCGGCGGCGTCCTCCCCGGCGCTGCTGGCCGTCGTCCTCGGCGCGCTGCGCACCGGGATCGTCCCCGTGGTGCTCGACCCGGCGCTGCCCGCCGCCGAGTGGGCCGCCCTCGCCGACGACGCCGACCCCGCGCTCGACACCGGCAGCGACCCCACCGCGCTGCTCACCGGCGAGGACGAGGCCGCGCTCGCCGACGTGCCGCTGGCCCGGCCGATGCACTACACGTCGGGCACCACCGGGCGGCGCAAGGGCGTGTGGTCCGGCACCCTCGACGACGGCGACGCCCGCGCGCTGGCCGCCGAGGAGATCGACCTCTGGGGCTTCACCGCCGCCGACCGGCACCTGGTGCTCTCGCCGCTGCACCACTCGGCGCCGCTGCGGTTCGCCGTGCACACGCTGCTGGCCGGCGGCGAGGTGCTGCTGCCCGGTCCGTTCGACGCCGCCCGCGCGGCTGCGGCGGTCGGCACGCTCGCCCCCACGACGACGTTCTGCGTCCCCACCCACCTGCGCCGGCTGCTCGCCCGCGACGACGTCGACTGGTCCTCCTTCCGCGTCCTCGCGCACGCCGGCGCGCCCTGCCCCGAGCCGCTCAAGCGGGCGGTGCTCGACGCGCTGCCGGCCGGCAGCGTCTGGGAGTTCTACGGCTCCACCGAGGCCCAGTTCACCGTCTGCTCCACCGACGACTGGCTGGCGCACCCGGGCAGCGTCGGGCGCGCGCGGCCGGGCCGGCGGCTGGAGACCGACGAGCGGGGCCAGCTGTGGTGCGCGGTGCCGCGGTGGGCGCGGTTCGAGTACTGGCGCGCCCCGGAGAAGACCGCGGCGGCCTGGCGCGGCGACCGGGTCACCGTCGGCGACCTCGGCCGGGTCGACGCCGACGGCACCGTCTGGCTCGACGGCCGCCGCGAGGACCTGGTCATCTCCGGCGGGGTGAACGTCTACCCGGCCGAGGTCGAGGCGGTCCTCGACGCGCACCCGGACGTGGTGGAGAGCGCGGTGGTCGGCGTCCCCGACGAGGAGTGGGGGCAGCGGGTGGTCGCCGCCTACGTGGGCGCCGCGGACCCCGCCGACCTCGGCGCCTGGGCGCGCGAGCGGCTGTCCCCGGCCAAGCGACCCAAGAGCCTGCACCCGGTGGGGGAGCTGCCGCGCACCTCCACCGGCAAGGTCCGGCGGCTGGACCTGCCGGGGGTCCTCGGCCTGTGAGCTGGGACGTCGTCGTGGTGGGCGCCGGCTCGTCCGGCTGCGCGCTGGCCGCCCGCCTCGCCGACGCCGGCCGCTCGGTCCTGCTGCTCGAGGCCGGCGCCGACCACCCCCGGCCCGCCGACCTCCCGCCCGACCTGCGCGACGCCGCCACGCTGCGCGCCACCGTGCCGGGACACCCGGCGAACTGGTCGTTCACCACGGAGCTGACCCCGGGCAGGACCGCGCCGCTGCCGCGCGGGCGGGTGGTCGGCGGGTCCAGCGCCGTCAACGGCGGCTACTTCGTCCGCGCCACCCCCGCCGACCACGCCGGCTGGGCCGCCGCGGGCAACGACCTGTGGAGCCTCGCGGCCACGCTGCCGGCCTGGCGCCGGCTCGAGGACGACCGCCAGTACGGCGACCGGCCGGGGCACGGCCGCGGCGGCCCGCTGCCGGTCACCCGGCCCTCCGGCGGCTCGCCGCTGACGGAGGCGCTGGCCGCGGCGACCGCGGAGCTCGGCGTCCCGGAGGAGCCGGACAAGAACGCCGGCGGCCCGCCCGGCTACGGGCCGGTGCCGTTCACCGTCGACGGCGGCCTGCGGGTCAACGCGGCGATGGCCTACCTGTCCCCGCGGCGCGGGTCGCCGCGGCTCACCGTCCGCGGCGGGGTGCGGGTGCGGCGGGTGCTCGTCGAGCGCGGCCGCGCGGTGGGCGTGGACACCGACACCGGCCCGGTGCGCGCCGCCGAGGTGGTGCTGGCCGCGGGCGCCGTCGGCTCGCCGCACCTGCTGCTGCTCTCCGGGATCGGCCCGGCCGCGGACCTGCGCGCGCACGGCCTCGGCGTCGTCGCCGACCTGCCCGGGGTGGGCGCCGGCCTGTCCGACCACCCGCTGGTGTACCTGCCGTGGGTCCCCGTTCCCGGGCTGCCCGAGGGCGACTGGCCGCTGCCGCTGCACGGGTCGCTGAACGCCACCTCCTCGGACTCGCCCGTGCCCGGCGACCTGGAGGTGCTGCCCTGGCTGCGGCCCTGGGGGCGGGTGGTCCCCGGCGGCGGCGGGGACGACCGCACGCTGTCGCTGGCCGCCGGCCTGTACCGCGAGGAGAGCCGCGGTCGGCTGTCGCTGGTCTCGGCCGACCCGGCGGCGCCGCCGCGGATCGAGCACCGGTACCTGGCGACCGCGGCCGACCGGCGGCGGCTGCGCGAGGCGGTGCGCCTGGCCGACGGCCTGCTGCGCACCCGGGCGCTGGCCCCGCTCGTCGCCGCCCGGCCCGGCCCGGCCGACGACGTCCTCGCCGACGACGCCGCCCTCGACGGCTGGGTCCGCGCGCACCTCACGACGGCGGTGCACCTGGCCGGCAGCGCCCGGATGGGGCCGGACGGCGACCCGGGCGCCGTCGTCGACCAGCACCTGCGGGTGCGCGGTGTCGCGGGGCTGCGGGTGGCCGACACGTCGGTGCTGCCGGAGGCGCCCTCCCGCGGGCCCGCGGCGACCGCGGTGCTGGTCGGCGAGCGGGCCGCGGAGCTGATGACCGGGGCGTGACCCGGGTGCGACGCAGGTCACGTCCTCGGTAGCGTCCCGGTGCCCGGACGGCGTCGTCCGGGACGTCCTAGAGGAGGACCCGTTGCCCCAGGTGCAGACCGTCCGCGGCCCCGTCGACACCGCCGAGCTCGGCGCCACGCTCATGCACGAGCACGTGTTCGTGCTCAACGCCGACGTCCAGCAGAACTACCCCGACGAGTGGGGCAGCGAGGACGACCGGGTCGCCGACGCGGTGCGGAAGCTGACGAAGCTGGCCGGGACCGGCGTGCGCACCATCGTCGACCCCACCGTCATCGGCCTCGGCCGCTACATCCCGCGCATCCAGCGGATCGCCGAGCAGGTCGACCTCAACATCGTCGTCGCGACCGGCTGCTACACCTACGACGACGTCCCGTTCTTCTTCCACTACCGCGGCCCGGCGCTCGACGCGGCCGTCGGCGCCGAGGTGCCCGACCCGATGGTCGACATGTTCGTCGGCGACATCACCGACGGGATCGCCGGCACCGGGGTCCGGGCGGCGTTCCTCAAGTGCGCCATCGACCACCAGGGCCTCACCCCCGGCGTGGAGCGGGTCATGCGCGCCGTCGCCAAGGCCCACCGCGCCACCGGCGCCCCGATCACCGTGCACACCCACCCGGGCAGCCACACCGGCCTGGAGGTGCAGAAGGTCCTCGCGGACGAGGGCGTCGACCCGGGCCGGGTGGTGCTCGGGCACAGCGGGGACACCACCGACGTCGACCACCTGTCCGAGCTCGCCGACGCGGGCTTCGTCCTCGGCATGGACCGGTTCGGCATCAACCTGGACACCACCTTCGAGGCCCGCGCCGACACGCTGGTCGAGATGTGCCGCCGCGGCTACGCCGACCGGATGGTGCTCTCGCAGGACGCCTCCTGCTACATCGACTGGCTGGCGCCCGGCGTCATGGACCTCCTGCCGCAGTGGCACTACACGCACATCCACGACGACGTGCTGCCCTACGTGCGCGAGCGCGGCGTCACCGAGGAGCAGATCACCACGATGCTGG
This sequence comes from Geodermatophilus sp. SYSU D00879, assembly GCF_054050375.1. NCBI lineage: Bacteria > Bacillati > Actinomycetota > Actinomycetes > Geodermatophilales > Geodermatophilaceae > Geodermatophilus > Geodermatophilus sp. SYSU D00879. The sequence continues at coordinate 131,504 of NZ_JBJGZF010000004.1, forward strand.
TGGACGTCCCGCGGCGGTACTTCGAGAACACCGGGACCTACTGAGATGGCGCTGCACCCCTTCGACGAGGCGGGGGTCGAGCGCGACGCGGCCGGCGTCAAGCACTACACCGACCTGCCGGCGTCCGTCGTCGCGATGCTGCGGGCCTCGGTCGAGCGCGACCCGGACGGCGAGGCGGTCGTCGAGGTCGACGGTCCCCGGCTGACCTTCCGGCAGCTGTGGGACGGCGCGGCGCGGGTCGCCGGCGGGCTGCGCGAGGCCGGCGTCGGCCGCGGCGACCGGGTGGCGATCCGGCTGGGCAACGGCGCCGACTGGGTCCTGGGGTTCCTCGGCACGCTGCTGGCCGGCGGCGTCGCGGTGCCGGTGAACACCCGGTTCACCGAGCCCGAGGCGCAGTACGTGGTCGACGACAGCGGCGCGCGCGTGGTGCTGGCGCCGGGGGAGCCACTGCCCGACGGCGCGCCGTACGCGGAGGAGGGGCTCACCCGGTCCGACCTCGCGGCGATCTTCTACACCTCGGGGACGACCGGCTTCCCCAAGGGCGCGATGACCAGCCACGAGAACTTCCTGACCAACACGGAGAACGCGCGCCGGGTGGTCGGGCTGGGTCGGCACGACCCGACGCTGCGGAACCTGGTCAGCGTGCCGCTGTTCCACGTCACCGGCTGCAACAGCCAGCTGCTGCCGGCGCTGGAGGGCGGCGCGGCGGCGGTGGTCATGCCGGCGTTCGAGGTCGGCCGGTTCCTGCAGGTCATCCCGGAGGAGCGGATCGCGGTCGTCACCTCGGTGCCCGCGGTGTTCTGGCTGGCGGTCAACCAGCCGGCCTTCGCCGACGTCGACGTGAGCGGGGTCCGGTTCGCCACCTACGGCGGGGCGCCGATCGCGCCGGAGCTCGTCGCGCGGATCAAGGAGGCGTTCCCCGCGGCGCGGGTGGGCAACGGGTTCGGGCTGTCGGAGACGTCGTCGATCTCGACGTTCCTGCCGCACGAGTACGCCGGCACGCACGCCGACTCGGTCGGCTTCCCCGCCCCGGTGGTCGACCTGCGGCTGGAGGGCGTCGACCCCGCCACCGGCGTCGGGGAGCTGCTCATCCGCGGCGCCAACGTCGTCCAGGGCTACTGGAACAAGCCGGAGGCGACCGCGCAGGCGTTCACCGACGGCTGGCTGCACTCCGGCGACCTGGCGCGCATCGACGACGACGGGTTCACCTACGTCGTCGACCGCGCCAAGGACATGATCAACCGCGGCGGCGAGAACGTGTACTGCGTCGAGGTGGAGAACGCGCTGGCGGCTGCGCCGGGGGTCTTCGAGGTCGCCGTTGTCGGGGTACCCGACCCGGTGATGGGGGAGAAGGTCGGCGCCGTCGTCGTGCCGGTGCCCGGCGCCGAGCTCGACGTCGAGGCGTTCCTGGCGCACGCCCGGGAGCACCTGGCCGACTTCAAGGTGCCGCAGTTCGTGTCCGTGCGGTCGGCGGTGCTGCCCCGCAACCCCGGCGGCAAGGTGCTCAAGCCGGTGCTGCGCGCCGAGTCGCGGTGGGAGCCGGTGCGGCGCTGAGGGGGCGGGTCGTCCCGGCGGCGCGCTGTCCGCAGCCGCCGGGACGCCGGACCAGGGGCCCGGTCAGCGGACCGGGCGGATCTCCGTCGTCGTGGTGATCGGCGACCACGCGTCGGGGTGCGGGCGGCCGGCGTCGGCCACCCAGCCGGCGGAGCGCTCACCGGGCCGCGGGGCGGTGCGGGGAGCCGGCCGGGAGCTCAGGGCGACGATCAGGGCGAGCAGCAGGAGCAGCCCGGCGAGGACCCCGCCGGTGACCAGGAGCGTCGTGAGCACTGACTGACCGTATGCGGCGGACTGCTCCGTGTCACAGGCAAGGAACGACGGACATCCCGGCCGGCCACCGGCAGGTCCTGCCGGTTGACGAACGACACGTGCACGGCCCGGGGGCGCGGGTAGGGCAGCGGCGTGCACGACCTCGCGAGACTGGCCGGACGACTGGCCGCGGTGCCGCTGGGCGCCCTGGCGCGCCGGCGCAGCGGCAAGCCGATGCACCCCCGCGGCGCCGTCGTCGCGGCCGTCCTGGAGCGGACCGGCGTCCCCGGCTCCTGGGGCGTCCCGTGGCTGGACGAGCCGGCGCGCGAGCCCGCCGTCGTCCGGCTGTCCCGGGGGGCGGGCCTGCCCGCCCCCCTGCCCGACCTCCTGGGTCTCGCGGTCCGCCTCCCCGACGGCGGCCGGCCCGTGGACCTGCTGCTGTCGAGCACCGGCTCGGGCCGCTGGACGCGGCTCCTGCCGGTGCCCCGCGTCGACGCCGCGACCACCTACTCGTCGATCATGGGCTACCGCTCGGCCGCGGGGACGCTGCGGCTGGCCGCGGTCCCGGACCGGCCGGAGGCCCTGCCGTCGGACCCGGCGCCGGTCGCCGCGGCGGCCCCCGGGACGACGTTCCGCCTGGTGGTCGCCCGCGGCGCGGGGGAGTGGGTGCCGTTCGGCCGGCTGATCCTCGGGGACCCGGCCGAGGGCCTCGACCCCGACCTGCGCTTCGACGCCGTCCGCAACCCGCCGCCGGGGCTGCTCGCCGACGGCCCGATGGCCCGGTTCCGGGCCCCGGCGTACGCCGCCGCGCGGGAGGGCCGCAGCAGCACCGGGTGAGCCCCATGGGGTGACGCAGGCCACCCGGTGAGTTCCCACACGGTTGTGCGGCACCATCCTGGGGTATCGGAACTCTCCGGAGTTCGTCGAGGAGCACCGCCCCTGCCGTCGCAGTGCTCGACCGCAGGAGGAGTGGCCGCCCGCGTGATGCACGCACTACCGACGTCCGCGTCGCCCGCGCGGATCCGCGTCGCGACGGTGCCGCACGCCGATCCCTACGTCGACGCCGTGCTGCCCGCCTCCGCGGTGCGGGTGGGTCCCGACCACGACCCGAGCCCGTGGCTGGACCCGGCGTACCTCACCGCGCACGCCGGCCTGGTCGACGTCGTGCACGTGCACACCGGCTACGGGCACCTGCACGAGGACGAGGTGGTCAGCTGGACCGAGGCGCTGCGCCGCACCGGCGTGCCGCTGGTCGTCACCGTGCACCAACTGCGCGACCCCGCCCGGCCCGAACGGCACCGGCACGACGCCCACCTGGCCGCGCTGCTGGCCACCGCGGAGGTCGTCTTCACGCTGACCCCCGGCGCCGCGGACGAGATCGCCGAGCGCTTCGGGCGGACGGCGATCGTCGTCGCCCACCCCTCGGTCGCCGCGGCCGACCCGGACACCGGCGCCGAGCGCGGCCTGGTCGGACTGGCGCTCGGCATCCCGGGGGCCACGGTCACCGACCCGGTCGCGATGGTCCGGGCCGCGCTGTCGGGCGCGGTCTCCGGCGGCGGGCGGCTGCGGGTGTTCCTCGAGCCCGGGCAGTCGCTCGCCCTGGACCCGGACCTGGCCCGCGCCGAGGGGCTGGAGGTGGTCGTCCGGGACCCGGCCCGCTGGGCCGCGCAGCTGCAGGAGCTGCACGTGGCGGTGCTGCCGCAGCGCTGCGGCACGCACTCGCGGGACCTGGAGGTGTGCCGCGACGTCGGCACACGGGTGGTGGCGCCCCGCTGCGGGTGGTTCGCTGACCAGTGGTCCGACGTCGTCTGCTACGGCAACGACGAGGAGTGCGGCTTCGACCCGGTGTCCCTCGGCGTGGCGGTCGGCGCGGCGCTGACCCGGCCGATGCCCCGCCCGGCCGACCGCGGCTGGCGGGCGGAGCAGCGCGCGGCGGTGCGGGCCGTCCACGAGCAGGTCTACGACCAGGTGGTGGCCGACCGCGCCGTCCGGGTCTGAGGCCTCAGGGTCCAGCCAGGTCGACCACCCACAGGCCGGGCAGCACCTCGCGCTCGGCCACCTCCGTGAACCCGGCCCGGGCGTAGAGCCGGCGGGCCGGGGTGTTGGCGCGGCCGGTGGAGACGGTGACCGGGCGCCGCCCGGCCCGCTCCAGCACGGCGGCGACCAGGGCCAGCCCGGTGCCGCGGCGCGCGTGCGCGGGGTCGACGACGAGCCGGTCGACGTCGACGCCGATCCCGGTGTCCCGCCGGCCGAGGGCGCCGAGGACGGTCGCGCCGTCGCGGGCGACCAGCCAGGACAGGCCGGCGCCCCGCAGGGCGGCCAGGTCCTCGTGCAGGGCGGGGATGCGGTCGTCGCCGATGAGCCGCGCCTCGACGGCGTAGGCGGCGTGCTGGACCTCCAGCAGGCGGGCCGCGAGGCCGACGACCCGGGCCGGGTCGCGGGCTTCGACGACCACCGGGCTCCGGAGGGGGAGAAGAGTGTGTGGGCAGGGGCGGGGTCGAACCGCCGACCTCTCGCTTTTCAGGCGAGCGCTCGTACCGACTGAGCTACCTGCCCCTCCCGGTGATGCTGCACCGGGGAAGCGACCCTGACGGGACTCGAACCCGCGACCTCCGCCGTGACAGGGCGGCGCGCTAACCAACTGCGCTACAGGGCCTTGCTGGTACTGCTGGTGGTGCCGTGCCCCCAACGGGGTTCGAACCCGTGCTACCGCCTTGAAAGGGCGGCGTCCTGGACCGCTAGACGATGGGGGCTCGTGTTCGCCGGGGGCAGGGAGAACGATACACGGCCCCCGGAGGGCCCCTGACACCACCCCTCGGCCAGGCGTGGCGGGGCCGCCCGGGGCCGGCCGGCTGTCACGATCCGCGGGTGTCCCGCCGCGCCCCCGCCCCCGTCCCCGCCCTGCTCGCCGCGGCGCTCCTGCTGACCGGCTGCGGCGGGGAGGAGCGGCCGGCGGCGGGCGCGTCCCCGACCGCGGCGTCGTACCCCGCGACCTCCTCCGCGACGTCGTCCGCCGGTGGTCCGGCCTCGCAGACCGGGACCGGCGACGGGGACGCCGGCACCGCCGCGCCGTCGTCCCCCGCCGACACGCGGCCCGACACCGCCGACGCCTCCGCCGACGCGTCGGTGACCGTGCGCGACGTGCGCACCGGCCACCACGACGGCTTCGACCGCGTGGTGTTCGAGGCCGGCGGCACGGGGACGCCGGGCTGGGACGTCCGCTACGTCGACGTCGCGAGCTCGCAGGGCAGCGGCGAGGAGGTCGCCGTGGCCGGCGACGCGGTCCTGCAGGTGACGATCACCGGCGCCGGCTACCCCTACGACACCGGCGTCGAGGAGTACGCGGGCCCCGACCCGCTGCCGGGCGAGGGCACCGCCACGGTCACCGAGGTGGTCTTCGACGCCACCTTCGAGGGGACGACGGTCGCCTTCGTCGGCACCCGCTCGCAGGCGCCGTTCCGGGTCTACGCGCTGGAGGACCCGACCCGGGTGGTCGTCGAGGTCGCCGACGCCGGGTGAGCGGTCAGCCGAGGCTGGCCGTGAGCTCCACCGTGTCGCCGGACACGCTGGTGCACTCCAGCGACAGGCTCCCGGCGTTCACGGACTCGCCTTCCCCGCAGGACACGCTGGCCCCCGCGACGCTGATCGACGCCCGCCCGTCCTGCACGCTCCCCAGCGTCACCGTCGTCCCCAGGACCTCGACCTCGCTGCCCTCCCCGTCGAGCGTGATCGTGCAGGTCGACCCGGAGCAGGAGAAGCCGTTCGAGGTGAACGAGCAGCCGGCGACGGGGACCAGGGCGAGCGCCCCGGCGAGGACACCGGCGGCCAGGCGGGGAGTCGGAGCCATGGCGCGAGCGTAGGACGGGCGGCTCAGTCCGTCGGGGAGGCCGGTGTCCCGTCGCCGTCCTCCGTGCCGCCTCCGTCCTCGGTGCCGTCGGCGGGGACGTCGTCGGCGGTCCGCTCCGGGACGACGGTGCGCACGATCGTCGCCTCGGTCTCGCCGAGGCCGCCCAGGGTGATGTCGTCGTAGGCGACCAGCGCGCCGGTGTCCGGGTCGAGGTAGAGGACGGTGCAGGTCAGCGGCTCGGGGTACTCGCCCTGCAGGCCGCGCAGGCCGGCGCCGCCGGTCGACCCCTGCACCATGAGCAGCGTCCCGCCGTCGAGGGGCTCGACCTCCCGCTCGTGGGTGTGCCCGGCCAGGACCAGCGGGACGACGCCGTCCAGCGGCCCGGCCTGCCCGGGGTCGTGCACCATCGCGATCGCCGGCGTCTCCGCCTGCTCCTCGGCGACCTCCGCGAGGTCCTCGCCGGTCTGCTCCAGCGACTCGCCGTCGCCGGAGGCGTCCTTGTCGGGGGTGAACCGGGGGTCCCGGGCGCCGACCACGGTCAGGCCGGCGACCTCCGTCGCGGAGTCGTCGAGGACGGTGGCGTTGGGCTGGGAGGCGACCAGCGCGGCGGTGGTCGCCGAGTCGTGGTTGCCGCGGACGTACACGTAGGGGACGCCGAGCGCGCCGATGGAGCCGATCAGCCGGTTCTCCGGCTCGCTGCCCCAGTCGGTGATGTCGCCGGTGTCGAGGACGGCGTCGACGTCGAACTGGTCGGCCACCTGCGCGACCAGGTCGAAGCCCGCCGGGTTGAGGTGGATGTCGGAGACGTGCAGCAGCGCCACGGTGTCGGTGGGCCCGCCCGGGGCCGGCAGTGCCGACAGCGCGGAGTAGAGGGTGCCGACGTTGGTGACCAGCTCCTCCAGCGACTCCCGGTAGGCGCTGAACCGGGCGACGATGTCCTCGGCGCTCCCGATCAGGCTGGTCGCGTTGACCAGCAGGCCGGTGTAGGTGGGCTGGGACAGCGCCTCGGGTCGCCAGGTCGCCGCGCCCAGGCCGGCGGTGCCGGCGAGCAGCACCACGGAGACCCCCGCGGCGACCAGCGGCTCGCGCCAGCGGCGGTAGAGGAGCAGGGAGGCGACGGCGGCGCCGCCCACCCCGGCGGCGGCCGTGGTCCAGGCCAGCCGGACGACGGCGTCCTGCAGGTCGGCGCTGACCCGGTCGACCAGGCCGTCGAGCCGGGCCGGGTCGCTCACCAGTTCCTGGATGCGGGACTCGTCGACGCGGCGCAGCTGGACGTCCAGGCCGAGCGGGCCGTCGTAGGCGTCGACCTCCAGCGTGCCGAGCGGCGGCACCTCCACGGTCGCGCCGCCGCCGGTGGGGGTGAGGGCGAGGCCGGCGTCGAACGGGCCGATGGGCGCCTCGACGCGGCCGAGCAGCAGGATGCCGAGCAGCGCGCCGGCGGCCGCGACGGCGAGCCGGACCGCCCAGCGCCCGGCGACCCGTGCCGGACGCCTCCAGCGCCCGGGCGCCCGCGTCGTCGGCTCGCTCATCCCGTCGAGGCTAGTTCCGGGGCCACGCCCCTGCTCGGGACGGCGACGGCCGGCCGGGAGGGGTCCCGGCCGGCCGTCGCGGTGTGTCCGTGCAGGTCAGGCGGCCAGCTTCGCCGTCACCTCGGCCAGGCGGCGGCCCTGGTAGCGGGCCGCGGCGAGCTCGGCGTCGGACGCGGTGGCCGACTTGCCGCCCGAGGCGTTCGAGACGCCGTAGGGGTTGCCGCCGGCCTCGAAGAGCAGCGGGTCGGTGTAGCCGGGCGGCACGATCACCGCGCCGAAGTGCGAGAAGACGTTGAAGAACGTGAGGATCGTCGACTCGTTGCCGCCGTGGACGTTCTGCGCGCTGGTGAACGCGGTGGCGCCCTTGTTGGCCAGCTTGCCGGTGAACCACAGGCCGCCGAGCGTGTCGATGAACTGCTTCATCTGCGAGGCGGGCGTGCCGAAGCGGGTGGGGCTGCCCAGCGCGTAGCCGTCGGCCCACTCCAGGTCGGCCGGCGTGGCCTCCTGGACCTCGCCCGCGGTGGCGTCGACGTGCGCCCGCCACAGCGGGTTGCTGTCGATGGCCTCCTCGGGGGCCAGTTCCGGGACCCGGCGGAGGCGCACCTCCGCGCCCGCCTCCTCGGCGCCCTCGGCCAGGGCGCCGGCGAGCTGGTGCACGTTCCCGGTGGACGAGTAGTAGATGACGGCGATCTTCGCCACGGTTCCCTCGGCTCTCGTGTCGCGTACGCGGTCTCGTGGTTGCACGTTCAACCACTATCGGGTTGTGTGCTCGCGACACGCGCGCGCCAAACACCCGGCGGGGGACCGGGTGAGGGGGTCAGGCGGGCTGCGGGCGGAAGACCCAGCGCAGCGCGAGGAAGCGCAGCGTCCCGATGGTCGCGGTGACCAGGGCGATGACCGCCAGCTCGGCGACGACGGCGGGCTCGCTGACCGTGGCGTTGAACCAGCTCAGCGCCAGGCTGGTGGCCACCATGCCGGCGATCGCCAGCGCGCCGCCCTCCCACTGCGCGGCGAACCAGCCGACCCGCTCACCGGCGCGGAAGGTCAGCCGCCGGTGCATCTCGTTGGCGAGCATCGACGACAGCGCCGAGCCGACGACGTTGGCCTGCACGCCGCCCAGGTCGCGCAGCAGCCAGAACAGCAGCGCGTAGACGGCGCTGGAGAACCCGCCGACCATCACGAACCGCGCGAACTGACCCAGGGCCCGGTCGGAGCGCACCAGGGTGTTCAGGCTCGCGGCGAGGTCGGCGACCACGTCGACGACCGCGGGACGGTGCAGCAGCGACGGGCAGGTCACGGGCGCACCTCCTCGCTGGTCACGGCGTCGTCGGGGATCACTGTGCAGGATCCTCCTGACAGTTGCCTCGGGGCGACCGGATTACTCCCTGCGGGTCGCTGTGTCGGGTGTGCATCCGCTCACTCCGGGTCCCCGCAGGCGGTTCCCAGGGGGCTGCCAGGGACGTGCGTCACGGTCGGGGTCATGAGGTCGCTGCTGTCCGCCGTCCTCGCCGTGGCGCTGGCCGCCGTCGCCGCGCTCACCCTGCTGCCCACCGGCGACGGGGGCTGGGCCTGGGGCTCGCCCGCCGTCGAGGCGCAGTGGTACCTCGCCGGCCTGGACTCGCGCGCGACCGTCCGGCAGCTGCTGGGCAACCTGCTGCTGCTGACACCGGTCGCCGCGGTGGCCGTCCTCCGGTTCCCGGCCCTGCGCCGGCCGGCCCTCCTCGCGGGCGCCGCCGTCGCCGCGGGCGCGGCGATCGAGGTGCTGCAGTGGCTGCTGCCGCTCGGCCGGGTCGTGTCGCCGCTGGACGCGCTGCTCAACGCGGCCGGTGCGCTCGCCGCCGGACTGCTCGTGACCTCGCTGGTCAGCACCGTGGCCGGTGGCGTCAGGGTGGCCCGGCGGGGGTAGGAGCCCGCGCATGAGCCTGATGGGGATCCTCGACCGACTCGCGGACGTGAGCACCTTCGACCGGGCCATCGAGCAGGCCCGCGCGGCGGTGCAGGCGGTCCTGCGGCCGGCGGCGCTCAAGGACGCGCTGCACGGCACCTGGCTCGGTCACCCGCTGCACCCGGTGCTCGTGCAGGTCCCCGTCGGGAGCTGGACCTCGGCCGGCCTGCTCGACGCCGTCCCGCCGCTGCGGCCGGCGGCCACCGTCCTGATCGCCACCGGGGTCGCCGTCTCGGTGCCCGCGGCGATGTCCGGCGCGGCCGACTGGTCGGAGCAGGAGGTCGGCGTCCGCCGGCTGGGCGCGCTGCACGCCGTCTCCAACGTGGCCGCGCTGAGCCTGTACGTGGGCTCCCTCGTCGCCCGGGCCAAGGGGCGCGGCACGCTCGGCCGGGTGCTCGCCTACGCCGGGCTGGGCATCGCCACCGGGTCCGCGGCGATCGGCGGGCACATGTCCTACGCCCAGTCCTCGGGCGCCTCGCACGCGGCGACGGCGGCCCGCGCGCTGACCTCCGACTGGATCGACCTCGGCCCGCTCGACGACCTGCCCGAGGGTCGGCCCGCGCTGCGCACCGCGGGCGGCAGCGGGGTGGCCGCGCCGCTGGCCGCCGTCCGCCGGGGCGCGCGGGTCGACGTCTTCGTGGGCGCCTGCTCGCACCTGGCCGGGCCGCTGTACGAGGGCGCCGTCGAGGAGGTGCGCGGGCACGAGTGCCTGGTCTGCCCGTGGCACGGGTCGGCGTTCGACCTGGAGAACGGGGAGCCGCGGCGCGGGCCGGCGGCCAACCCGCAGGAGAAGCTGGAGGTGCGGATGGAGGCCGGCCGGGTCATGGCGCGGCTGCCCTCCCGCCACCAGTAGCCCGCCGCCCTACGCTCGCCGCATGCGGCGGACGGCGGCGGTGCTCGCCGTGCTGCTGTGCGCCGCGTGCGGCTCCGCCGGCCCGTCGGCCGCCGAGCCGGCCTCCCCGGTGTCGCCGTCGTCCACGCCCGCTCCCGGGCCGGCCGCGCCGCCGGTGCCCGGGATCGAGGCCGAGGCGGTGGAGCTGCGCACCGACGCGGCGGTCGGCGGGCAGGTGCAGGTCCGGGTCACCGACACCGGCACCGAGCCGTTCACCGTCACCGCCGTGGCGATCGACTCGCCCGGCTTCGCGCCGCTGCCGGACCGGGCGGTCACCGCCGCCTACGCCCCCGGCCGCACCATCGACCTGCCCACGCCCTACGGCGAGGTGGTGTGCGACCGGGCCGCCGAGCCCGCCGCGGCGCGGCTGACCGTCGTCCGGCCCGACGGGCGCACCGAGACCCTGCGCGTGCCGCTGGCCGCCGAGACGCTCGGCCGCATCCACGGCGAGCGGTGCGCCGTCCGCGCCGTCCTCGCCGTCGCGGGGGTCACCGTCACCGGGCTCGCGTCGGACGGGAACGCCGTCGCCGGGTCGCTCGTGCTGACCCGGGCCGGCGACGACGACCGCCCGGTGACCGTGACCCGGCTGGAGGGCAACGTGCTCTACGACGTCGCGGCGGACCTGCCGCGGACCCTGGAGGCGGGGGAGCCGACGCTGGAGGTCCCGGTCGAGTTCACGATGGCGCGCTGCGATCCGCACGCGCTGGCGGAGGTCAAGCAGCCCTACCTGTTCGTGCTCGGGCTGCGGGTGGGCGACGACGACGAGGTGCCCGCGGACCTGCCGCTGGACCAGGCGCAGCGCGACGTCCTCTTCGGGCTGGTCGCCGCCGCCTGTTGACCCCGGGAAGGGACCGGCCCGGCTGTCCCGGGGGGAACGGGACGGCCGGGCCGGAGTGCTCGCACGCGGTCGTGACCGGCGCGCTGGGGATGACCGTAGGTAGTGGCCCCCGGTGCCACGATCCCCTGAACGGGTGCACGTCCCCGGGCGAGTGGCACCTCACGGTGACGCACGGTTGCCGACGGCGCGCGGTGGGCACCTCGACCCGGTGTTCCTCTTCTTCTCCAACCGCCTGGGCTGCCTGGGTTCCCTGCTCGTGTCCGCCGTGCTGACCCTGGTCGTGCTGCTGGTGCTCGACGTGCTGTGACCCACGCCGAGGTCCTGGCCACGCCGGCGGCCGCTGCCGGGGCGGACCGGGCCCGGCTCCGGACGGCGCCCGCGGCGGTGGAGGAGGCCGACGGGCGGTGACCGCCGACCGGTGACGGGGTGTGCACCGGGGGACCGCAAGCTGCTGCGCAGCGCCGCAGGGCGGGGCGCGACCGGCGTGTCCGCAAGGGGTGGTCCGGGCGGCCGCCACAGGATCGGCGCCCTCGGAACCCCCGGCGTGCACGGACGTGCGCCGACGAGATCGGAGGGCACGATGCAGGACCCGACTCCCCGACGAGCCCAGCCCGACCAGCGGCGCCGCCCCGGCCTGCGCGAGATCCCCGCCGTCCGGAGGGGTGAGGAGGACGAGCGCAGGGCCCCGGCACGGGCCGCGCGCGCCGACGCCTGAGCCACGACGACGCGGCGCGCCGGTCAGACCCGCCGGTCGCGCCGCGTCCTCCGGTCAGGTCCCGGGGCGAGGGGCCGCGCCCGCCGGCGCCCAGGGCATCCGCGCGCGGCCGGCCCGCGCCAGGGCGGCGGCGCCCGCGCCGAGCGCGGCGGTGACCAGCGCCGCCGACGCCGTCGGCGGCAGCCGGCGGTCCAGCAACCGGATGAGCAGCGCCGTCGCGCCGCCGGCCGCCATCGAGCCGAGCACGGCCGAGCCGCCGAGCAGGCGCGCGCCCTCCCGCGAGTCGCGGTAGGGGCGCGTGACCTCGTTGCGGACCCGCTCGACCTCGCGGTGCACCGCCGCGCCGATCTCCTCGGTCAGCGGCTGCAGCAGGTCACGGCCGGGAAGTCCCGGGATCTGCGACGTCATGGCACCCTCCCCGGTCCCGACGGTCGCGGTGCCTGCGATTGTCGCCCCGGCCGGGCCCGGGCGTCCTACCGCTCGCGCTCCTCGTTCCCGCGGCCGGTGATCTTCTCGACGAAGTTCTCGATCTTCTCCGCGGGACCGCTGAGCTTCTTCTTCACGACCATCTTGGCGCCGCCCTCGAGGGTGTCCTCGAAGAGCCCGGGCAGGCCCCTGGGCTCGCTCTCGGGGTACAGGTCGAGCCGGTTCACCGCCTCCGCGAACCGCAGGTAGGTGTCCACGCTGGCGATGACGACGCGCGCGTCGACGGTCACCAGCTCGATGCCCAGCAGCGCCACACGTGCGTACGCGTCGAGCACGATCCCCTTGTCCAGGACCACGTCGAGGACGTCGGCCAGGCCACTGGGGCGGGGCGCGCGGTTGACGGTCGACACGGTCATGAACTCCCCCAGGTCTGCGGCTGCCTCTCCACGATGGCCTGCCGCCCGCCGGCCCGCAGAGGATGCCGCCCCGGCGCGTCACCCCGTCATCGGGCGGTCGCGCTCGGTCACGGCGTCACTGACGGCCCCGGCGTCGTCGTGGGAGCCGCTCCGGCGGTCGCCGGCCGGCGGGACGATGCCGGTGCCGCACCGCCCGCGGCCCCGCGCGGGCAGGCAGCGGATGGAAGAGGGTGCCGCCATGCCGGAGGGAACCCGACGCCGGGCCCAGCCACCCCAGCGCCGTCTGAACCGGACCCGCCAGGCCCCGCGGAGGGCGTCGAAGCCGCAGCCGATGGGGGACACGGGCCAGAAGCAACCGTTCGGCGCCCAGCTGTGGAAGGGGTTCCTCGACGGCCTGCGCCGCCGGCGCTGACCTCCGGAGGCCGGAGACCGCCCGCTCCGGCGTCGTCTCGGGCTCCGCACCGCCCGCGACGGGCTGGTCCTACCGCGGGCGCGGCACGGTCGGCCCGTCCGTGGCGGGGGCGATGCCGTCGATGGTGACCCGCAGGTGGCGAGGGCCCCGCAGGACCGGGCTCGTCCGGTACGGCGGGGGGTCGACGACGAGCTGTGGGTTCACCAGCCGACGGGCCAGTTCGGCGAGGGCGATCTGGGTCTCCAGCCGGGCCAGCGGCGCGCCGAAGCAGTAGTGGACGCCGCCGCCGAGGCCGAGGTGCTGGTCGGTGTCACGGGCGAGGCCGAACCGGTCGGGGTCGAACCGGTCGGGGTCGAACCGCTCGGGATCGCGGACGTGGGCGGGATCGCGGCTGCCGGCGGCCAGGACGAGGACGACCCGGGAGCCCCGCGGGATCGTGGTCCCGGCGATCTCGATGTCGTCCAGGGCGCTCCGGTTCGGGAGGAACTGCACGGGCGGCTCGTAGCGCAACAGCTCCTCGACCAGCCAGATGGCCAGCTCGGGGTCGTGGCGCAGCCGGCCGAGCACCTCGGGGTGGCGCAGGAGGGTGAGCACGCCGTTGGTGATCAGGTTGACCGTCGTCTCGTGCCCGGCCACGAGCAGCAGCACGGCGGAGGCCAGCAGTTCCATGTCGGTCAGGCGGCCGTCGGGGCTGTCCTCGGTGGCCAGCGCGGAGAGCATGCTGGCGTCGGGGGACTTGCGGTGGGCGTCGACCAGGCCGGCGAGGTAGAGGCCCATCTCGCCCTGGGCCTGCGCTCGCTTGCGCTCCTGCTCGGCGGGGTCCCGGGCGCCCGGGTCGATCGTGTCCACGAGGGCCTGGGCCCAGACCTGGAAGCGGGGCTCGTCCTCGCGGGGCACCCCGAGCAGCTCGCAGATCACCGTCACCGGGAGGGGATAGGCGAACTGCTCCACGACGTCCACCTCCGACTGGCCGGCGAGGCCGTCGAGGAGCCGGGTGGCGAGCCGGCGCACGCCCGGGGCCATGCCGTCGATCCGGTCGGGGGTGTGCGGCGGGCCGAAGTGGCGGTTGACGATGCGCCGCAGCCGGTCGTGCTCGGGCGGGTCGGTGCGGATGAACGGCGTCGGGCGGCCCGGCGCGTCGTCGTTGGTGTGGTGCACGGAGCTGATCCGCGGGTCGTGCAGCAGGTCCACGATCTCCCGGTAGGTGGAGACGACGTAGCTCCCGTCGTCCTGCCGGGCCACCGGGGTCTTGCGCAGCTCGGCGTAGAGCGGGTACGGGTCGGCGCGGTTGGCGTAGTCCAGGATCTGTGCGAAGACGCTGGTGGGCGGCGCGATCGTGGTCATGAGGGCGGCCTCTCTCGGGCGCGGGATCGGGGCACTCGGGGGTGGGCGAGCGCCGGTCAGCTCGGCAGCAGGGTGGCGCGCCGCTCGGCGGGGTCGTGGCCGGTGAGCACGACGGTGGCGCCCTGGGTGGGGATCGGGTGGGTGGGGAACCCGGCGGGGGACGGCCGCAGCTCGCCGGGCTGGTCGACGGTGTGGGACGCGGGCGGGAAGGGCGCCCCCCGCTCGATCTGCCGGCCGTAGAACTCCAGCCACTTCGACTGGTCGAAGGTGACGGCGCCGACCAGGCGGCCGCGCAGGCCGTAGGCGGCGACGAACCGGCGATCGGCCACCGAGCCCTGGGTGACGACGACCTGGTCGGCGATGTTCGGCACGCCGATCGACTTGATCTCCACGCCGAACTGGGTGGACCAGAAGACCGGCACGGCCAGGTGCGGCCAGCGGTGCGCCTCGTCGCTGATCATGTTGTGGGCGGCGACCTCGGCCTGGGCGACCGCGTTGCCCCAGTGTTCGAGGGCGAGCATCTGGTAGCCGAACAGCGGCTGCGGGGTGCGGGCGACGTCGCCGGCGACGAAGACGTCGTCGGTGACCAGGCCGTTGGCGTCGAAGGCGCGGCAGCCGGCGTCGCAGGCCACGCCCCACCGGCCGGCCGCCAGCCCGGAGCCCTCCAGCCAGTCGACGTTGCGGACGGCGCCCAGCGCGGCCACCGCCACGTCGACGTCCAGCGTGCTGCCGTCGGAGAGCCGGGCGCGGCGCAGCCGGCCGTTCTCGCCCTCCAGGGCGGTGACCATGACGCCGCAGCGCAGGTCCACACCGGCCTCGCGCTGCAGGTCCGCCGCGACCGCGCCGATCGTGCCGCCCAGGGCGGCCACCAGCGGAGCCGGGCCGGCCTCGGCCACGGTGACCGGCAGGTCGAGCTCCCGGCAGACGGAGGCGACCTCCGAGCCGGTGAACCCGGCTCCGATGACCAGCACCCGGTTCGGCCGGGCCGCCACCAGCCGCTGCAGCCGGTCGCCGTCCCGGCTGGTCCGCAGCACGGTCACCCCGTCCAGCGCCGCCTCGGCCGGATCCGGCCACGGCCGGGCCCGCACTCCGGTCGTGATCAGCAGCCGGTCGAAGCCGACGGACGAGCCGTCGGCCAGCCGGACCTGCTTGGCGGCCAGGTCCAGCCCGGTGGCGGCGACACCCAGTCGCCAGTCGGCGTCAATGGCGCGGCGGCGCGGCAGCCCGGTGTGCCCGGCCGGCACGGAGCCGTTCAGCACCTGCTTGGACAGGGGCGGGCGGTCGTAGGGCTCGGCGGGTTCGTCGCCGATCACGGTGAGCGAGCCGGTGAACCCCTGGTAGCGGAGCGCCCCGGCGGCCCGCGTCCCGGCCAGCGACGCCCCGACGATCACGATCCGCCCGGTCCGCAGGAACTCCTCGTCCATGTCCCCGCGGCGGGCCGCGGCTGCCGCGGCCCGCCCGGCGCCGTCCTCGGCGGGGCCTCGGTCGAGGACGATGGCCTGCACCGGGCAGGCCGCCGCCGCGCGCAGCACCCGCTCGCGCAGCTCGTCGCTGGGTTCGGGGTCGTAGAGCAGGGCCTCGCCGGCGCCGTGCATGGTGAAGGCGCTCGGGGCCAGGAAGGCGCACTGCGCGTAGCCCTGGCACCGGGTCAGGTCGACGACGAGCTTCATGGCGACGTCCTTCCTCGTACTCGCGTACGACGGGCAGACGGGCGGTCGTCCCGCGAGCCGCCGGACGGCAAGCCTGGAACAGCGGCGGATCGTGGGCCTCACCCGGTGCGGGTGAGACCCGGGCGTCGACGAGCGGGCACCCGCCGGCAGCGCGGTGGGCGGAGATGCGCCGCCGGCCCGGGATGCGGGGCTGGATCGAGGGACGGCCGGTCGAACCCGCCGGCCCGCTGTGCGAGGTGAGCCCTGCCCTGACCTGGCCACGAGGCAGGTCGGGTCACGGCCTGGCGAGAGGTCGCCAGTGACCGCCGACCTCGCCGAGCTCAGCCCCGACCCGGTCCCCGCGCTCGAGGGAGACCTGACCGCTCGGGGGTTCGCGGACCGGGACGTCGAGGAGGCGACTCGGCATGCCGGAGGGGAGTGGCTCGGGCGTGGGAGCTGGAGCCGGCCCCTTCGGCGGGGCGACCGGCTCCCGGCCGGCACAGTCCCGGAACCGAGGACGCCGGCTGCCGTAGGCCCGTGGCGTGGGTGGGGTCAGGCGCCCGACCACGGCGATGACCCCGAGGACAACACTGATCGAAGGGCTGATCCCCACGGGCCTCTGGTGGATGCAGAAGACGCCCTGGACCTGCTGCTCCGCCTCGCCGACGCATCGTGATCGTCGGCCTGTCGGGACGGGAGCCGTCCTCGCTGGAGCGCAACGGCACCACTTCCGGAACGGCGCCCCTCCGCGCGGTCGTCGGTGACTTCCGTCCTCGTCCTGAGCGGCGTGCTTCGCGCGTAGCGTTGGCCTGTGGGCGATGTCCGGGAGGCTCCGGGCACGGAGTGGGACGGGCATGTCCTGCTGCTGCACCGGACCGAGGGCGAACGGTTGGCCGGTCTGACCGCCTGGGTTCGTCGTGGGCTGGAGCTGGGCGAGAAGATCATCTACACCGAGCTCCCGCTCATGCCGGAGGACGCGCTGGTCCCGGTGCTGGAGGCCCGCGGTGTGGACGTTGCCGCCGCCGTCCGCGATGGGCAGCTCGTGGTGCTGCCGCCGGAGGAGTTCTATCCGCCGGAGGGTCAGCGCGTGGTCGTGGAGCGCGCGCTGGCCGAGGGGTTCACGTCGGTGCGCATCTCGGCGGAGGTGCGGGCGGCGCTGAGTGTCCTGTCACCCAGTGAAGTCCACGGTGTCGAGCAACGGCTCGACGCGCTCGTCGGTGATCTGCCGATGAGCGCGATGTGCCAGTACGCCGAGGCGGCCACCACCGGCAGGTGGCTGGACGACGCGGTGGCCACGCACCTGGCCGGCGTGCACCAGGCGACCTTCTCCACCAGTCGGGACCTGGACGGGCTGGCCCTGCACGGAGAGGTCGACGCCACCAACACCGAGGTCTTCACGGCGGTGCTGAGCGCCGCGAGCCGTCACCGGTCGCGGGTGCTGTGGGTGGACCTGGGCGAGGTCAGCTACGTCGACGCCGGTTCGTGCTGGCGGCTCGACGACGCCACCCGTGGCTTCCGGTCGTCGGGCGGCCACGTCCTGCTCGTCGCCCTCCAACCGCCGGTCGAGCTCACGATGCGCATGCTGGAGGTCGACGAGCTGCCCGGCATGCACCTGGTGGGAGGCGAGCGATGACCTCCACCACCGGACCAGCCCACCTGCACGCCGCGCTCCTCTACCGCTCCGCCGAGGACCTGGTGTCCGCGGTCGTGCCGTTCCTGGCCGAGGGGCTGGCCGTCGGCGAGACGGCCGTGCTCGCCTGCCGGAACGAGAACAGCGCCCTGCTGGCCGAGGCCCTCGGCCACGACGACCGCGTCCTCGTCCTGCCGCGGGAGGGGATCTACACCCGGACCACGCACGCGATCGCCGCGTTCCGCCGGGTGGTCCGCCGCCAGCTGGTGGCCGGGGCTCCCGGCGTGCGGCTGCTCGGCGAGATCCCGGTCGATCAGTCCGGCGACGGATGGCACGAGTGGCACCGCTGCGAGGCGGTCCTCAACGTCGCACTGGGACCGCTGCCCCTGTCGAGCGTGTGCGCCTACGACCGGCGCGAACTGTCCGAGGGGATCCGCGGAGGCATCGAGGAGACCCATCCCGCGGTGATGACCCCCGCAGGGCCCGTGCCCAGTCCCCGCTACCTGGACCCCGCGACCGTCCTGCGCCGGACCCCGACCACCCTGGCGGGTCGAGCGGAGGATCTCCCGCCCACGCTCCAGTTGGCAGACCTGGCCGATGTCGCCCGGCTGCCGGAGCTGCGCGCGCGAGTGCGCGCCGCCCTGGACGACTCGGGCCAGCCGGGGCAGCTGCGCAGTCGTTTCGCCGCGGCGGTCGCCGAGGTCCTCCTCAACGCCTTGCGGCACGGTCGCCCGCCGGTCGCCGTCCGGCTGTGGGCGACGCCGACCCGGCTCGAGTGCACGGTCACGGACTGCGGGGACGGGTTCGACGACCCGCTGGCCGGCTACACCCCGCCGAGCAACGGCTTCCCTCCTGCCGGGGCGGGGCTGTGGCTGGTCCGGGAGGCCTGCGACACGCTGGAGACATTCCGGACCAGGGGCGGCTTCGCCGTCCGCCTGACCACCCGCCCGCCCGGATCGGACACGGCTGCCATGCCGTCATCGGAGGCGGCGCCCGCCGACACCCCTGCCGCCCGGACGGACCGGGCCCGCGCCCACGCGAGGGAGTTGGCCCGTCGGCTGGTGGGGCAGCCCTAGGCGGCTCTGGCCGCCGGCCGTGCGCTGCTCGTGGTGGCGCCCGACGCCGGCGGTAGCCTCGCAGCGGGCCGCAGGCGCCGCCGCTGTCTCACGCGTTGTCTCGTGGGTTGTCTGGAGGGTTGTCTGCACCCACCGGGCCTCTAGCTCAACTGGCAGAGCAGCGGACTTTTAATCCGCGGGTTGTGGGTTCGATCCCCACGGGGCCCACCGCGCCGACCAGCGCGTTTCTCCGCAGACTGGGTGGTGGGATCGCCCACCAGGCCCGGAGTGGTCGCAGTGTGGTCGCCGGACGCCGCGGCGGAGGTGTTGAAGGCCTGCTCAAGGGCCGCGGCCATGGCGTCGGACGCGGTCCGCGCGGTGTCCTCGGACAGGTGGCCGTAGGTGTCGACAGTGATCCCGATCGAAGAGTGGCGGAGCATCTTCGACACGATCGCCATGGGTACGCCGGCGGCCAGCATCAGTGATGCGGCGCCATGCCGGAGGTCGTGAAGTCGGACCTGGCGGAGGCCGGCGGCCTGGCTCAGTGCGACGAATCGGCGGGTGACGTACTCCGGGCGTAGCGGAGCGCCGTTCTCGCGGGCGAAGACCAAGCCGTGGTCCTCGTAGGCGTTCCCCCAGGCCTGCCGGTCGATGTCCTGTCCGAGGCGCCACTGCAGCAGGGCCTGCACGGCGCGCTCGGTGAGCGGCACGGTGGCCTCGGAGGAGCAGGTCTTCGGGGTTGAGAACTGGAGCCGACCGCCGACGTCGACGACGGTTTGCCGGATCCGGGCGGTGCGGTTGACCAGATCGAGGTCGGCCCAGCGCAGCCCGAGCGCTTCCCCTCGGCGGAGGCCGCACGCGGCGATGACCTCGAACAGCGGGCCGAGGCGATCGGTCTCGACGTGCCGGAGGAAGGTGGCGAGCTCTGCGGCCGACCAGGGCTGGACCTCCGGCCGGGCTCCGGTGGGCGGTGTGACATTGCTGGCGACGTTGAACGGCAGGCGCCGGGTCTTCACGCCGTAGCTGAGCGCCGACCGCAGCGTCGCATGGATGCGGCGGACGGTGGCCGGGCTACGGCCAGCGGCAGCGTCGGCCAAGAGTTGCTCGACGTGCTCGGCGCGGAGCCGCTCGATGGGCACGTGGCCGAGGGCCGGGACGATGACGTTCTCGACATGCGCTCGGTACGAGCGGAGCGTCGTCGGCTTGGCCTCGCCCGCCTTGACCTGCAGCCACCGGGTGAGGAATGCGGCCACGGTCTCACGGTCATCGATGCGCACGCCCTGCGCAGCACGGTTCGTGACGTCGGCGAGGGCCTTCCCGGCGGCGCTCCTGGTGGGGAAGCCGCCGCGCCGCATCGTCCGGCGCCTGCCCGGCGTCGCCGGCAGGTCGACGGCGAAGTACCAGGTGCCGTGCTTGCCGTCGGTGGTCAGTCGTGGGCAGGCTCCGCCGAGCTGCTTGCCGTTCTCGTCCCGGCAGGAGCAGCGGCGGTACACGCGTCCTCGACGGTTCATGCCCCGTAGCTCCCCTGCGCTGATCGTTCGGGCTCGTAGCGGCATCCACAGCGTGGGAGTCGCGCAAAGCTCATGAGTGGTCCTCTGGGTGGGTGTCGGGCGTCCTGACCGGTGGGATGAACCCGCGTGCTCGTGCCCGGAAGACGGCCTTGCGAGCCTGATCGATGCTGACGGGGCTCGGCAGTGCGCCGGCTCCTTCCAGCGCCTCCTGAACGGCCTGAACGGGGCGGTGACCTCCCAAGCGGTAGGCGGCAGCGACCACCTGTTCGAGCACCTCGTCGCCGAGCTGTGGCGGGCGACCGCGACGCCGGGACTCGGCGGACGCCTGGGCGCTGCTGTGTCCATCGCCGATCAGCTCACGTGCGCGGGTGTTCGCTCCCTCGACGAGCTCTCGATATTGCTCCAGGGCGTCGTCCAGGACGTCGCGAAGAGGCAGCCCACGCAGGACCGTGGTGCCGACCTCCTCCCAGGTGGAGTTCCCGAGGTCGAAGGGGATCGTCAGCATGCTGTCGCCCAGGTTCAGCGAGCGGATGTCGAGGCCCACGCAAGTCAGCCGGTCATTGACCTGGGCGAGGTGGACCCCGATGTACACGCGTGCGTCGCGGACCTGTCTGACGACCGGGAAGACCCCGCGGTAGGTGTTGGATGTCGCCACGCCTCTTTTGTAGCACGATACGGTCGAGTCCATGCCTAATCTGAGGATCAAAGGCGACAGGGACGCACCTCGACGAAACGGCGAGCGCAGCTTCTAACTACCAGCTGACGTGCGCGGCTAGCGCGGTTAGCTTCGCATCAGTTGAAGGCATGCGAGTCTCGCCACACGCTGCGACATGGCCATAGCCATGCGTGTAAAAAGGCGGCATGACGTCCGGGGCATCGCGGAGGACTACGGCGACTTCACCGACATCGTCGGCGACGCCGCACCGGTCCTTGCCAACGTCGAGAAGGCCATCGAACAACTCGCCCTCGGCGTTCACACGACCAGCGACGACATCAGCGCCGAGGTCGCGAGCCTGCGAGACCAGGTCGACGACCTCGCCAGCCGTCCCGTCCAGGCCGACGATTTCGGGACTGCTCCCGGGAGCGCAGCATGCATCGAGGAGCCGCCGGTCCTGAGCGGTGAAACCGACCTCGCCACCCTTGAGCACGTCCTCACCGCCAACGCCCTGACCGCCCCCTTGTTTGTCGAGGCCCCGAGCCAATCGCGCGCCTATCGCCTCACACTCCCCGCCGAAGCGGGGGTGTACTCCTTCGACTGCGATGCCGGAATTGCCGAGCCACGTCTGTACAAGGAGGCTGACGGTGGCTGCGTCACGGTCACGTTCGACCGGCAGACCGCTGACGAAAGCAAGACCGACATCGTGTTCCTTACCTACGGAACCCCTGAACTCGAAACGCTTCTTCCGCGTAACACTGAGAACTGATAGGGCCCGGCCGTCCGTTGGCCAAGTCCTGCGCGAACTACCGCCGATCGGGTCGACCGCTCCTTTCCAGAAGACTTCGGCTGGAAGCGGAGACCTGCCGGCATGAACGGAGGCTGCGGTGATCGCCGGAAGCTTGTCCCTGGACGACCTCGTCTCCGGTCTCGCTCAGGTGCGTGATGTGTTCCATTCCGAAGCCGATCTCCAGCATGCCCTCGCTTGGCAGGCGCACCTGCTCGACCCCAAGGTGGAGGTCCGTCTGGAGACCCGCCCGGATCCACTGGTTCGCGAGCGACTTGATCTGCTGCTCTCCCGCCCCGACCTGGGCCGGTCCACCGCCATCGAGATCAAGTACTGGAAGAAGCGCTGGTCGGGCACCGTCAAGGGCGAGGCCTTCGATCTACCCAACCAAGGGGCCCACGACATCCGCCGGTACGACTTCGTCAAGGACGTCTCCCGCGTCGAGCGGTTCGTGGCAACGCGGCCGGGATGGAACGGTCTGGTCCTTCTCTGGAGCAACGACGATCTGGACTGGCGAGCACCCACGCACCTTCGTCCCACCGGGGCCGACGCCTTCCGAGTGCACGAGGGCACTGTCCTGACCGGAGAGCGCGCCTGGGGGCCGCGGGCAGGGCCGGGGACCCGACGCGGTCGCGAAAAGCCGATCACTCTGTCCGGCAGCTACAAGCTGACTTGGCAGGACTTCTCGAAGTTCGCGCCGGGGCCCGGTGGCCAGATGCGACTCCTCGCCGTTGAGGTCGGGGAGCTCGCTTGATGCCTACGGTCGTGAACTTCGCGAGTTGCAGGACGCACGGTCGTACCGCCTAGGCCAGGCTCTCGCCATCTCGAATGGCGACTCCATTTGGGCAACTGGCCGGCTGTACCGGACGCCAACCGATTGGCATCCTCCGGCGAGGTTGAGTTCATCAGCTGCCTGGCTGAGCAGCTGAGCATGGAAAGAGGCCTGCCCAGCGCCCTCGAAGGGACCCTGGGTAGACCGTCATGAGTCAGGACTGCCGCACGCTTTCGTCCACCTCGGACGAGGCCAAGAACGCGGTGGTGCCATCGGTGTCGATCCTGAGGATGGTCTTCCCCTCCGCCCGTGCTCTCTTCCGCTGGTGTCGGTACTTGATCACCGAGCTGAAGCCTTCGGTGAAGCGCCAGAGAGCTCGTAAGACGGCGACGACGATCGCAATTAGAACCATGTAGGCGAACAGCGAGGCGTAGGTGCGCCACACGACGCCCCAACTCCAGTTGAGTCCGTGACCGCCTGCTGTGTAGTAGGCGAGCACGCTGAGAGTGAGGAAGGTAGCGATCGTCCCCAGTCGCACACAGATTCCCAAGTACTCGGCGCGGCGGCCGAGGCGCGTCCTGGTCCGGTGGGCCAGTTCGGTCAGCTCCTCTTCGACAGCCTCTCGGAACTGCTTACCCATGCCGTTCGGCAGCTCCTTCACCAAGGCGACGTCGGCACGGACGCGCCGCTGGAGCGTCGGCCACTTGAACAGCGGGACGAGCGCGATCAGCAGCGGGACGATCACCGAGAGGATTTGGAGGACCACGCTCGGAGAGTAAGTCGAGGCGCTGACTTACCACGCCGCCTTGACTGGCTCCTGCGGCTCCTGCCAGGCACCCCTCGGTCGGGGCGGCACCGGGACGCCTGGCGCCGATGGCGCAAGGCAGACGAGCCCTCGTACGAGGCCGCGGGCTGTCCTCCTGCATGGCCTTCCTGGGCTGGCGCCCATCGCTGGCCGAGGAGTGGGCTGGTCAGACGGCCGGCGTTTCCCTGCCGCACCGAGCCGTGTCGCTCAGCCGTGGTACTCGTAATCCCGTCACACCAGCGGCGCGGAGCCGCCGCCCTGAGCCCGAGGAGGGTGGGGCGTAGCGCGTCGGCCAATGGAGGAGCCCAGCGCTGGCACTCGGCAGACCAACGTCGGAGTTGGCTGGGGCTGGCAAGCCGTCACACTCCCTGCGGGACCTGGGTCTCAACTCGGCAACGCCCGCAGTATCACCTTGCGCTCATACCACTTAGAGGTGATAGTCACGGGTGTGCGCGTGGTCCAGACCAACCGCTACCAGGAGTGGCGGAAGCAGACCATCGCCGATCCGGAGTGTGGGACCCAGGCTGAGATCTTCCTCCTGGCGATGGAGTCTCAGCTCCGGCAGATGAAGGGGCCGCCGGGGGAGGAGACCGCCACGCTGAAGCGGGTGATGCAGGCGCGGCGACATCCCCTGTGGCGGGTCAGGCACCCGTATCGCGAGAATCTCGCCCTCCGGATAATTTGTTACTTTCCCAACAACGAAACGGTGGTGCTGGCGCTTCTGGGCTTCAACAAGCACCCCATCGGAGACATCTGGTACGACCGCGCAGCTAAAGAAGGCGAAGCAATGGTCGATCACTACCTCAGGCAACAACAGTGAAGGGAGGCGCCGTGAGTAACCTGCTGCACGCAGAGGCCGCCGACATGGAGGACGTCACCTTCCACGACGCTACGCAGGAGATCGACGACGCTCTGGCTGACGCTGACAAGGCGGCCAAGGTCGAGGCCGTCCGGGCTGAGATGGCCCAAGAGGACCGCGTTTACGCGATGAACCTCGCAATGATGCGCAAGGCTGCTGCGTTGACCCAGGAAGAGGTCGCTGAGCGTCTGCACGTCGGACAGTCAGCTGTCGCTCGGACGGAGAAGGCTGACGATCTCTTGCTGTCCACACTCCGGCGGTACGTCGAATCCATGGGCGCTCATGTCACCGTCGTAGTGCACCTCGCTGACGGGAAGCACGTCGAACTAGACCTTGAGGCGCTAGCCAAGTAGCTCTGGCCTGCCCATACGGCCTGGTCCTGCGGGCCAGCCCTAGGCAGCCATCCGCGTCGCCCGATAGCGGAGAGCGAGCACGCACATGAGGAGTAGCGCGGCGCGCGCCGAGAACGCGGTCCATGTCCGGGATCGCGGGCCTGCCCGGCCGCCAGAATGCTAGCGCTAAGGGTAATCCGAGCGAGCATGCCGCAGAGGTAGGAAACGAGGACGGACGGCGGCACCAGAGTCGTGTCCTGTCGGAGCGATCACGCCGTTCGGCATGCTGATCGTCGGCGGCTCAGGCAGCCGCCACCTGCTCCTCGCCCACTTGCCGCTACTGATACGGGGCGTGGCGCCACCGGTCCGCCTGCAAGCCGGCTACCACCTTGACTCCGTCAACGACCAGTCTGTGGACATCGTCGGGCCAGTCGGCCAGCCCTGCACCCAGAGAGGGTCGTACCGGTGGATTAGGTATCCGCAGGCACGGCGTTTGACCTGCGGCTTCTATGCCTGTGGTCGCAGTGTGGTCGCGGCGTCCATGCTCGCGTGTCGCGGTGAACTGCATGTGCGCCTGGAGCTCGACGCCACGCTGTAGTCGCGCGAGCACAACCGACCACGAAACGGTCCGTAGGGTCCGGGCGTGAGTGCTGACAGCTCGAAGGCGGATCGACGGCTGATCGAGGAAGTCGTCCGGCAACGCGCGGTGCACGAGACAGCAGAGGACGTGCAGGTCACCTGCTCCTTCGCTCGGGCCGAGCAACTGCTAGGCCGCGAGTACCACGGGCGCTTCCTCATCGAGTTGCTGCAGAACGCCGCGGACGCGTGGCGGCAGCAGGCACGGCCAGGGGAGCGCGGTCCCGTGAGAATCGTGCTCGAGGCTGACGGTCGCGCTTTGGTCGTGGCCAACCGAGGGGCGGCTTTCCCGGCCCGGGTGGTACTGACCTCGCTCGGCCACCTCGGCCGTTCGACCAAGGACAAGGGCGAGGCGATCGGCCACAAGGGCATCGGGTTCAAGTCGGTGTTGGAGGTGTCGTCGACGCCCGAGCTGTACTCGGATCTGGGCCCTCAGGGCCCGGGGTTGGCCATCCGCTTCGACGCAGTTGCCGCCCTGGCCGAGATCCGGGGGCGGTCGACAGGCTGGGAGCGGCACCTCGCCGAGGTCGACGACATGCACCGGGAAATTGACGCGGTTCCGGTGCTGCGCTTCCCGCGCTGGGTCGAGCAGCCCCCGCCGCTGGTTGCCGAGTTGGCGGCCGAGGGCTTCACCACCGTCGTTCGGCTGCCGTACAGCGGCGACGGGCCCGCCGACGAGTGGCTCGCCGTCGTCCGCCGCGCCCTCGAGGAGGACGTGACCGACCAAGTCCTGCTGCTGTTGGGGACCTTCGATGAGGTCGTCATCGACGACCGCCTGGCCGGCACACGGCGCACTGTGGCTCCGTCTTGGGGGGCCCACGCTGAGCTGCCCGGGGGGGTGTCGCGGGAGCGGGTCGTCATCGAGCGGGACGGCGAGGTCAGTAGCAGCTGGTTCCTGTATCGCCAGGGGGACGGTGGCTTGGCTGGAGAGACGGCCGTCGGCGTGCGAGTACAGCCGGCCACGGACGGGCCGCCCGCGGTTGTGTCCCCGCTGGCGGGTGACACCGGCTCCCCCTTCCACCTGTTCTTCCCGACTCGGATCGCCTCCGGGATACCGTTGCTGCTGCACGGATATTTCGAGGTCGACGCTGCGCGCACCGGGTTCTACGACGGCGAGGGCTCTTGTAACGCGGGGGTTCTCGACGCGCTGGCGGGCCTCTGCGTGCGTGCGCTGGACGATCTCGCCAGCTCCGGTGCTGTCGATCTCGTCAGCCTGGTCGAGCGCTTCGCGGGCACCACGCCCCCCGACGACCCGCAGGCCCGTCGCACCCGCGAGGCGGTGCTGGCCGGGCTCGACGACGTCGCATGGGTGCCGCTGGCCGCGGGCGGTGACGGCCCGCGCCGGGCTCGCCCCGCCGACTGCCTCGTCACCTGGGACGACCGGCTCGATGATGCGCTGCTGCGCACATTCCCGGCCGACTACGTCGAGCGCTCCTCCAGGCGCCGGGTGCCGCACCCCTGGCTGAGCGCTGCCGGGCGGGCGCTGCTGCGCGCCCGCCGCCCTGCGGACGAGGAGCAGGGCTGGGCTGACCTCGGGCGATTGCTGCGTCCCGGCCCAACGCCGCCGTGGCCGGCCGGTGACGAGGACGCGGGGTTCCGCGGCCTCCTGGATCTCATCACTCTCCTGCAGGTGCTCGACCGCAGTCGGGCCGACGACCTGCTCGCGTCATTGCGCGGGGATCCGATGGCACGGCTCCTCCCCGTGCCGCAGCCCGCGGGAGGGCGGCGCCTTTACCCGCTGCCCGCGCCCGAAGAGGGCGTCCGGGGCCGCCGCAGCGCTCTGGTCATGGGCCGCGTTCGCGCGGGCGGCGCGCCCCTGCAGCCGCCCGAGGCGATGGACGTGGTGTTCCTGCGCGACGGCCTACTGGCCAGCGAGGCCGACGGCGACCGCGCCAAACCGCTCGGCGTCCGCCCTTTCACGGTAGAGACCGTTCTCGACCGACTGTCGGCCGTTCAGGACGCTCAGGGTGGCGAGCTCGTCACCTTCCTCTGGACGCTCCTGGCGAGGGCCCGCGGCCACGAGGCGGGTACGGCGAATGGCGGCCGGCTAGCGGGCGTGCTCGACCCCGCCCAGTGGTTCTGGTGCCAGCCGGGTCGGGGCGACCTCGCCGACAGCGACCGTGCCAAGCAGCGGCGCCAGCGTCAGATGGCCGACGTACGGCTGCCCGCGCGGGATGGCACCTGGCGGCCCGCTGGGACGCTCGCGCTGGGTGAGGACTGGGCGGACTGGCTGGAGGAGTGGGCGCCGGGCGACCACGCGACGGCGGCACGGGCCGCGGCGTACCGGGCCCTCGGTAGGGTCGCGCCGGAGGCCGGCGCCCTCCTGGGCCCACCGCAGGAGGTGCTGGCGCTCCTGCCACCGCTGCCGGGGCTGCAGGACGACGACGCCGCCGACGGCGCCGCGGTCGAGCTCGACGGGCCGGCGCGCGAGCGCGAACGACTTGCCTTCCTGCTGAGGCTCGGCGTGTGGGAGGTGCTCCCGGTCCAAGCGCACGACGAGCGGCAGGGTGACGCCGAGCGGCCCTGGGCTGACCTGCGCAATCAGCTCCGGCCCGGCGTCGACGACGGTCCCTGGGCCTTCGAGGGTGCCCCCTCGGCCCGCGGCCACCTCAACGTCCGGGTGTCCGAGGATTTCCGCTTCCTCTGGACCCTAGAGCAGCCCGATGTCGCCCGGCGGCGGGACGTGGCGGCGCTCCTGTCCGCGGGAGCCGGTCTCTACGCCCGGCTCACCACGGCGCTGGCCTTCTGCCGCGGGTGCAGCAACGGCGGCCGATGGCACACGAAGACTTACAGAACAGGGGTCGACGACCGCGGGGTAAGCACGCTCGCCCTGCAGCTCGCGGAGTCGGAATGGGTGCCAGCCGAGCTCGCCGCCGTGCCCCAGCCGGGCGGCTCCCGCCCCGCCGCGGTGTGGTGGGCGGAGGACCCGCCCTCCGAGGCCGGCATGTCCAACAGCCCTCTGCGCTTCTTGCCGCTGCTGCACCGGGACGCGGAGGTATCGGGGGAGCTGCGCCGGCTGTGCGGCATCACCGACCTGGAGCACAGCCCCCTCGAGCGGCTGGCAGACCTGCTGCGCGGTCTAGGCGACGGCGTCGAGAGCGGCGCGCTGCCCGGTCCCGGCAGCGGCCGGCAGGCGCTCGTCGGTCTGCACCGCCTGGCGTACGGCCGCCTCAAGGACCTCGACGGCGGGGCGGCGCTGCTGCAGGAGGTCGGCGTCCTGTGCGAGCTCGACGACACCCTGGTCCTCCGCCCGCCCGCCGAGTCGAGGCACGACGACGACCGGTACTCGACCTACCGCCGGCATTTCAGCCGCGTGGTGCCGTTCGTCGTTCTGGCGCGCGACAAGTCCGCGGTCGCGCGCGCCCTCGACCTGCCCGCCTTCGAGGTCGCCGTGCGACGGGAGGGCGACAACCCCGGGACCGACGTCACGGCAGAGTTGTCGGACGCCCTGGCCGAGCGGCTACCCGAGCTGTTAGCCGTTCTCATCCACCACAGCCTGGGCGCTCAGACCCTGGAGCCCACCAGCCTCCAGTTCGATACCCGGTCCCGACGCCTGCGCGCCCTCGTGGTCCGTCAGGTGCCGGACCTCGTTCTGCACGTCGAGGCGATCGGGACCGGGCACGCCCACACCCTGGGGGAGGGGGCGGTCCAGGACCTGTTCCTGGAAGGCGCCACCACGTCGAGCCCGGTGCTCTACCACGACCTGTCCGGCCCAGGCTGGCAGCGCCGGCTTCGGACACGCCTGGCCGGGCCCCTCGCCGCCCTGGTCGAGAGCACTGCGTACACCGCGACCTTCCAGCTACTGCTGCTGGCCGATGACGACGCCGAGCGCGAGCGCGTGCTGCACGACCTCAGCATTAGCCACGACAACGTGCAGGAGGTGCGGAATCGGCTCGGGGCGGTGACCGAGCTGGACCGGCGGGCCGAGCGCGCGTGGCGTCGAGCCCTGCTGCGCGTCCTCCCCGGCGCCCCCGCCGAGCCGGGGCCGGACCTGGCGGCGGACTTGCGCGGAGCCGGGTTGCCCTCGGAAGTGGCCGAGCAGGTGGCCGCGGCGGGCGGCGGGCAGGCGGCGCGTAGCGATAGCGGTCCGGTCCTGCGCCTGCTGCACGGCGAGGGTGTCGACCTCCCGGCGCTGCATCAGGTCCTGCGCGAGGACGGCGACCCCGGTCTGAACGTGCGGGCTGCTGCTGAATACCTGCGCGGCTGGAGGAACCAACACGAGCGCTGGTTAGTGGCGGTGCTGGCGGTCGCCGGCACGCCCGAGGACACCGCGCACGCTGGAGTCGAGGCCCTGGGCCCGCCGCCCGAACTCGCCCTCGTGCTCGACCCCGACCCGGCGCAGGTGCTGGCCGGGGCCGTACACCTGCTGCAGGTGGCTGGTCTGGACCCCGACCCGGTCGCGCTTGCGGCCAACCCGCGGGCAGAACTCGTGCGGCTGGCCGGAGCCTCCGGGCCGGAGGAACTGGCCGGGCGCGTGGAGGCCCTCTATGTCGACGACGAGCGCCGACGAGTGCTCGAGCGGGTGGCGGCGGCCTGGCGGCGCGAGCTCGCGTTCGTCGGCACGCTGGCCCTCGCGACGCCGAGCGAGACCCGGGCCGTAACGCGGGCCCATCACGAGTCGGTGCTGCAGCTCGTCCCGTCGTCGATAAGGCTTCCCAGCGGCCTGCGCGCCTGCCTGCCGGACCTGCTACCCGGACTCCCGGGCGCGCAGGAGCTGCTTGAGCACCGGCTCGTCGACAGCGTGACCGTCGCCTTGCCTGACCGCGGCGAGTTGCTGGAGGCGCTCGCGGGATGGCTCCCCACGCAGCTGGCGGACGACGTGCAGGCGGCGGTCGCGCAGCCGGTCAAGGAACTGGTGCGCCAAGTGCGCGACCGCGTCGTACGCCTGGCCGAGGCCGGTCTCGCGCCCGTGGCGCCCGCGGGCCTCGTGGCGCCGCCGGAGCGGCGTGCGCGCCCGGCTGGGCCACGCACGGTCGCGCGCGTCACCGTCGACGTGTCGGTCGACCGGCGCAAGAGGCAGCTCGGCGACGAGGCTGAGGCCTGGGCGTTCGCGGGCGTCGTCAGCCCACTGCTAGCACTGGCCCCGACGGCACGGGCGGAGGCGCTGGACGAGGTCATCGCGCTCCTGTGCCGGTATGCGCAGGGGTCGGCGGTCGAGGCCGCACTGGCTCACCGGGCGGCGGCAGCATCGCCCGACGCTGACGAGGAGGACTTGGTCGCCGATCTCGCGGGACTGCTGCACGTGAGCCGGCACGGGGACGGCTTCGGCTACGACCTACTGGGCTGGCTGCCGCCGGAGGAAGGTGCCCGGCCGCGGGCGGTCGCTCTCGAGGTTAAGAGCAGCGCGGATGGCGGCTTTCTGCTGAGCCGGAACGAATGGGCTATGGCCGAGCGATTCGCCGACGGCACTGAAGGCGACGCGTACGCCGTGCTCGTCGTACGTCGCGGTGCCGGAGGCGCCGCCCCGGCCCGGCTCGACCTGCTCCGCGACCCCGTTGCGCTCGTGGAGAGCAAGCGCCTCACGAAGGAGGAGGACACGTACCGAGTGCGGTATGCACTCGGCTGAAGCCATCGATGACGCGCGGGTGAGCTAGGTGGCGCCCCGCACACGTGCTTGGAGGCACATGGGCTGATTCGGCGTGGCCTTGCCCGGATTCGCGTGTATGGAGACAACGGGGTTCGCTCAAACGAAACTGGGACTGTGAGCGAGCTTCAGGAGCCGACCCTCGCGCGTACGCGCGATAGGCGTCCGCCCGGTATGCCCGGTATTCCGTGGCACTTGGGCAGCTCCGCCTGCTTTTTTAGTCCGGCAAAGACAGGTCACGGCGCTAGTACTGCGCGCTGTCCTGCTGCGTTCCGTGTCTTCGCTGGTCCGCGCAGGGAGCGGGACGAGCACGGCGTCGACTCCTTCGCCGTGGTTGGGACGTATGACGTTGCACCGCTCCAAGGTGCACCTGGCGGCAACGTTCCTCCGGATCAATAGATGACATCTGGACGAATAGGACCGCACAGTCGGGGCACCCTTCCGCCCCCGACCCGCGAAAGCTTAGTGATCTCCGTGTGGGCAGTGAGGATCGCCAGGACACCCCGGGGTGTTGCGCAGTCCCCCCACACGGTGGGCCCAGTGGGGTGATCAGAACAGGCTCGCCGTCATGCTTCCGTAGGAGGGCTAAGGCGTTCGGAGAGCCGGCTGCGAGTTTGTAATGGGGGAGCAGGGAGTCGGGCAATCCCACTTGCAATGCGTAACTCACCATGTCGATGTAGCCCTCGACGATGTACGACACCTGGGCCTCCTTCAATGCAATCGTGGCCTCTGGGCGCTGGCGGGTGCTGTGGGTGTCGCGTCGAAGTTCACCGCTCAGCTCCAACGCCGAGCGCCGCACGTGCCAGCAGATGCTGGACAGGTACTCCTGATGTGGTCCCGCTGTGGTCGCGAACCGCGCGCCAGCCAGAGAGAGGCGGCGGCAGCGGATGGCAGGCGCTGCATCCGTGAACAGCAATGGCATCACAGGTCACCGCCCGGTACGCCTTGCTTGGGTCCGCGGGTTATGGGTTCGATCCCCACGGGGCCCACCGTGCTGGTGTGAGAGCTCGGCTCATCCTTGACGGGTCAGGCCGGCTGATGCTTGACACCGTCGAGGCAGTGGCCGACCTGACAACGGGTTAAGACGCCCGGCTCCAAGCCAGCCGCAACAAGACAACGGCGGCCGGGACGACGATCGCCCCGGCCGCCGCCTTGTCACGGCCGCCTACTTCTCTGTGGGCGAATCGTTTGAGCTGGAGACGATCGACCCCATGATGTCCATGGCGGTGCCGATGAGGGCCGCGCCGATGCTTCCGACGAAGGGCTTGGCGGCGGTGACGATGGCCTCGTGCAGGGCGTCCGAGAGCTGCGACATGGCAACTTCTCCAGAGTGTGTGGGGCTGGAAGGCAGCTAGGCGGCGCGGGGTAGCCGGCGTATGCCGGCTGACGGCGCTTCCTCCGGGTGGAGCTGGACGACTCTGTCGACAAGAGGCGCGTGCCGCTCGGCGCGATCTCGGGTCCGCTTGCGGTAGACGAGCACTGCGGCCGTGCCAACGACTGCGACTCCGGCCGCCGCGAAGGCCAGCGGCGCGATGCTTGCCGCGCCCGCAGTCACCGCCACTCCGGCCGCGGCGCTAGCGCCCCCTCCGGCCGGTACGAGCGCCGCGGTCCCGACGATGGTGCCTGTGGAGGAGTTAACGAGCGCGGTTGTTGCCCCTGCCGAGCTGTTCATCAGCGTCACCGCGCCTGAGGCGAACTGAGCTGCGAGGCGGGCTGGTATCACGACTTCCATGATCATCTGGACGACTCCTTGGACTGCTTGGGTACTGGACGGGTACCGAAGAGTGCCTGTCGTCCACGACCTTGTCAAGTACCAGGCTGGTACTGTGTTGGACCATGGACGATGCGGAGCGCCAAAGCATCGGAGCGGTCGTTCGAACGTTGCGATCGGCTCAGGGACTTAGTCGGCAAGAGCTCGTCGAACGCACGGCGGACAAGGCAGAAGATCGAGTGAGCCTCGAGATGCTGGCGAAGATTGAGCAGGGCCGAAAGGCGCCGAGCGCGCGGACCTTACGCAAGCTCGCCAATGGCTTAGGCGTGGAGCCGCAAGACCTCGCTGGCCGTGCTGCAGAGTGGGAGGCCGCGCTAGCAGCAGGCGCCTCCTCGGCGGTATTGAGAGCCGTCACGCTCGCCAGTGCTCGGGCGGGTATGCGCGCTGCAACCGCGTCCCCCATAGGTGCGCTGCTGTCGGGTGGGGCGATGGTGGGCTCAGCCATGGGTGCCGGCGCCTATCTGTGGGGGCGTGAGAAGGCTGAGCGATCGGTGCTCGCTGCCCAGCTTGAAGCCCGTCTCAAGCAAATCGTCGAGTCGGGTAGTGAGATTGAGCTGGCACGCGCCCATGAGGCTCTTGACGCCGCGCAGGCGGACGGAGATGGCTCAGCAGTTGGCAGGGGAGCCCCAGAACCCAACGACCAGTAGGACGTGTCGATGGCGTGGCCCGGTCTCTCGACCTTCGTGCGGGCAGGAGGGCGGGAAACCGGATCGTGCTGTTCGACATGGAGGTCCAGGAGGAGCCGTGTCCGCAGGCGGTGACCTGCAACAGGGCCGGCCGAGTGCGGTAGACCTAGAGCGTCGTCCACCCATTGACTGGCCCAACCGGGCTGACCGGCACCATCAGCGGCGCCTCAAATCCGAGCGCCACAGGTATCCCGTCCTCGAGCGCCTCAAGGATGGCCAAGGCAGTCCCCTCAGGGTGACGGCCACCCTGGCCAACAGGTCGGCGGCCAGGTAGGTCCAAGCCGGCTCACGCGTAGTCGCTATTCACGCAACCGACGTCGACCGCGACGACACGAACAGGCACCAGGCCCTCGAGGCGCCCCCGGTCGTGGTCGCGGTGTGGTCGCGGACTGCTGGACAGCGGGCGGACAGAGGTGGCATCGCGCGGCAGCACGTTCGCCCCTGACCTGCAGGGACGGCATCATGTAGCACTACCCGGCACGCCCTGATCGGGACTTTTAATCCGCGGGTTGTGGGTTCGATCCCCACGGGGCCCACCGTGCCGGCGCGACCGGCTGTCACGGCGGCGTGCTGCGGAGCGCCGATGAGTTCGGCGCCCGTCGTGCGTCAGGACTGCATGGGAACCGCGGAGCCGGCGATCCGGCTGGACATGACGATGTCCCTCGACGGGTTCGTCGTCGGGCCGGAGGACGGCCCCGAGGAGCCGATGGGCCTCGGCGGGTTCCGGCTGTTCAACTGGCTGGACCACCGCCTCGACCCGGGGCCGAACGGTCAGGTGGTCGCCGAGGCGACCGCGACCCGGGCCGTCATCGCGGGCCGCCGCACCTACGAGCACGCGAACCGCTGGAACGGCGACCACCACGACGGCGTCCCGGTCTTCGTGCTCACCCACCAGGTGCCGGAGGAGTCCCCGCCGGGCAGCGTTCGGTTCATCACCGACGTCCGCGACTGCGCCGCGCGGGCCCGCGCGGCCGCCGGCGACGCCGACGTGCTGGTCCTGGGCGCCGGGGCCGGCCAGGCGCTGCTCCGGGCGGGCGAGCTCGACGAGATGGAATTGCACGTCGTCCCCGTGCTCCTCGGGCGAGGACGGCGGCTGTTCGACCACCTGCCCGCCGAGCGGACCGAGCTCGAGCTGGTCCGCGAACTGGACGCCTCGGACACCGACCTCGAGCACCGGGTTCTGCACCTGCGCTACCGCGTACGGCGGCCGTCGGCCGGCCAGGACGGCGGAGCGGGCCGATGAGGACCCTGCACGTCGGCCTCCGGGTCGCCGACCTCGAGCGGGCGGTCGCCTTCTACACGGCCGTCGGTTACGAGGTTGTCGGGCGGGTGCCGGAGACCCCGATCGGACAGCTGACGATGCTCAAGCTGCCCGGCGACGACGTGGTGAGCATCGAGCTCGTCTTCTACCCCGGCGACGCCGGCCGGGACCGGGGCACCGGCCTCAGCCACCTCGTCGTCCAGGTGGACTCCATGGACGTCACGGTCACCGACCTGCGGACGAAGGGCATCGACGTCGCGGAGCCCGGGTCGCCCGACGGCTCGGCGGACTTCCTGACCACCTGGATCACGGACCCCGACGGCAACCGGATCGAGCTGGTCCAGTGGCCCGCCGGCCACGCCGTCGGTCTCACCGCGGCCGACTGGGCGTGACGGGGCGGTCCCGGGGTGCGACGTAGCACCGCCCGGCCCGCGGACCTCGACGTCGTCCGGGCGGCGAGCTCGGTGCGCGCCCGTGGTTGCGCGTGGTCCTGGCCGCGTTCGCCGAGACGGTGCGGGAGCGTGGGCCGGTCCTGGACGTCGGCTGCGGCCCGGGGCACGTGACGGCGCACCTCGCGGGCCTGGGCGTCGACGTCGCCGGGGTGGACCTGTCGCCGGGGGATGGTGGCGCAGGCCCGCCGGCTGCACCCGGAGCTGCGGTTCGACGTCGCCTCGGCCACCGAGCCGACCCTGGAGGACGCGCGTCGGGGAAGGGGACCTGGTGCGCACCGAGGCCTACGGCGGCGTGCCGGTGGCCTGGACGACGCACCTGGCTGCCTGAGCAGGTCCCCGCGATGCTCGCCGACGCGGGGCTGGAGCCGGTGTCCGAGCTGCGGCTGCCGGCGGACGCGTCCGGGCACCCCCAGGTGGCGCTCACCGCCCGGCGACCGCGCTGACCGCGCCGGGTCAGGAGTCCGCCAGCCACGCCAGGATGCGGCCCCGCGACCAGCACCGGCCGACGGCCTCGGCGTGCAGGGTCGAGCCGTCGAACACGGCCACGCCCAGGATGCTGTGGCCGGAGGCGCGGCGGTCGCCGAACGTCGGGACGGCGGGCGCGACGCCGACCCCCTCCGCGGACACCCACGCCACCGCCCGGCCGGCCGCCGCCTCGCCGAGGCTCTGCAGGAAGCGCAGCCGGGCCTCGGGCGGGAGGCGCGACAGCGCCCAGGTCGTCGTGACCACCGGCAGCGCGTCCGCGGGCACCCGGGCGAGGGCGTCGGGCAGCACCTCGACGGCGTCGCCGCGCAGCAGCAGGGGAGGGTCCGTCGCCGCCAGCGCGATCTCCGCCTCGAGCAGCGCCCTCCGCCCGGTCCGGTCCGGCGGCAGGCAGGCGCGCAGCCACCGGGCGTCGGCGGGGTCGGTCACGTCCACCGGGTCGCGGTCGACGCCGATCCGGGCGACGACCCCGGGCACCGCCCGCGCCGGGACCGGCCGGTCCCCCACGACCCGGCACGCCGTCTGCACCGGGGACGACGGGTCGCCCAGCGTCCGCCCGTCGCCGAAGGTGATGCCGACGCGGTCGAGGAACAGGTCGAACCCGGCCCCGCAGTCCAGGTCGACCAGCCCGACCGCGGCCGCGCCCACCCGGTGCGCCGCCTCGGCGACCAGCGGGTACAGCACGGCGCCGTGCCCGGTCTCGTCGGCGCGCACCGGCCGGCGCGCGGCGACGGCGGCGACCGCGTCGGTCGCCCGTAACAGGGTGTCGACCGCCGCGTCGGCGGCGGCGTCGGCGTCCCCGGCGGCGAAGGCCGCGGCGAGCACCGGGGCGCGCCCGGCCAGGGCGAGGTCGTGCAGAGCGGCGAGGACGACGGCGGGGCTCCGCCGGCGCGCCGGCAGGGTCCCGACGGCGCGCAGCGCCTCGTCGGACCCGCCCAGCGCGACGGCGACCCGCGCGTACAGCGGCGAGTCCCCGGCGACGGCCTCCTCGAACCGGCGGGACGCCGCTGCCCGGCCGCGGGACCTGGTCCCGGGCGCGGCGCCTCCCGACGTCGGCTCCGGCACCCCGGCGACCCTAGCCGGACGACGGCCCTGCCCCGGCGACCCGAGCCCCTGCGACCGCGGGCCCTGGTCCCTGGTCCGGCGGCGGGCCCGGGACGGCGGTGGCAGCGACGCCAGCCGGGACGACGGCCGGAGGTGGGGGCCATGGTCGTGGTGGTGGGCTACGAGAGCGTGTTCGGGATGACGCGGGACATCGCCGCCGCCGTCGCCGAGGGCGTGGCCGAGGCGCGGCCGGACGCGCGTGTGGCGTGCCTGCGCGTCGGCGAGGCGACACCCGAGCGGGTCGGCGCGCCGGCCCTTGCTGGAGATCAGCCGCGAGATCCGGGACGTACAGCCCGGTCGGCCTCCGGCATCAAGGGATGCCCCCGCTCCTCCACCGGCTGGTGCTGGTCCCGGGCCCGCTCGCCAGGCCGGTGGGCGCTCTGCTGCGGCTCGCCGCGCGACGCGACCCGGAGCGGCTGTCCGGCACGGGCGGGACCGTGGGCCTCTCGCGGATTCCGGCCAGAGCGTCCCGTCTCCCGGCAGGGACACTCCGCGCCGCGGCCTTGCGCTGAGAGACACCCGCCTGCTGCGAAGGACACTCCCGAGCGACCTCGCTGAGGCGGGCACCCGAGGCGCGTGACGGCTCCCCACGGTGGAGCCGGCGTGTTGTGCAGCGGCCAGCTGCGTGGGAGAGCCGGCCGTTCCTTGCCGTCTGCCGTGGCCGTCTGCCGTGGCGCTGTGGTCTGGTCGCGCCGAGACCGACGCCGGGGGACCTCCGCGGATCTGGCGGGGCGTAGCGTTCGGCGCGCCCCCCGTGCGGCGGTGGGCGCGGCATCGGTCGACCGCCGCGGGGCGGGCCGGCACACCGCCGTTCATCGTCGGTGCAGGCCGAAGTGCGCGGTCCCCGACGACTCCCGCGCAGCTCACCCGTCGGACGAGGGGAGTGACCGTGCGTGACGACGCGGTCGTCGGTCGGGAGATGACCGAGGTGGCCGCCTCCGCGGACACGCAGCCCCGCCGCGCCGAGCAGCTGCTGGCGGGGCTCCGCCGCGTCGTTCCGTTCGAGGGCGCGTGGCTGGCTCTCGCCGACCTGCGGCACCCGGTCTACACCACGCTGGCCAGCGCGGATCTCACCGACTCGATCGTGGCGTTCCTCGAGAGCCCCGCGCACATCCGCGACGTCGAGGTGACCAGCAGCCACCGCGCCTCCGCTCCGATCAGCCCGTCGGACCTGCCCTACCCGGTCGAGGAACTGCCCACCTGGGCCGACCAGCTGCTCCCCGCGGGCTACCGCGACTCGATGGCCGTGTCCCTGTTCGCGCCCGGCCGGCGCCAGGTCGGCTATCTCGCGCTGTTGACGGACGGGGTGCGGTCACGGTTGCCGCGGATGCGCCCGGTTCTCGCCCGGGTCACCGCGGCGCTCGCCTCCGCGATCGACCCGCTGCGCTCCCTGACCGCGGCCGTCGGCCTGGTGCAGGGAGCGCGGGGCGGGGTGGTGCTCCACGCCGACGGCGAGATCGCGCTGCTACCGGGGCTGGACGGGCACGCGCTGCTCGCCGCCGGCTCGCCGGCGCTGATCGCCGCCCGCGAGCACCTCGCCTCCGGCCGGACCTACGCGACCTTCCTGTGGCCGCTGGGCGGCCGGCACGCCCCGCACGGACACCTGCGCATCACCGCGATGGCTCCTCCCGCAGACCTGCCGCTCCACCTGACCGGGCTGGTGCTGGTGTCACCGCCCGGGGACCTGCGCGGGCTCACACCGCGCGAACTCGAGGTCCTGGGGCTGCTGGTCGAGGGGGCGTCGAACGCGACGATCGCCCGCGTGCTGGTCGTCGCCCCGCGCACCGTCGCTGCGCACCTGGAGCACGTCCTGGTCAAGCTGGCGGCGCCGTCGCGGACCCTCGCCGCGGTGCGCGCGGAGCGGGCGGGGCTGTTCGTGCCGCCTCGGCGGGAGCCGCCTGCGTCGCGCACGTGACCGGCCTGGAGCGTCGTCCTGTCGCTGCGAGTGTCCCCCGGTGGAACCGGCTGGGCGCCGGCGCCGAACGGCCACCCCCTCGACCTGCTCGTGGGCGGCATCGCACGCCAAGCCGGTGGTCGTGGGGGACCGGATCGAGGCGCGGGAGGTCCTGGGCCTCACGGTCGCCTTCGACCACGACGTGGTGGACGGCGCCCCCGCCGCACGCTTCGTCGAGCGGCTGGTGGACCACGTCGAGAGCGGCGCGGGCCCGCCCGGCGCGCCACCGGGTCCGCCTCCTGTGGACACGGACCGACAGGCGCCGCGCTGCCCCTGGCCGCGCACCGACGAGGTCGTCGCGCCGGCGCCGGCCGGGGACGGTCCCGCCGCGCGTCGGGCTTGACCCTGGACCCGGGTCACAGGCCTAGCGTCGCGGGCATGACAGCGACAGCCGTCCGCGGGCTCCGCGTCGCGGAGCTGGCGTCCGCGGCGGGGGTCCCGACGGACACCGTCCGCTACTACGAGCGCGTGGGCCTGCTGCCCCAGCCGGAGCGAACCGCGGCGGGCTACCGCAGCTACGACGCCGGCGCCGTCGACCGGCTGCACTTCATCCGCGGCGCCCAGCGCCTGGGCCTGCGGCTGTCCGACATCCGCGACCTGCTGGCCGTGCGCGACACCGGGACGTGTCCCTGCGAGCCGGCCGAGCAGCTGCTGCGCCGGCGCCTGGACGAGGTCGACGCCGAGATCGCCCGCCTCGTGGCCCTCCGCGCCGAGATGCGGGCGATGGCCGACGCCCTGCCCTCGGCGCAGTGCCCGCCACCCACCCCCGGCACCTGGTGCCCGCCCTCGAGGGGAGGTGACGAACCGTGAGCGACCCGATCGAGGACGACTGCTGCGACGAGACGTGCGACTGCTGCTGACGCCGCGCGCCTGACGCGAGGGCCGCCGGGCCCGGGACCGGTGCGCTCTCCACAGCGAGGTGATCTCTCGTTCGGCGACAACTGTCTATCGACATTCGATGGATGATGAGCGACAGTCGATGCATGTCACGTGTGCACCGGGTGGTCGTGCCCCTGCGGGTCCTGCTGGTCGTCGTGTTCGCCGCGCTCGCCGCCGCCCAGGTCTGGGCCGTGCCGGAGCTGGTGCCCGACGTCGCCGACCCGTCGCGGGAGCAGACGGCGATGGGCTGGGTCATGTGGACGGTCCTGGTGCTCGCGCTCGGGTGCGTCCAGGTCGTCATCGTCTGCACCTGGCAGCTGCTGACGCTGGTCACGGCCGACCGCATCTTCAGCGCGAGCTCGCAGCCGTGGGTGGACGCGATCGTCGGTGCCATGGCCGCCGGGTGGCTGATGCTGCTCGGCGCCTTCGTCTGCGCCTACTACTTCGTCGTCGACGAGGTCAGCGACGACCCCGTGCTCCCCGCGCTGCTGGTCGTGCTGCTGCTGGTCGGCGCCGTGGTCGGGCTGCTCATGGTCGTCATGCGGGCGCTGCTGCGGCAGGCCACCGTGCTGCGCAGCGACATGGAAGCGGTCATCTGATGCCCATCGTCGTGCGTCTGGACGTCGAGCTGGCCCGGCGGAAGATGAGCGTGGGCGAGTTCGCCGAGCGGGTCGGGCTCACCCCGGCGAACGTCGCGGTGCTCAAGAACGGCCGGGCCAAGGCGGTCCGCTTCAGCACCCTCGAGGCGATGTGCCGGGTGCTCGACTGCCAGCCCGGCGACATCCTCGAGTGGGTGCCCGACGGGCAGGAGGCGTCGCAGCCGGCGCACGAGGCCTCGCGGTGATCGAGGTCCGCGGCCTGGCCAGGCGCTACGGCGACGTCCTCGCCGACCGGTGAGCGGCCCCGACACCGCCGACGTCCTCGTCGTCGGCGCCGGGCTGGCCGGCCTGCACACCGCCACGCTGCTCGCCCGCCGCGGCCACGACGTGCTGCTGGCCGACCGGCGGCGGCGCCTGGACGGCGCGATCCGCACCACGGGCATCTTCGTCCGCAAGACGCTGGACGACTTCGCGCTGCCACCGGACTGCCTCGGCCCGCCGATCCGGCGCGTGGTCCTGTACCCGCCGGACCGGCGCCGGCCGGTGGTCCTGGACAGCGACCGCGACGAGTACCGCGTGGGCGACATGGGCGCGCTCTACCGGGCCGCCGCCCGCGAGGCGGCCGACGCCGGCGTCCGGCTCGCCCTCGGCACCCGCTACGCCGGGCGCGCGGACGGCGTGTCCCTGCTGGCCGGCCCGGACGGGGCCGCGCGCGTGCGGGCGCGGTTCGTCGTCGGCGCGGACGGCGCCCGGTCCGCCGTCGCCCGCGACCTCGGCCTGGACCGCAACGCCCACCTGCTGGTCGGCGCCGAGGAGGTGTTCCCGGTCGCGGACGGCGGGGGACCGCCGACCTTCCACTGCGTGCTCGACCCCTCGCTGGCCCCCGGCTACCTGGCCTGGGTGGTCGACGACGGCCGGCACGCCCACGTCGGCGTCGCCGGGTACGCCGCCCGCTTCCCGGACGGCATGCGCGCGGCGCTGCGGCGGTTCGCGACAGCGGCGCCGGGTCTGCCCGCGGACCGGCCGGGCGAGGTGGAGCGGCGCGGCGGCCCGATCCCCGTCGGCGGCCTGCTGCGCCGGATCTGCTGCGCGGACGGGCTGCTCGTGGGGGACGCCGCGGGCGCGGTGTCCCCGCTCACCGCCGGCGGTCTCGACCCGTGCCTGCGGCTGTCCCGCCACGCCGCCGACGTCCTCGACGGCGCGCTGCGGACCGGCCGGGCCGACGCGCTGCGGCACTACGACGGCGCCGCGCTGCGCGCCGCGTTCCGCGGCCGGCTGCTGCTGCGCCGGGGACTGGCCGCGGTGCGCACCCCCGCGACGGCGGCAGCCGCCTTCGCAGTGCTGCGCACGGCGCCGGGACGCGCCGCGGCACGCCGCGTGCTCTTCGGGGACCGCTCGTTCCCCGACCCCGCGCGACGTACCGTCTCCTGAGGCCGGTCGTCCCCGCCGCGGGCGTCCGGCGGCCGGGGAACGGCCACCGGACGACGAGGGGGAGAGGACCGATGCGCCCGACGGGCGACCTGCTGGGCGGCCGCTACCGGCTGGACTCCGTGCTCGCCAGCGGCGGGATGGGACGGGTCTGGCGGGGGCACGACACGCTGCTCGACCGGCCGGTCGCGGTGAAGGTCCTGCGCAGCGAGTACACCGGCGACCCGTCCTTCCTGCAGCGCTTCCGCGCGGAGGCGCGGCACGCCGCGCTGCTGACCGACCCGCACATCGCCGCGGTGCACGACTACGGCGAGACGGTGAGCCCCGACGGCGAGCCGCTGGCCTACCTGGTCATGGAGCTGGTGGCCGGGGAGCCGCTGTCGGCGGTCGTCGCGCGCACCGGCGGGCTGGGCGCGACGGAGACGCTGCGGATCGTGCGGCAGGCCGCCGCGGGGCTGGCGACGGCGCACGCCGCCGGCGTCGTCCACCGCGACGTCAAGCCGGGCAACCTGCTCGTCACGCCGGACGGCGGGGTGAAGATCACCGACTTCGGGATCGCCTTCTCGGCGTCGTCGGTGCCCATGACCCAGACCGGGCAGGTGATGGGCACCGCCCAGTACATCTCCCCGGAGCAGGTGCAGGGCGCGAAGGCCTCGCCCGCCAGCGACGTCTACGGCCTCGGCGTCGTCGCCCACCAGTGCCTCACGGGGCGGGTGCCCTTCGACGCCGAGAGCCCGGTGCAGGTGCTCCTCATGCACGTCCAGCAGCAGCCGCCGCCGCTGCCGGCCGACGTGCCGCCGGACGTCCGCGCGCTGGTGGCGCGGGCGATGGCCAAGGACCCGGCCGCCCGCTTCCCCGACGGCGCCGCCCTGCGCGACGCCGCCGACGCGGTGCTGGCCGGCCGGTCGGCCCCGAGCGCGTCGTCGGCCACCCTCGTCCTCCCCGTCGCGGCCGCGCAGCAGACGACCGTCCTCCCGGCCGGCGCCTCGGGGCCCGTCGACGTCCCCGAGGAGGCGCCGCGGCGCCGCCGGCTGCTCGCCGGCGCCCTCGCGCTGCTCGTCCTCGCCCTCGCCGGGGTGGCGGTCGTCCTCGGCACCCGCGGGGACCCGTCCCCGTCCGCGGCGCCGTCCTCGACCCCGCCGCCGTCCGCGTCCGCCGCGCCGTCGTCCTCCGCGCCGACCACCACCGAGCCCGCTCCGCCGCCCACCGTCGACGTCGTGGCCGCGGCCCTGGTCGGGCGCCCGTTCCCCGACGTCCATGCGGAGCTGGCCGCGCTCGGGCTCCAGGTGCAGCCGGGCACGGTCGTCACCGGCGACGTCCCGGAGGGGCAGGTGGTCGCCGTCGACCCGGCCGGCCCGGTCGTCGTGGGGTCGACGGTCACCGTCACCTACGCCACCCCGCCCCCGCCGCAGGACCAGGGCGGCGGCGACAGCGGGGAGGGCGGCGGCGAGGACGAGGGCGGGGACGACGACAGCGGAAACGGCAACGGTCGCGGGAACGGCCGCGGGAACGGCAACGGCGGCGGCGACGACTGACCGCCCCGGTCCTCAGAGCACGGACAGGCCGTACATCTCCCCGAGCGGGTCGGCGATGAGCTCGATGCGGGCGCCGTCGGGGTCGCGGAAGTAGACCGAGACGCCGCTGTGCACCTCGTGCGGCACCCCGGCGTCGGCGAGCCGCCGCACCAGCTCGTGCCAGCGCTCGGGCTCGACGCTGATGGCCATGTGGTGCAGCCCGCCGAGCACCTCGGCGTAGGGGCCGACGTCGAGGCCGGGGAAGTCGAAGAACGCGAGCAGGTTGCCGTTGCCGATGTCGAAGAAGAAGTGCGAGGAGCCGGGGTAGTCGCGGTTCTCGACCAGCTCGGTCAGCGGGAAGCCGAGGACGTCCTGGTAGAAGCGCACGGTGCGCTCGACGTCGCTGCTGATCAGCGCGGTGTGGTGCAGGCCGCGGGCGGTCGACGGCGGGCGCTCCCCGGCCGGCCTCAGGTGCGCGGCGCGGATGCGGGCACGCTCGGCCTCCAGTGCCGTCAGGTCGCGGGTCTCGGTCATCTCGGGTCTCACCTCGGGTCGTCGGGGGTCGGGTGGTCGGCGGCCGGCGCCAGCCCGAACTGTGCCCTGCGGTCGGCGGGGACGAGGTCCACGTAGTCAGGGTGCCGCCGGATGTATCCCCGGATGAACGGGCAGAACGGCAGGACCCGCGCACCCGCCTCCCGGGCGGCGTCGAGGGCGCCGCGGGCGAGCACGGAGCCCAGCCCCCGGCCCTCGAAGGCGGGGTCGACGACGGTGTGGGTGAACGACAGCGCCGACGCCGTCCGCCGGTACTCGGCGTAGCCGGCCACCGCGCCGTCCACGAGGACCTCGAAGCGGCTGGCCGCCGTGTCGTCGACGACCACCGGTGCACTGTCGGTCACGGGCCTGTCGGTCACGGGTCTCCTCCGTTCGTCCCGGGGATGATCGCGCATCCGGGCCGGGCGCGGTCCCGATGCGCCCGCGCCGCCGCCGGGACGCGCCGCGGGGTTGAGCCGAAACGGCGTCGTCGTGCGGTTTCGGCACATCCCCACGCCCGCGCGAGCGTGGAACGGTCGACATGTGGGCGGTTGGAGGAGCCGGTCACCGTCCGTGTCGGAGGCCTTCGCAACGATCCGCTTACGCCGTGTCACGCAGGCGTTCCGCGGGGCGCCGTGGCGGGCCCCGCGCCCCTACGTTTCTGCCACCCGCTCCGCCCTCACCCGGCGGGCGCGGGCGCCGTCGCGCTTCCCCAGCGGCGGCCCCATGGACGGGATGAACGGTGGAACCAGTGGCACTCCGCAGCAGTGAGATCCGGGTCGACGGCCAGGCACGCCTGGGCTGGTGGCTCGTCGTCGACGACGGGCAGGGACGCGACCGCCTCGTCGACGGTCCCTTCCCCGACCGGTCGGAGGCGGCCTGGGCCGCCTCGATGCACGCCGGCGACGCCCGGCCGGTCTACGGCGTCCTCCGACCCGACGGCGGCCTGCACCGCCGGCCCTCCCCGCAGGAGCTGGCCTGGCTGGGCCACCTCGGCGACCAGCTCGACCGGCTGCCCGCGGACTGGGACGCCGAGCTGTCCGACGAGGACCCGCTGGCCACCCTGGTCGTCGAGGTCACCGCCGCGCTCACCGAGGCCGGCCTGCCGCTGTGGGACGCCGCCGGTGACGGCGCCGCGCTCGGCGGGGCCTGCGTCAGCGCCGAGCCGGCCCTCGACGGCGTCGTCGTCGGCTGGCGGCAGCACGACCGGATGAGCGTCGAGCAGGTGCACGGGCTGGTCGCCGACATCTCGGTGCAGGCCGTCATGAACCGCGCGCTCGCCGACGTGCTGTGGCTGCGCGGCCTCGACGTCACGCCGCTCGGCGAGGAGGCCGGCGGGCACGTCGTCCGCCACCCCGAGTAACCCCGCACGCGACACACAGCACGCCCTCCCGGGACGCCGTCGACACCGACGGCGTCCCGGTGTCGTTCCCGGCTCCCGCCGCCCGTCGGACCCCCGTGGCAGGCTCCGGGCCACCGGGGGACCCGAGGACGGAGGCGGACGTGCCCCGGGCCGAGTCCACCGAGGGACCGCACGAGGAGCGGCACCGCGACGGGTCCCTGCGCGCCCGCGGGCACGTCGCCGGCGGGCAGCCCGACGGCTACGGGGAGTGGTTCCGCCTCGACGGGACGGAGCTGCGCTCCGGGTGGTCCGACCGCGGCCGCCCGACCGGCGAGTGGACCACCCACGACGGCAGCGGCGCGCCCCACAGGACGACCACCCGGGGCTGACCCGCGCCGACACGCCGCCGTCCGGGGTCACCGACCGG
This sequence comes from Geodermatophilus sp. SYSU D00879, assembly GCF_054050375.1. Taxonomy (NCBI): domain Bacteria; kingdom Bacillati; phylum Actinomycetota; class Actinomycetes; order Geodermatophilales; family Geodermatophilaceae; genus Geodermatophilus; species Geodermatophilus sp. SYSU D00879. Next base: position 176,380 of record NZ_JBJGZF010000004.1, read on the forward strand.
CCGCGGGCGCCGTCCACGCGGGGGGACGCACCGCGAGTCGACAAGCCGTCGTCGGTTGCACACGGTCACCACCCCCGCGGACGGGCGCACACAACGATCACGTGACGCCGCCGGGGAGCCGTGTCCAGCAGGGGCTCCGCGGGGTGCGCGGGCCCGATGCTCTCGGTGTCCCCGGCACTTCCCCGGCCGGGACGACGTCCTGGAGGAACACCGTGAGCGCGCCCACCCTGCCGGCACCCCGCCGGACCTCCTCGTCCCCGGTCCCGCCCGGGGACGGGCTCGGCATCGCCGACCTGCTCGACCTGCTCGGCCTCGAGTCCGACACCCTGACCACCCTCGACCCGTCCCTCCCCGGCGACGCCGCCGACCGCGTGCCGGTGGACCCGGTGGCGGTCGTGCGTGGCTGGGTGCGACGGGCGGCCGACTGGGGCGCCGGCCCGCAGCGGTCCTGGTGCGCCTGGTGATCACCGCCGTCCTGGTCTGGCCGGCGGTCGCCGTCCTCGGGTTCCTCGCGATGGCCGGGCTGGTCGTCGCGCTCGGCCGCAGCTCGACGGCCCGCTACGAGTTCGAGCGCAACGCCGCGGGCCGGCGGCAGCCGCCCGCCGACCCGCCCGCGGCGGCCGCGGCGGGCGCCGACGACACCGTCCCCGTCCTGCTGAAGACCCCGGTGCCGGCCCTGCCGACCGGCGGCGGCGAGGCCGCCGCGGGCCGCGCCGTCGCCACGGCCACCCCGGCCCGCACCGCCGTCGGGCTGGCGACCCACCCCGCCGGGCGGCGCAGCGGCTCGGCCGGCGCGCCGACGGCGTGGTGGCTGGCCGACGGGACCGGGGACCGGCCCGTCGCGCTCGCCGGGCCGTTCGACGACCGGGTGGAGGCCGACTGGGCGGCCGTGGCCTGCGAGCTCGACGGCGGGGTCCGCACCGTCCACGGCGTGCTCCGCGAGGACGGCACCGTCGCCCGGCGGCCCTCGCCGCAGGACCGGGCGTGGCTGACCGAGCTCGGCACCCAGCTCGACCGGCTGCCCGAGGACTGGGACGAGCTGCTCACCGACGAGGACGCGCTGACCACGCTGGTCGTGGAGGTCGCCGCCGCGCTGGTCGAGGCCGGCCTGTCGCTGCACGACTGCTCGGCCACCGACCCGGCGACCGCCGCGGCCGGCGGGGTGTGCCTGACCCCGGAGACCACCCACGGCGGGGTCCTGGTGAGCTGGCGCCAGCACGACCGGATGAGCCTGCAGCAGGTCCGCGGCGCCGCGCTGGACACGGCCGTGCAGCGGACCATGAACGCGCTGCTCGCCGACGTGCTCGTGCAGTTCGGCTTCGTCGTCGACCCGTTCGGGCCCGACGGCTGCTCCCTGGTCACCGCGATCCGCACCCACCCTCTCGGGGGGTGACCGGCGGGTAGCGGGTCGAGTTCGTCCGGAACCGTGCCGACCCCCGGGGCATGGCCGAGTCGACGACGACCCGCTCCCGCCGCCGCGGGGTCCCGCTGTGGTGCCACCTCACGGCGCTGGTGACCGTCCCGCTCGTCGGGGTCGGCGTGCTCACCGCGCTCATCGCGGGCGCGCGCTCGGCCGAGGTGGCCAGCGCCACCCGCGCGGAGGACGGGATCCGGGCGTTCGCCCAGCTCGACGCGCTGCGGACGGCCGCCGAACAGGAGGTCCTGCCGGCGCTGGCCCTGACGGTCATCGACGACCCGGCGGCGGCCGCTCAGCTCGGCGTGCAGCCGTGGCTGCTGACCGGGATGCGCGGCACCGCCGAGCAGGCCCTCACCGAGCGCCGCGCGGTCACCGACCGGGCGCTGGCCGCGGTCCCCGAGGGCTCCCTCTGGTCGGAGGTCGCCGGCCGGGCGGCCGAGGCCCTGGCCTGGTGGCGGGCCCGCACCGACAGCGGCGGCGTGCGCCTCGAGCAGGTCTACCTGGGCTACCTCGACCTCTCCAACGAGATCATGACCGCCGAGCGCGCCGCCGCCTCGGCCGCCGTCTCCGAGGGGGTGCCGGCGGCCACCGTGCGCGCGGTCCAGGACGTCCAGACCGTCGCCCGGCTCGCGCAGGACGCCAGCCGGCAGATGCCGCTCTACCTCGGCTCGCTGTTCGCGGCCGACACCGCGCTCATCGGCTCCCGCCTGGCGTGGGAGACCGGCTGGCTGTCCTACACCGACGCCAAGCGGCAGATGGACGAGCTGTCCCAGGACTCGCTGCGGCGGGCGTGGGAGGAGGTCCGCGACTCCGACCCCGTCACCGGCCTCGACCGGCTGCTCACCCCGTCCGACACCCCGAACGCCGCCCACGCGGCCGACGTCACCGGCATGGCCGAGCTGCTGTTCAGCAGCGGGGACCGCGACGCCCGGCTCGCCGGGCTGGTCGACACCGCGGTCGGCACGGTGCTGCGCCTGGCCGCGGCCGACCGCGAGGAGGCCGCCGCCGACCTGCGCACCACGCTGCAGGTCGGGGTCGGGTTGCTGCTGCTGTCCTTGCTGGGCGCGGTGTGGACCGGCCGCACCGTGTCGCGCGAGCTGGGCGTGCTGGCCGGCCAGGCCACCCGGATCAGCGAGGGCGAGCTCGTGGAGGTCGAGGTCGCCGGCCCGCGCGAGGTCCGCACCGTGTCCGCCGCCCTCGGGGACGCCGTCGCCGGGCTGCGCCGCATCCAGGACCAGGCCCAGGCGGTGGCCCGCGGCGACCTCGACGACGCGCTGCTCGACCGGCCCCTGCCCGGCCCGCTGGGCGAGGTCGTGCACGCCTCGATCCAGCAGATCGTCTCGTCGGTGCGCCAGCGGGAGGAGCTGCAGTTCGCCCTCGCCCACCGCGCCACCCACGACCCGCTCACCGAGCTGCCCAACCGGGCCCAGGCGCTGACCCTGGTCACCTCGGCGCTGCACCGCGCCCGCCGCTCCGGCGAGATGACCGGCCTGCTGTTCGTCGACCTCGACGGGTTCAAGGCGGTCAACGACGCCCACGGCCACGCCGCCGGCGACACGGTGCTGCGCGAGGTCGCCGCCCGGATGCGCGCGCTGGTCCGCGCCGGCGACGTCGTCTGCCGCCTCGGCGGGGACGAGTTCGTCGTCCTCGTCGAGCCGGTCGCGGTCGAGCGCGACCTGCAGGACCTCGCCGAGCGGCTGATCGCGGGCGTGAGCGAGCCGATCGCGGTGGGCGGTGTCGCCGTGCGGGTCGGCGCCAGCGTGGGCATCGCGGTCAGCCGGGACGGCGGCGCCGACGCCGACGTCCTGTTCGCCGAGGCCGACACCGCCGCCTACCGCGCCAAGCAGCGCGGCCGCGGCCGGGCCGAGGTCTTCGACGAGGCGCTGCGGCGGCAGCTCGCCGTCCGCGCCGAGACCGAGGCGGCCATCACCGCCGCGCTGGCGAACGGCGACATGCGGCTGCACTACCAGCCGGTGGTCGACGTCGACGGGCAGCGGCTGCACGGCTTCGAGGCGCTGGTGCGCTGGCAGCGCGACGGCGCGTTCGTCCCGCCGGACGAGTTCGTGCCGGTCGCGGAGAGCTCCGGCCTGGTCTGCGAGCTGGACCGGTGGGTGCTGCACGAGGCCACCCGGCAGCTGGCCGCCTGGCGGGCCGAGGTGCCGCCGGTGCCGGGCGCGCCGGAACCGACGGTCGCGGTCAACGTCTCGGGGCGGCACCTCACCGACCCGCGCGTGGTCACCGACGTCACCGACGCGCTGGCCACCTCCGGGCTGCCGGCGCACCTGCTGGTCCTCGAGGTCACCGAGACCGTCCTGGTCGATGACCCGGTCGCCATGACCCACCTCGCACGACTGCGGGAGATGGGCGTGGCCATCGCCATCGACGACTTCGGCACCGGCTACACCTCGATCGGGCAGCTGCGGCACATGCCGGTCGACACGCTCAAGATCGACCGGAGTTTCGTCACCTCGCCCGACCCGGGGCAGCGGGAGCTCGTGGCGCTGGTCATCCGGGCCGCGCACACCTTCGGCCTCGACGTCGTCGCCGAGGGCGTGGAGGAGCCGGGGCAGCTCGAGCGGCTGCGGGAGCAGGACTGCGACCACGCGCAGGGCTACCTCATCCACCGCCCGCTGCCGCCGGAGGCCGCCGGGGCGCTGCTCCGGTCGGCGCCGGTCCGCGTGCCCGCCCCGCGCGGCGACGGCGCGCCGCGGGCGGTGCCGGCCTCCTGACCGGGCGCGCGGCCCCGTTGACCGCGGGGTCGCCGCCGGGGAGCCTCCCTGTCACGATGCCTGCCGCCGCCCGCCCGCGCCGCCCGGCCGCCGGCGTGCTGCTGGTGGCGGGCGTGCTGGCGGGCGGCTGCACCGCCGTCGTCCCCGGCACGGCGTCCCCGACGGGGACGGCGACCACCGACGCCACCGACGTCGAGGTGCGGCTGCACCTGGCCGAGGAGGGCGACCCGGCCGACCGGGTGGCGCGCAACGCGGTGGCCGACGTCCTCACCTGGTGGGAGCGGACCTACCCGGAGGTGTTCGGCGGGCGGTTCGGGGCGGTCGAGGGCGGCTTCTGGTCGGTCGACCCGGCCGAGACCGACCCCGCCGCCCTGCCCGACGGCGCCTGCTTCCCCGACGACGTCGACGGCCTCGCCGACAACGCCTTCTACTGCGGCGACGACGACGTCGTCGTGTACGACCGGGCCTGGCTGGCCGACCTGGTCGGGGACTACGGCCCCTTCATCGTCGCCGAGATCATGGCGCACGAGATCAGCCACGCCGTCCAGGCGCAGGCCGGGCTGGACGACCCCTCGATCGTCGCCGAGACCCAGGCCGAGTGCTTCGCCGGCGCGTGGACCAAGTGGGTGGTCACCGGCCGGTCCGAGCACTTCGCGGTGCGGCCCAAGGAGCTCGACCCCTACCTGCTCGGCTACCTGTACTTCGGCGACGCCGTCGGCACCCCGCCCGACGCGGAGGACGCGCACGGGTCGCTGTTCGACCAGCTGTCGGCCTTCCAGGAGGGCTACGCCGAGGGCCCGGAGGCCTGCGCCACCTTCGACGGGTCCCGGCTGTACACCCAGCAGGAGGTCTCCCCGCGCCCGGGCGGGCGCGACCGGTCCTACCGCGCCGTGGTCGACGGCGCCGACGACGTGCTGGCCGGCTTCTGGCAGCAGGCCCTGACCCGCGGCTTCCCGGGCACCGACCCGCTCGGCGGCCCGTTCGCCGCGCCCGAGGTCCGGGCGGCCGACGGCGCGGGCGCGGTGTGCACCGGCGAGGGCGCCGAGCTCGACCTGCAGTTCTGCCCCGAGGACGGGTCGGTCCGCTACGACGCGGCCGACCTGCTGGAGCCGGCCTACGACGACGTCGGCGACTTCGCCGTCACGACGCTGCTCGGCCTGCCCTACGCGATGGCGGTCCGCGAGCAGCGCGGGCTGTCGGTGGACGACCCCGAGGCGGTGGCCAGCGCGGCGTGCGCCACCGGCTGGCTGGCCCGCGAGGCGTACCTCGGCGCGCTCGACGGCGCGCCGGTGGACCTCTCGCCCGGGGACGTCGACGAGGCCGCGGTGGTGCTGCTGCAGTACGCCACCGAGCCGACCGTCGTCCCGGAGCCGGAGCTGTCCGGCTTCGAGCTGGTCGACTCCTTCCGGCAGGGCTTCGTCGACGGCGGCGACGCCTGCGGGCTCTAGGCCGCGTCCTCCGGGTCGGCGTCGAGGAAGTCCTCGACCACCGGCGCGAGCTCGTGGGCCTCGGTGACCAGCGCCAGGTGGCCGCCGCGGTACACGTGCAGCCGGGCGTCGGGGATGAGCCGGGCCATGATCCGGGCGTTGACCAGCGGGACGATCGGGTCGTCGTCGCCGGCCACCACCAGCGTCGGCTGCCGGACCAGGGAGAGGAACGGCAGGCTGCTCCAGCCCGAGCTCGCCGCCAGCTGGTAGTAGTAGCCGCGCCCCGGCCCCGTGCGCTCGTGCGCGTGCAGCGCCCGCGCGGCCCGCTCCGGGTCGGTGCGCACCGAGCCGCCGTAGATGACCGGCGCGATCCGCCGGGCGTACTCGGCGTCGCGGTGCCGCCGCGGGGTGAGCATGTGCGAGAGCACCCGCGGCGAGCCGGGCACCATCAGCGCGCCGGTGCCGGTGGCCGCGAGCACCAGCCGGCGGCAGCGGCGGCGGTGCTGGACGGCGAAGTGCTGCGCCAGGCCGCCGCCCCAGGACAGGCCCAGGACGTCGACCGGCCCGTCGTGGCCCAGCCGGCGCAGCACCCCCGCCACCACCGGCGTCAGCGTGCCCAGCACGTAGGGGACGACCGGCCGCGGGGACCCGCCCACGCCCGGGACGTCGAACCGGACGACGGTGCGCCGCGGGTCCAGCGCGTCGACGAAGGGCTGCAGCACCTCCAGGCTCGCGCCGATGCCGTTCATGAGCAGCAGCGGCGGCGTCGTGCCGTCGCCGCGCCGCTCGGCCACCCGCAGGGTGCGGCCGAGCACGGTCAGCGTGCGGACGGACTCACTTCTCGAGGACATGGGTCCCAGGAGCGTCCCCCAGGACCGGCAGTTCCGCACTCCCGAGCGACTCCGGCGCGGGCACCTCGTCCCCCGACCGCTCGCCCAGCCAGGCCATGAAGTCCGGCCACCAGGAGCCCTTCTCCTTCGTCGCCCGGGACAGCCACTCCTCCGGGTCGGCCGGGGTGTCCGGCGCCACCTGGAACGTCGACTTCGGGTTGCCCGGCGGGTTGACCAGCGAGGCGATGTGGCCGTTGGTGGACAGCACGAACCGGCTCTCCCCGCCGAGCAGCTGGGTGGTGCGGTAGCAGGCCTGCCAGGGGCAGAGGTGGTCGGCGATCCCGGCGGTGACGTAGGCGTCGACGTCGACGGCGGACAGGTCCACCGGCGTGCCGAGCATCGTGGCCGCGCCCGGCCGGGTGAGGGAGTTGCCGACCGCGACCTCGATGAAGTCCCGGTGCAGCGCCGCGCTCATCCGGGTGGTGTCGGCGTTCCAGAAGAGGATGTCGAAGGCGGCCGGCGGCTTGCCCTGCAGGTAGTTGTTGACCCAGTAGTTCCACACCAGGTCGTTGGGGCGCAGCCAGGCGAACACCTCGGCGAGCATCGCGCCGTCGAGGTAGCCCTTCCGCCGGGACTTCTCGGTCGCCTCCCGCACCGCCTCGGGGTCCATCAGCGCCGACACCGTGCCGGCCCGCGCCCAGTCGAGGACGGTGACGGCGAAGCTGGCGGCGGCCACCCGGTCCAGCCGCCCGGTGGCGGCGAGGTGGGCCAGCACCATCGCGGTGATGATCCCGCCGGAGCAGAACGCCTGGAGGGCGACCCGCTCGCTCCCGGTGATGCGCTGCGCGGCGTCCATCGCGTCCAGGACGGCCTGGCCGTACGTGTCCAGCCCCCAGTCGGCGTGCCGCTCGTCGGGGTTGCGCCAGCTGATCATGAAGACCTGCTGGCCGGCGGCCACGTAGTGCTCCACGATGCTGCGGCCGGGCGCGAGGTCGGTGATGTAGTACTTGTTGATCGTCGGCGGCACCATCAGCAGCGGGACGGTGCGGACGGTCTCCGTCGTCGGCCGGTACTGGATCAGCTCGAACACGTCGGTCCGCAGGACGACGGCGCCCGGGGTGACCGCGAGGTCCTCGCCCACGGTGAAGGCGTCGGGCTCGACCATCGAGGGCACCCGCGGCGGGGACACCAGGTCCGAGACCATCCGGCGCAGCCCGCTGACCGCGTTGCGGCCGCCGGTGTCGATGACCGCCTTGAGCGCCAGCGGGTTGAGGAACGGGACGTTGGACGGCGCCAGCGCGTCGACGACGTTGGTCATCGTGAACCGGATCCGCTCGTCGTCCTGCCAGTCGAGGTCGGCGTCCTCGACCAGGCGCGCGGCGGCCTGCGCGGCGGCGATGTGCGCCTGCATGGTCCGCCGGAGGAACGGGTTGCCGGTCCAGGCGGGGTCGGCGAAGCGGCGGTCCTTCGGCGAGGGGGCGACCTCCGAGCGGCCCACCGCGATCCGCCCCAGCTCGCGCACCAGGTCCCCGCCGGTCCGGACGACGGTCTCGGGCCGGCGCGCCAGCGACGCGCCGAACCGGGCGACCGTGCGGGCCGGCGGGACCATCCGCCGCAGCGGCCCGCGGGCGCCGTCGACCAGCACCATGTCCAGGCCGGTGACCGCCTCGGACGCCTCCGGGGAGGAGGGCTGGCCCCCGTCGGGGGCCGCGGCGGGACGCGGACGGGGCGGGGCGGACGGGCGCGGGGCGGTGGTGGTCATCCCGGGCTCCTCGGGTCTTGAGGCCTCCTGTGACCCCAGTCACTCAACCACAGGCGGCGTCCGGCGGCAGACCTCACCGCGGACGGCCCACCACCAGCAGCACCACCGCCCCGACGAGCAGGCCCAGCCCGACGCCGCCGACGACGTCCAGCGGCAGGTGCGCCGCGGTCCACACCCGCGCCAGGCACACCAGCGCCGCCAGCACCACCCCGGCGATCCGCCCGCGGCGGCGCAGCCACGGCCAGGCCACGGTGAGCACGGCGACCACGACGGCCGCGTGCCCGGACAGGAACCCGCGGCCCCGCGCGGCCGCCCCCCGGATCACGACGTCGTCGAGCAGCCCGTCGGGCCGGCCGCGCACGACGACGTCCTTGATGCCCTTCGCCGCCAGATAGGTCCCGACGCCGGCGAGCAGCAGCCCCAGCGCGAGCCGCCACCGCCGCAGCGCGGCCGCGACCACGGCGGCCGCCGGCACGACGAGGAAGTTCCCCAGCTGCATGACCGGCCAGACCACCACGAACGGCACGACGTCGACCCCGTTGACCGCCCGGAACACCGCCGCCTCGGCCGGGGGCACCGACGTCCGCTCGACCGGCAGCGCGGCCAGCACCAGCAGCGCCGCGCCGACGGCGGCCAGGACCACCTCCCGACCGCCCCGGGCGACCGGCGGGCGCGGGCGGGTCGCCGTCCGCCCGGTCACGCCGTCTCCGGTACCAGCTCCGTGCGCGGTGCGGAGTTGGGCTCGCGCCGCCACGAGCGGTTGTGCCGCCAGAACAGGTAGGTGCCGATGCCGAGGGGGATGGGCAGCAGGTAGGTGAGGCCCCGGAAGACGAGCACGGCCGCGGCCACCAGCGACCGGTCCCCGCCGTAGGCCGACATGCCGGTGATGAGCGCCAGTTCGATGACCCCGAGCCCGCCCGGGGTGAACGGGATGGCGGTGAGCAGGCGGGCGAAGGCGAACACCATGAGCGCCTCGACGACGCTGACCTGCTCGGCGGTCACGCCCACCGCGCGCAGCGCGATGAGCAGCACGAGGAACAGCGACAGGTGGCTGACCAGCGTGGCGAGGGTGAGCCAGTGCCAGCGGGCGCGCAGCAGCAGCGCGGTCCGGTCGCGGAACTTCGTCGTCGCCTTGTCCCAGCCCTGCACGGGCGGGCGGCCGAACGGCCGGATCAGCGCGGAGGCGACCCGCCCGCTGCCCCGGCCGATCCGGGCGGCGCCCTCCCGGCTGTGCAGCAGCAGGCCGAGCACGACCACGGCCGCGACCAGCCCGGCCACCCCGGCGATCCCCGCGGCCACCCGGCCGGGACCGGGAGTGGAGGAGGTGAAGGCCATCAACACGAGGGCGACCACCGGCAGGGCGAGCTTGGCGAAGTTGTTCCACAGTCCCGACAGCAGCAGCGACACCGACGTCCGGGACCGCGAGAACCCCCACGACGAGTTCATCGCGTAGGTCAGCCCCAGCGAGATCGCCGCCCCGCCGATGACGGTGTTCGACACCGCGGTGGTGGTGAGGGTCGAGACCGTCGCCTCCCGCAGCCGCAGGCCGGGCATGGTCACGACCATCACGAACTGGTAGGTGGCCAGGTTCCAGGCGGCCACGACCAGGAGCAGCAGCAGCGACGCCCACGACAGGTCGACCACCGCGTCCCAGACCTGCGTCATGTCGGCGAAGCGCGGCAGGAACCACAGGAAGACGGCGGCGACCAGCGCGAGCGAGAACAGCGGGGCGAGCACCCGACGCCACAGGGGCTTGCGCCGGGACGGCCGTTCGAGGGGCGCCTGCGGGGTCACGGCGGTCATGGCGGGTCCCCCTCGTCCTCGGGGCCGGCGGCGTCGGCGGGCGGCGGGTCGAGGGTCAGCCGGCCGCCGCTCTCCTCGTGCACCTCGCCGGCGAGCACCTCGCGGCTCACCACGCCGAGGCTCTGCGTGGCGAGGACCAGGGGCTCCCCGCGGTTGTCGCCGGAGAGCGTGAACACGACGGTCAGGCAGCCGCCGGGGAAGACGTAGTAGCGGCGGCCCAGGTACTCCGGGGTCACCCGGACGACCCGCTCGAAGCGCTTGAGCCCGTCCCGGTCGCTGGGGATCTCGGTGGCGCCCGCGGTGTCGCAGCCGGCGGTCAGCCGCACCTCGATGGCGTGGTAGCCGTCGCGGTCGGAGTTCAGCCAGAACCGCGCCGAGCCCGAGTGGGCGTCGAGGCCGGCGAAGGTCCAGCCCACCGGGACGCTCTCCACGCACGGCACCCAGGTCGCCGTCGGCACCGCCTGGGCCATGAGCACGACGCCGTGGGCGGCCCGGTCGTCGTCGCCGGTGCGGCAGGCGGGCAGCTCGCCGCTGACGGTCGGGGTGCCCGGCGCGCAGCCCGCGGTCAGCAGGGCGGCCGCCAGCACCGCTGCGGCGGCCGGGCGCCGGGCGGCGCTCACAGCGGGGACCCGAGCAGGTCGACGGCGACGGCGAGGGTGAGGACGAGGGCGAGCGCGGTGACCACGCACAGCCCGGCCCGGCGCCAGGTCCACCGCTGGATGCGCACCGGCGGGAGCCGGTAGGGCAGCAGCTCGAGGAAGTCCCGGTGCAGGTCGCGGCCCTGCGCGCGCAGCATCCGGCGCAGCTGCGAGGGCATGGTGAGCCCGCGGGTGGCGGCGAAGGCCTCCGCCAGCTCCTCGTCGGAGAACTGCAGGCGCGCCCGCTCGTAGACGGTCCGGGCGTCGGTGCGCAGCGCGAGGACCAGCAGCATGTTGGCCAGGTCCACCGCCTGCCGCCACGGGCTGGGGCGCACCTCGGCGAACGCCGAGTCGATGAGGAACAGCGTGCCGTCGCGCACCATCACGTTGGCCGGCTTGATGTCGCGGTGGGCCATGCCGATCTCCCACATCCGCCGCACCACGGCCAGCCCCTGGTCGATCACCGCGTCGTCCACGACGACCTCGGGGTCGCCGATCTCCCGCGCGCCCTGGAGGAACTCGGCGACCAGGAGGTACTCCCGCTCCGGGGTGATCTCCACGATCCCCAGCGGGTGCGGCACCGGCAGGCCGGCGTCGGAGAGCAGCCGCAGCACGTAGTCCTCGTACTGCACCAGCCGCCGCACGCTGTGGTACGGCTTCTCGTCCTCGAGCCGCCCGTAGAGCAGCGTGCGCCCCAGCTTGAACCAGCGGTCGGACCGCACGTGCGTGGCGGCGTAGAGCTTGCCGAAGACGCAGCTCTCCTCCTGCTCGGCGGCGTCGGTGGCCTTGACGGTGATCTTCAGCGGCGTCGACCCGCCCGACCCCGCCAGGCCGAACGGCTTCACCGAGGTGACGACCAGCCCGAGCTGGTCCTGCAGCGCCCGGACGATGGCCTCCCCGCGGGCGCCGGTGACGTCGAGGTGCGCCGGGCTGCCGCGCCGGTAGCGGACCGGGTACACCTCGTTGGGCGTCAGCAGCCGGAAGGCGGCCAGCGGAGCGGCGACGCCGAGGACGACCCCGGCGAGGACGTCGGTGGGGTGGTCCTGGGCCAGGTAGAGCCGGGAGGCCGCGGTGACCAGCAGCAGGCCCCACACCACCCACTTGCCGACGTCCCGGAGGTGGCCCGCGGGCACCAGCGAGTAGAGGGTGCTGACGAGGAAGGTGGCCAGCACGGTCATCGGCACCGACGGCATCGAGAAGCCCGACCAGCTGCCGAGGATCTCCACCTCGTAGGGCCGGGGGCGCTGCAGCGTGGCGGCCAGGGTCGCGGCGGTGTTCACCACCAGCAGGCCGACCCCGATCCACACGAACAGGTGCCGCCAGCGGCGGAAGACCGCCAGCACGACGAGGTTGGCCAGCCACAGCAGGTGGATCGCCCGGCTGGTGCCGAGGACGCCGGCCACCTCGGCGACGTCGGTGAGGCCGGGGGAGCGGATCGCGGCGATCGCCTGCAGCACCCGGGTGTCGACCAGGTCGAAGAACGCCGCGCTGCCGGTGAGGAGCACGACGCCCCAGGTGACGACGACGCCGCCGCTGAGCGCCAGCCACCACTTGCCCGAGGCGTTGAGGTGCCGCGGCAGCGGCGGCGGCTCGCCGGAGGGGCGGCGCCTGCGGTGGACGTGCTGGATCGGCGGGAGGTCCGGCCGCCGGACCTGTCCTCCCGCGGGGTGCTGCGCCGCAGGCGCCGTCGCCGGTGCCTGCGGCGTCGGAGCGCGGCCGGGTGCCCGGGGCGCCGGGGGTCGCGCCGTGGCCGCCATGCCGCCCGATGCTGCTCCGGTTGCGCTCGCGGGACCATCGACCTTGGTCCCGAGCAGGGCTAGCGTGGCCGTCCCCGCGCCAGTCCGCCCGCGGGGCGTCGCCTCCTGTCCCGGGAGGGTCCGCGATGCGTCGTCGACCGCTCGCCGCGCTGCTCCTCGCCGTCGCCGTGCTGGGCGCCTGCGGCTCCCCGGCCGCGGACGCCGGCCCGCCCGCCGACGGCGTCGTCCGGGTGGCGTCCTACGACTTCCCGGAGAACCAGACCCTCGCCGAGGTGTACGCCGAGGCGGTCCGGCGGGCCGGCTTCGAGGTTGCGGTGCAGCACGGCATCGGCACCCGCGAGGTGGTCTTCCCGGCGCTCGAGCAGGGCGTCGTCGACCTCGTCGTGGAGTACCTGGGCACCGCGTCGGAGTTCCTGGAGGCCGGTGCGGGGACGGCGTCCCACGACCCCGCCGTCCTGCGGGAGTGGCTGGCCGCCGCCCTCGCGCCGCGCGGGCTGACCGTCCTGGCCCCGGCCGAGGCGGAGGACCAGAACGGGTTCGTCGTGCTCACCGACCTCGCCGCCCGGCGGGAGGTGACGACGCTCAGCGACCTCGCCGCGATCGCCCCGGAGCTGGTGTTCGGCGGCCCGCCCGAGTGCAGCGAGCGGCGGTTCTGCCTGCCCGGGCTGCGCGAGGTGTACGGCATCGAGTTCGCCGAGGTGCGCAGCATGCCGTCGCGGGCGGCCACGGTGGAGGCGCTGCTCACCGGGCAGGTCGACGTCGGGATGCTGGAGACGACCGACGCCCGGCTGACCGACGCCTCGCTGCACCTGCTGCGCGACGACCTGGCGCTGCAGCCGCGGGAGAACGTGGTGCCGCTCGTGCGGACCGAGGTGGCCGCCGAGGGCGGCGAGCGGCTGAGCGCCGCGCTGGACGCGGTCAGCGCCCAGCTGACGACGATCGACCTGATCCGGCTCAACCGCTCCGTCGCCGTCGACGGGCTCACCCCCGCCGAGGCCGCGGCCCGCTGGTGGGACGGCCGGTGACGAGGGGGCCTGCCACTCAGGTGATGGCGCTGGTGCCGGTGATCGCGCGGCCGACGATGAGGCTGTTGACCTCGCGGGTGCCCTCGTAGGAGTAGATCGCCTCGGCGTCGGCCACGAACCGGCCGACGTGGTTCTCCAGCAGGATCCCGTTGCCGCCCATGAGCTCCCGCGCCCAGCCGACGGTCTCCCGCATGCGCATGGTGCTGTAGCCCTTGGCCATGGAGGCGTGCTCGTCGCGCAGCATCCCGCAGTCCTGCAGCTGGGACGCCCGCGCGCACAGCGCCGCCGAGGCGGTGATGTTGCCGAGCATCCGGAACAGCAGGTCCTGCACCAGCTGGAACGAGGTGATCGGCCGGCCGAACTGCTCGCGGCCCAGCGCGTAGCGCAGCGCGTGCTCGTACGCGCCGCGCGAGCACCCGACCGCCGACCACGCCACGCTCACCCGGGTGGCCCGCAGGACGTTCGCGGTGTCGCGGAAGGAGTTCGCGTTCTGCAGCCGGTTCTCCTCCGGCACGCGGACGCCGTCGAGGGTGATGTGCGCGTTCTGCACCGCCCGCAGCGCGATCTTGTCCTCGAGGTCGACGGCGCTGAAGCCCGGCGTCGGCGTCTCGACGACGAAGCCGAGCACCCGGTCGGTCTCGACGTCGCGCGCCCAGATGACGACCAGGTCGGCGAAGCTGCCGTTGCCGATCCACTTCTTCTGCCCGTCGAGGACCCACTCGTCGCCGTCCCGGCGGGCGGTGGTCTGGATGCCGCGGGCGACGTCGGAGCCGTGCTCGGGCTCGGTCAGGCCGAAGGCGCCGATGGTCTCCATCCGCGCCATCCCCGGCAGCCAGCGCTCCTTCTGCTCCTCGGAGGCGCACAGGTGCAGGGTGCCCATGGCCAGCCCGCCGTGGACGCCCATGAAGGTGGCCACCGACGGGTCCCCGCGGCCGAGCTCCATCGAGACCATGCCGTCGAACAGCGACGAGCGGCCGGGGGAGCCGTGGCCGGAGTACTGCGCCCCCGCGATGCCGAGCTCGGCCAGGCCCGGGATGAGCTCGCGGGGGAACTGGGCCCGGGTCCAGTACTGGTTGATCACCGGCTCGACCTGCTCGTCCATGAACGCCCGGACGCGCATCAGCGTCGCCCGGTCCTCCTCGTCGAGGAGGGCCTCGAGCTCGTAGAAGTCCGACGTGACGGTGGGCCGGTCGGCCATGGCACTGCCTCCTCCGGGTGCCGGGACCCCGCTGTCCCGTGGGTCCGGCCTACCCCCGCCCCGGGGCGGCAACCCGTGCCGGCGGCATGGGGGCGGGGCGATCGGGGCACGGACGGGCAGGTCCGACCGCACCTGTTCCGAGGAGGGCCCCGTGCCCCGTTCCATCGCCGACCAGACCGACGACGAGCTGGGAGGTCCCGGCAGCGTCCTGGTCCGCCAGCGGGAGGACCACGTCGAGCTCGACCGGCTGCTGCACGAGCTCGACGGCACCACCGGCCGCGCGCAGGAGGAGGTGCTGACGCGCATCGACCGGCTGGTGTTCAGCCACGCGTTCGCCGAGGAGACCGTGCTCTGGCCGGTGATCCGCCGGGTGCTGCCCGACGGCGACGCGCTGACCCGGCGGATCGAGACCGAGCACCAGGAGGTCAACGAGCTGGTCGCGGCGCTGGAGGAGAGCGGCCCCGACGACCCGGCGCGGCCCGCCCGGCTGGGCCGGCTGGTCGAGGTGCTGCGCGAGGACGTCCGGGACGAGGAGGACCTGCTCTTCCCGCGGCTGCAGGAGCGGCTCGACCCCGCCGAGCTGCGCCGGCTGGGCCGCCGGTGGGAGCTGATGCGGCGGATCTCGCCCACCCGCGCGCACCCCACGGTGTCCCGCCGCCCGCCGGGCAACGCGCTCTCGGGCCTGCCGCTGTCGCTGCTGGACCGCAGCCGCGACGTCGTCGACACCCTCGTCCGGCGGGCGCCCGCCCCACTGGCCCCGGCCGGTCAGGCGGTCAGCCGGGGGCTGGCCGCGGTGGCCGCCGTCATCGAGCGCACCCCGCCGGCCCGCCGCGGCGACGGCCCGCCCACCGCCCGCTGAGCACACGGCGAGGGCCCCTCCCGATCCCGGGAGGGGCCCTCGTACGCCTCCCTGCGGGGGCAGCAGGGAGGTCCTGTCAGTGGGTGTGGCGGGGCTTGGGCTCGGCGCGGGCGTCGAGCTGGATCTCCTTCTCCGCCCCCGGGACGCCCTCCTTGAGCTCGGTCGTCCGCTCCTTCTCGGCGTCGAACTCGATGCCGAACAGCAGGGCCAGGTTGATCAGCCAGAACCAGATCAGGAAGACGATGACGCCGGCCAGCGCGCCGTAGGTCTTGTTGTAGCTGCCGAAGTTGGCCACGTAGAAGGCGAAGGCGGCCGAGGCCACGACCGCGACGAGGATGGCCACGCCGGCACCGGGGCTGATGAACCGGAAGCCGCGCAGCTTGACGTTCGGCGTGGAGTAGTAGAGGACGGCGATCATCAGGGCCAGGACCACCAGGATCACGGGCCACTTGACGACGTTCCACACGGTGAGCGCGGTCTCGCCCAGGCCGATGGCCGAGCCGACGGCCTCGACGACCGGGCCGCTGAGGACCAGCATCGCCACGATGACGGCGGCGAACAGGATGCCGACCAGGGTGATCAGCAGCTGCAGCGGCTTGAGCTTCCAGATCTTGCGGCCCTCGGGCGTCTCGTAGACGACGTTGGACGCGCGGGTGAAGGCGCCGACGTAGCCCGACGCCGACCAGATGGCGAGGGCGAGACCGATGACGAGCCCGACGCCGGCGGTGCTCTGGTTGCCGGCGACCTGCTCGATGACCGGGCCCATCGTGCTCGCGGCGCTGGCGGGGACGACGGTGGTCAGCGCGTCGGTGAGCTGCTGGGGGGTCGTCAGCAGGCCGACGATCGACGTCAGCGCGATCAGCGCCGGGAAGAGCGCGAGGACGCCGTAGTAGGTCAGCGACGCCGCCCAGTCGGTGAGGTTGTCCTCCTGGAACTCCTTGACGGTCCGCTTGACCGTGCCGAAGAAGGTCGGCGTGGTGTCCGCGCCGCGCGGCGCGTTGTCGAAGCGGGTGGAGTTGACCTTGTCGTCGTGCGGCGCGGGGTCCCCGGCGGTGTTGCCGGAGAAGCGTGCCGGCTTCGCCGTGTCGGTGCTCGCGGCGCGGGAGCCGTGCGGGCGGGCCATGGGTCGTCCTCCGGGTCTGGGGGCGGGTCGATCGGACCCTGGGTTCCCCGGACGGACCGCTTCCATGCGCCCGGTGATCATCCCGGCGCGTCGCGGGCGTCAGCGGATGCCGGACACCGGGGACCACTCGCCGGCGCCGGCGGTGGCCCGCTCGACGTCGTGCAGGTCGTCGGGGCCGGCCGGCCCGCTGCGCCGCGCCTGCACCATCCCGACCAGGCTGACCAGCGCCACCGCGCCCGCGGCACCCGCGCCGAGCAGGGCCACCGCGGTGAACCCGGAGGCCCGCGGCAGGCCGGTGGCCGGGTCGAGGGTGGCGCCGAGCAGCGCCACGGTGAGCGTGCTGCCCACCGCCTGGCCCACCGCGCGGGCGATCGAGTTGACCGCGTTGGCGACACCGGTCTCGCTGCGCCGCACCGCCTGCACCACGAGGGTCGGCAGCGCCGCGTAGGCCACGGTCACCCAGGCCTGCGACAGCAGCCCCGCGACGACCACCAGCGCCGGCTCGGACCGGCCCAGCGCGAACACGACGAACCCGGCGACGCCGGCGACCGCGCCGGTGAGCAGCGTGGGCAGCGCGCCGATGCGGTCGACGACCTCGCCGGCCAGCGGCGCCAGCAGGATGCCGACCACGCCGCCGGGCAGCAGGTAGACGACGGCGGCCTCGAGCACCGGCGCGCCGAACCCGTAGCCGGCCACCTCGGGCGGCGTCTGCACGTACTGCATGACGGCGAGGAAGGACACGAACAGCCCGATGCCGGTGGTGAAGCCGGCGATGTTGGGCACGAGCATCCGCGGGTCGGTGAGCAGCGCCGGGCGCACCAGCGGCTGGGCGCGGCGGCGCTGCAGCAGCACCCAGCCGGTGAGGACGGCCAGCGCGCCGGCCGCGCAGCCGAGCGTCAGCGGGGAGGTCCACCCCCAGGTGTTGCCCTGCGACACCGGCAGGAGCAGCAGCACCAGGCCGACACCGAGGACGACGGCGCCCAGCCAGTCGACCCGCCCGCTCGCCGTCGCGGTGCGGCGGGGCAGCAGGACCGCGGCGAGCACCAGGGACAGCAGCGTGACGCCGAGCCCGATCCAGAACGGCCGGTGGTAGTCCCCGCCGTCGCCGGTGAGCAGGCCCGCGGCGACCAGGCCGACGACGCCGCCGACGCCGAGGGTGCTGCTGACGACCGACATCGCCACGCTGAGGCGCTCCGGCGGGAGCTCGCGGCGCAGCACGCTGATCGACAGCGGGAACAGCCCGTAGGAGGAGCCCTGCAGGACCCGCGCGACCAGCAGCAGCGGCAGCGAGCGGGTGACGATCGCCAGCAGCGTGCCGAGCGCGACCGCGACCAGGATGCCGAGGATCACCGGCCGCTCGCCGCGGGTGTCCCCGAGCCGGCCGAGCACCGGGGTGAACACCGCGGCGGCCAGCAGGTTGGCGGTGAGCACCCAGCCGGCCGCGGCCGGCGAGACGCCGAGCTGCTCGCCGATCGGCCCGAGCACCGGGACCACGAGGCTCTGCAGCAGCGACAGGGTGGTGACGCCGAGTGAGAGGGTCAGGACCAGCAGCGCCGGCCGGGTGCGGGCGGGCGGGGTGCCGGTGCCGGCGGGGAAGACCTCGGCACCTGCGGACACGCCTCGATGACACCACGCGCCGGACCCGGCGGCGCACCGGCCTCCGACGGCCCCGACGGGTGAAGTCGGTCACAGCCTGTCAGGTGAACACTGCGCAGCGACGATTGAGAGGGCGGTTCGCTGGGGACACAGTCTCCAGAGACGAGCCGCCGGGCCCGCCGCCCGGCCGGCGTCACGAGACGAGCAAGGGGACGTTCGAGATGCTTCTGTGGCCTGCAGTCACCCTGGTCGGGTTCCTGGTCCTGACCGCCCTGGTGATCGCGATGGGCACGTCGACCACGGCGCGGTACGAGCGCGAGCAGCGGGCGGCCGCCCGCCGCGAGACCGCCCCGGCCGGTGCCGCCGTCGAGGCGGTCGGGATGGCCCGGGCGGCGTAGGAGGAGGACCCCCTCGCCCCCCGCCGCTCGCGAGCTCGCGGCGGGACCCCAGGGGGCCGCCCGGGACGACCCGCGCCCCGCCGCTCCTCCCGGAGCCGCGGGGCGCGAGTGCGTTCAGAGGTGGGCGTCGGGGGTGTCGAGCACCGTCCGGTCCAGGGACTCCAGCAGGTCCAGCCAGGTGTGCACCCGGGGCAGCTCCCAGTGCTGGAAGTACCGCGCCGCGGCGCGCTTGCCCTCGTGGAAGTCGCTGGTCTCGTCGCGCGTGGCCAGCGCCTGCTCCAGCCACAGCCAACCGACGACGGTGTGCCCGGCCGCGTCGAGGTAGGCGCTGGCGTTGGCCAGGGCCAGTGCCGGGTCGCCGGTGCCCCACAGCGTGCCGGTCACCGCGACCAGCCGGGCGACGGCGGCGTCGACGTCCGCGGCCAGGTCGGCGAACGGCGTCCCGGCCGCCCGCGCCGTCGTCGCCGCGATCGTCTCGGCCAGCAGCCGCAGCCCGGCGCCGCCGTGCACGGTGACCTTGCGGCCGAGCAGGTCCAGGGCCTGGATGCCGTTGGTGCCCTCGTGGATCGGGTTGAGCCGGTTGTCCCGGTAGAACTGCTCGACCGGGTAGTCGCGGGTGTAGCCGTAGCCGCCGTGCACCTGGATGGCCAGGTCGTCGGCGACCGGCCCCCACTGCGAGGGCCACGCCTTGGCGATCGGCGTCAGGGTGTCGAGCAGCAGGTGGGCGCGGCCGCGGTCGTCCTCGGTCTCGCCGGTCCGCTCCTCGTCGACCAGGCGGGCGCAGTACAGGCCGAGCGCCAGGCCGCCCTGCGCGTAGCTCTTGGCGGCCAGCAGCATCCGGCGGACGTCGGGGTGGTCGACCAGCCGGACCATCGGCGACGACGGGTCCTTGCTGCTGGCGGAGCGGCCCTGGGTGCGGGTGCGGGCGTACTCCAGCGCGTGCAGGTAGCCGGTGTAGCCGAGGACGGTCGCGCCCATCCCGACGCCGATCCGCGCCTCGTTCATCATGTGGAACATGTAGGAGAGCCCCTTGTGCGGCTCGCCCACGAGGTACCCGACCGCGCCGGCCCGCCCGCCGGGGGTGTGCACGCCCTCGCCGAAGTTGAGCAGCGTGTTCGTCGTCCCGCGGTAGCCCATCTTGTGGTTGAGGCCGGCCAGGACGACGTCGTTGCGCTCGCCGAGCGACCCGTCGTCGGCGACGAGCACCTTCGGCACGATGAACAGCGAGATGCCCTTCACGCCCGCCGGGCCGCCAGGGATCTTGGCCAGCACCAGGTGGACGATGTTCTCGGTCAGCTCGTGGTCGCCGGCCGAGATCCACATCTTGTTGCCGGTGAGCCGGTAGGTGCCGTCGTCCTGGGGCTCGGCGCGGGTGGTGATGTCGGCCAGCGAGGACCCGGCCTGCGGCTCGGACAGCGCCATCGTGCCGAACCAGCGGCCCTCGAGCATCGGCCGGACGAAGCGGTCCTTCTGCTCCTGCGAGCCGTGCGCGAGCAGCAGCCGGGCGTTGCCCATGGTCAGGAACGGGTAGCTCGAGGTCCCGACGTTGGCCGCCTTGAACCAGGCGAACGCGGCCTGCCCGACGGTCTGCGGCAGCTGCATGCCGCCGTACTCCTCGTCGAAGGTCCCGGCCATGATCCCGGACTCGCGGAAGACCGCGAGGGCCTTCGCGACCTCGGGGATCATCTCCACCCGGCCGTCGACGAACCGCGGCTCGTTCTCGTCGGCCTTCCGGTTGTGCGGCGCGAAGTGCTCCGTGGCGATCTGCTGCGCCAGCTCCATCACCGCGTCGAACGTCTCGCGCGAGTGCTCGGCGAACCGGGGCCGCTTGGTGAGGGTCTCGACCTCGAGCCACTCGTGGAGCAGGAAGTCCAGGTCGCGTGGCGACAGGATGAGGTTGGGGGACACGGGGCCTCCACGGACGACGGCGGCGGGAGAGCCGGGCGCGCGGCCCGACCGGCCCACGATAGGCCGGGTCCGCGCCGGGCCAGCGGGCGCCGCGGCCCGGCCCGCTCGTGGCGATCATCGGCTGCGTGCACGCGACACGGGACGACGCGCCGCCGCGCCGTGCACGCGGCCGATGATCATCCGCTGAGCGGCGGAGACGGCCATTCCTGTCGCACCACGACGGGAGGCCCCTCCCCGCGCGGTGCGGGGAGGGGCCTCTCGGCTCAGTGCGTCAGGCTCAGTGCGTCAGGCGCGGTGCCGGCTCGGCGTCGCCGGGGCGCCCGGCCGGGGGAGCCGTCGACGTCGGCGCCGCGGCACCGGCCGCCTGGGCGGCGTCCTCGGCGGTCCCGGCGGCCGGTGCGGCACCGGCCGTCTGGCCGGCCGCGGCCTGCTGCGCCTGGATGCCCGACTGGTTGCGCAGCTCGAGCTGCGGCAGGAACCACAGGACGAAGAAGCCGACCGCGACGACGAGCGCCGCCACCAGGAACACCAGGTCGAGGGTGTTGGAGAAACCGGTCCGGAACGGCAGGACCAGCGCCGGGTACTGCTCGATCGCGCTGGTGTCGGACAGGACGCTCTCCGGCCCCGCCTGCAGGAGCGCACCGGCCTG
Organism: Geodermatophilus sp. SYSU D00879; assembly: GCF_054050375.1. Classification (NCBI taxonomy): domain Bacteria; kingdom Bacillati; phylum Actinomycetota; class Actinomycetes; order Geodermatophilales; family Geodermatophilaceae; genus Geodermatophilus; species Geodermatophilus sp. SYSU D00879. Next base: position 197,499 of record NZ_JBJGZF010000004.1, read on the forward strand.
CTGCGCGGCCTCCGGGCTGGACTGCGCGGCCTGGCGGATCTGCTCCGGCACCTCGGTGCCCAGCCGCGAGAACATGATCGACAGGAACGCCGCCGTGCCGATCGTGCCGCCCATCTGCCGGAAGAACGTCACCGAGGAGGTGGCGACGCCGATCTCCCGCGGCGACACGGCGTTCTGCACCGCGAGGATGACCGGCTGCATGTTGAAGCCCAGGCCCAGACCCAGCAGGAGCATGAAGGGCACCAGCGTCCAGACCGAGGTGTCGGCCTCGACCACCAGGGACAGCGAGGCGAGCGCCACGACCATGAGGACGACGCCCACGAGCGGGAACACCTTGTACTTGCCCGTCCGCGCGATCGTCTGACCCGAGGTCATCGCACCGGTCATGATGCCGAGGACCAGCGGCAGCATCTGCAGACCGGCGATCGTCGGGCTGGACCCGTGGACGACCTGCAGGTACTGCGGCAGCAGCAGGATGCCGCCGAACATGCCGGCCCCGAGCACGATGCTGGAGACGCTGCTCACCGAGAAGGTCCGGTTGGCGAACATCCGCAGCGGCAGGATCGCGTCGTCCCGGTAGGCCCGCTCGGCCAGCACGAAGCCGATCAGCCCGACGGCGCCGATGGCGTAGCAGGCCAGTGCCCGGCCCGAGCCCCAGCCCCAGGTGCGGCCCTGCTCGGCGACGATCAGCAGCGGGACGAGGGCCACGACGAGCGCGAGCGCGCCGGGCCAGTCGATGCGGTGGTCGCGCCGCTCGTGGGGCAGGTGCAGCACCCGCACCACGACGGCGAAGGCGAAGACGGCCAGCGGCACGTTGATCCAGAAGATCCACCGCCACCCGTCGAGGCCGAGGATCGACGCCTGACCGGCGAGGAAGCCGCCGATGACCGGGCCGAGCACACTGGACGTGCCCCAGACGGCCATGAAGTACCCCTGGTACTTCGAGCGCTCCCGGGGCGGGACGACGTCGGCGATGATGGCCAGGGCCAGCGACATGAGGCCACCGGCGCCGATGCCCTGGACGGCGCGGAAGGCGGCCAGCTCGTACATCGAGTCGGCGATGCCGCACAGCGCCGAGCCGATCGCGAAGACCGCGATGGCGAACAGGTAGAACGGCCGCCGGCCGTAGATGTCGGAGAGCTTGCCGTAGAGCGGCGTGGCGATCGTCGAGGTGATCAGGAAGGCCGTGGTCGCCCACGCCTGCAGGTCGTAGCCCTGCAGGTCGTCGGCGATGGTGCGGATGGCGGTCGAGACGACCGTCTGGTCGAGCGCGGCCAGGAACATGCCGAGCATGAGGCCGGACAGGATCGTGATGATCTGCCGGTGGGTGAACACGCCGCTGGCGTCGGGCGCGGCGGCCGCCGCACGGGCGTCCCGTCGGCCGTTCGCGCCGGCGCGGGTGGTCTGGGTCATGGCTTCTCTCTCGGGACGGGGAGGGCAGAGGGGGACCGGGGGTCGGACGGCAGCGCTGCCGTCAGGTCGTCGAGCAGGCGCCCGAAGAGCCCGGTGAGCGTGGCGAGGTCGGCGTCGGACCAGCCGGTGAGCATCGCGGCGAGCTGGGTGGTGCGCTCCGCGGCCAGCCGCTCGACGGCGGCCCGGCCGGCGTCGGTGACGACGAGCCGCGTGGCGCGGCCGTCGGTCTCGTCGGCCACGCGCTGCACCAGGTCGCGCTCGACCAGCCAGGCCACGTGCCGGCTGACCGTCGACGGGTCGGCGTGCACCAGCTCGGCCAGCGCGCTCTGCCGCAGCGGCCCGAGCCGGGTCAGCGGGAAGAGCAGCACCAGGGCCGCGCGCTCCCGGCCGTCGGTGGTGGACGGGAGGCTCTTGAACGCGTGCACCAGCCGCATGAAGCGCGGCATCTGCTCGGAGAGCCGGCGGACCTCCGCCACCCGCTGCGGCGACGGCGCGGCCGGAGGGCCGGCGTCGCGGGATCCGGACGGGGACATCGGGGACTCCGGAGGCGGTGGGGAGTTGATGAGTGCACGGTACAAGTCCATGCGCGGTACACGCAACCAGTTGCACCGTGCACGCATCGTGACGTGAGCGACAACGGGTCCACCTCCGGTACCCGCGGGTGCCGCTGGGTGCACCTCTCGCGGGAAGGGTCCGGCGCCCCCGCGCGTTGCACCCCCTGGCCCAGCAGCTCCGGACGTCCGGCGGCGCGGGCCGGACCTGCGATCCTGGGGGCGGTGGCCCCGGTCGCCACCCGTCCCCCACCCCGGAAGGGAGTCGAGCGCGCCCGTGACCGCGACCCTCGCGGACCTCCGGTCCCGGCTGGCCGCGCTGACCCTCGACGACGAGCACCGGCTCGGCCGCCGGCTCGAGGGCCTGCGCCGCACCCGCGACGAGGCCGCGCGCGAGCGGGCTCTCGGGAAGATCGCCGCCGACGTCGCCGCCGCGGAGGAGCGCATCGCCCGCCGCCGGGCCGCCGTCCCCGCGATCACCTATCCCGAGCAGCTGCCGGTCAGCGCCCGCCGCGAGGACATCGCCGCCGCGCTGCGCGAGCACCAGGTGGTCGTCGTCGCCGGGGAGACCGGCTCGGGCAAGACCACCCAGCTGCCCAAGATCGCCCTCGAGCTCGGCCGGGGCGTGCGCGGGCGGATCGGGCACACCCAGCCGCGGCGGATCGCCGCGCGCACGGTGGCCGAGCGGATCGCCGAGGAGCTCGGCACGCCGCTGGGCGGGGCGGTCGGCTGGAAGGTGCGGTTCACCGACCAGGTCGGCGACGGCACGCTGGTCAAGCTCATGACCGACGGCGTGCTGCTGGCCGAGATCGCGCACGACCGGCTGCTGCGCCAGTACGACACGATCATCGTCGACGAGGCGCACGAGCGGAGCCTCAACATCGACTTCCTGCTGGGCTACCTCGCCCAGCTGCTGCCGCGCCGGCCCGACCTCAAGGTCGTCATCACCTCGGCGACCATCGACGTCGACCGGATCGCGAAGCACTTCTCCGTCGACGGCGCCGAGGTCCCCGTCGTCGAGGTCAGCGGCCGCACGTACCCGGTGGAGGTCCGCTACCGGCCGGTGGTGGACCCCGACGACCCGGACGCCGATCCCGACCGCGACCAGGTCACCGCCATCGGCGACGCGGTCGAGGAGCTGGCGCACGAGGGCCCGGGCGACGTCCTCGTCTTCCTCGCCGGTGAGCGCGAGATCCGCGACACCGCCGACGCCCTGACCGAGCGCTTCCCCGGCGTGGAGGTGCTGCCGCTCTACTCCCGGCTGTCGGCCGCCGACCAGCACCGGGTCTTCCAGCCGCACACCGGCCGCCGGGTCGTGCTGGCCACCAACGTCGCCGAGACGTCGCTGACCGTGCCCGGCATCCGGTACGTCGTCGACCCCGGCACCGCGCGCATCTCCCGCTACAGCGCGCGCACCAAGGTCCAGCGGCTGCCGATCGAGCCGATCAGCCAGGCCTCGGCGCGGCAGCGCTCGGGCCGCTGCGGCCGCGTCGCCGAGGGCGTCGCGATCCGGCTCTACACCGAGGACGACTTCGACGCCCGGCCGGAGTACACCGACCCGGAGATCCTCCGCACCAGCCTCGCCTCGGTGCTGCTGCAGATGGCCGCGCTCGACCTCGGCGCCGTCGAGGACTTCCCGTTCGTCGACCCGCCGGACCGGCGCGCCGTCGCCGACGGCCGGGCGCTGCTCGAGGAGCTCGGCGCCCTCGACGACGCCGGCCGGCTCACCGACACCGGGCGGGCGCTCGCCCAGCTCCCGCTGGACCCGCGGCTGGGCCGCATGGTGGTCGAGGCCGACCGGCGCGGCGTGCTCGAGGAGGTGCTCGTCGTCGCCGCGGGCCTGACCATCCAGGACCCACGGGAGCGGCCCACCGAGCACCAGCAGGCCGCCGACCAGATGCACGCCCGGTTCGCCGACGAGCACTCCGACTTCCTCACCCTGCTCAACCTCTGGCGCCACCTGACCGAGCAGCAGGAGGCGCTGTCGGGCAGCGCGTTCCGCCGCACGGTCAAGCGCGAGTTCCTCCACTACCTGCGCATCCGCGAGTGGCAGGACCTGCACGGCCAGCTGCGCAGCACCGCCCGCCGCCTCGGCATGACCCCCGGCGCGCTCGCCGCCGAGCCCGACGAGCGCGGCATCACCACCTCCCTGCTCGCCGGCCTGCTGTCGCAGGTCGGGCTCCAGGTCGAGGACACCCGCAGGAAGGACGGCGACCGGCGCCGCGGCGGCCGGGAGTACCTCGGCGCCCGCGGCGCCCGGTTCGTCATCGCCCCCGGCACCCCGCTGGCGAAGAAGCCGCCGCGCTGGGTCGTGGCCGCCGAGCTGGTGGAGACCAGCCGGCTGTTCGCCCGCACCGTGGCCCGCGTCGACCCCGACGACGTCGAGCGGCTGGCCGGCCACCTGGTCCGGCGCGAGTACTCCGAGCCCCGGTGGGACGCCAGGCGCGGCTCCGTCGTCGCCACCGAGCGGGTCACCCTCCACGGCATCCCGCTCGTCGTCGGCCGGCGGGTGCAGTACGGCTCGATCGACCCGGTCGTCTCCCGCGAGCTGTTCATCCGGCACGCCCTCGTCCAGGGCGAGTGGACGACGCACCACCGCTTCTGGGCCGACAACCAGCGCGCGATCGAGCGGGTCGCCGAGCTGGAGGAGCGGGCCCGCCGCCGGGACATCCGGGTCGACGACGAGACGCTGTTCGAGCTCTACGACGCCCGCATCCCCGCCGACGTCGTCTCCACCCGGCACTTCGACCGCTGGTGGAAGCAGGCCCGCCGCGACACCCCGGACCTGCTCACCCTCACGCCGGAGATGCTCACCGACGCGGCCGCGGCCGGGCAGGTGGACCCCGCGGACTTCCCCGACGAGGTGCCGCTGACGCAGGGGCTGACCCTGCCGCTGTCCTACGCCTTCGCCCCCGGCGCACCGGAGGACGGCGTCACCGTCGACGTGCCGCTCGCGGTGCTCGACACCGTCGCCGAGCGGACGTCGGGGGAGTCGCTGGCCTTCACCGTGCCCGGCCTGCGCGAGGAGCTGGTGACGGCGCTGCTGCGGACGTTGCCCAAGCAGCTGCGCCGGGCGCTGGTGCCGATCCCCGACCGGGTCCGCGAGGTGCTGCCGCACATCGGTCCCACCGAGCCGCTGCTGCCGGCCCTGGAGCGCGAGCTGCGCCGGGCCGCGGCCGTCGTCGTTCCGCCGGACGCCTGGCGCCCGGCCGAGGTGCCGGCGCACCTGCGCGCCACCTTCCGCGTGCTCGACGACAGGCAGCGGCCGCTGGCGACCGGCAAGGACCTGCAGGCGCTGCGCCGCGAGGTGGCCCCGGCCAGCCGGGCGAGCCTGGCCCGCGCCGCCTCGGACCTGGAGCGCACCGGGCTGACCGCCTGGACGCTCGGCGAGCTGCCGCGCACCGTCGAGGTCCGCCGCGGCGGGCACGTGGTCACCGCGTACCCGGCGCTGGTCGACGAGGGGACGACGGTCGGCGTCCGAGTGGTGGCCACCGAGGCCGAGGCGACGCGGCTGACCTGGCGCGGCGCCCGGCGGCTGCTCGTGCTCGTGGCCGGCTCGCCCGCCCGGCAGGTGGTCAGGGGGCTCTCCCCGAAGAGCCGGCTGGCGCTGCAGTTCAACCCCGACGGCGAGATCCCCGCGCTCGTCGACGACTGCGTGGACGCCGCGGCCGACGAGCTGGTCGCCGCCGCCGGCGGGCCACCCCGCGACGAGGCCGCCTTCGCCGCCCTGGTGACGACGGCGAGGCAGCAGCTGCTGCCGCTCACCCAGGATGCCGTGCGGCGGGTCGAGGCGGTGCTGACCCAGGCCCGCGAGGTCGCCGTCGCGATCGGCGCGGCGCCGGGGCGCCGGGTGCCCGAGGCCGCGGTCGCCGACCTGCGCCGGCAGATGACCGGGCTGCTGCACCGCGGCTTCGTGGCCGACGCCGGCCGGCGGCGGCTGCCCGACCTGGTCCGCTACCTCAAGGGCATGGCGCTGCGGCTGGAGAAGCTCCCGGCCAACGCGGTGCGCGACGCGCTCTGGACGGAACAGGTCGCCGCGGTCACCGCCGAGTACGAGCAGCTGCGCCGCGAGGTGCCGCCCACCGGCGCCCCCGACGACCCGGTCACCCGCATCCGGTGGATGGTCGAGGAGCTGCGCGTGGGCCTGTTCGCCCAGCAGCTCGGCACGCCCCGGCCGATCTCCGAGCAGCGCGTCTACAAGGCCATCGACGCCCTGAGCGCCTAGGCCGTCGCGCCGTCCCGGTCGGCGGGGCCGGGCTGGTCCCGCAGCAGGGCCGAGATGCGCTGGCGGGTGACGCCGAACATCGCGGCGATCCGGTTGATGCTCACCTGCTCGGCCTGCAGCGCGCGGGCCTGGGCGCGGCGCCACGTCGACCCGGCGCCGGCCAGGGCGCCGAGGACGGTGGTGATCCGCTCGACGACCAGCGGGCGGGACTCCTCGGTGACGATGTCGAGCCAGCTGTCCCCCGAGCGGCGCTGGGACAGCAGCTGCTCGGCGCAGGTCCGGGCGTCCTGCAGCTGGGCCGCGCACCGGTCGATCTCCCGCACCAGCTGCTCCAGGGCCGCGACCGCGTCGTCCCCGGGTGCCGGCGGGGCGCTCACCGACGGTCCTGTGGCCACGGGGCCTCCTCGCAGTCCGGCGGGCCACGCCCGCGACCGGTCGTGCCCGATCGTAGGGAACGGGCGTTGCACGCACGGGCAGTCGCGCTCCGACGGCGGCAGGCGCGTCCGGTCCGTCTCGGCGGGTGACCTTGGCCCGAGTTTGACCACGGGGCGCGCCGGGGAGGGCTGGAGGGACCGAAGCCGTTCGACGGAGGAGATGGCATGAGCGAGCCCACCAGCCACACCGAGGCCGCGGGCGAGGGCCTGTCCGACGAGGAGATGGCGCAGACCGTCGCCGACCAGACCGACAGCGCCTCGGGGCACGCCTACAAGGCCGGCAAGGACTGGGACGGCGACGCCAGCCAGGCGCCCGCGCCCCCGGACACCGAGTCCTGAGCTGACACACTCCTCCCGCCCGGCGCCCGCCGGGCGGGAGGTGCTGTGACGACGACGTCCCCGCGGCCGGACCGGACCGCCGCCGACCCCGCGACCCCGCCCGCGACGGCGCGCCTGCTGCGCCCGGCCCGCACGGCCACCCGCTACGCGCTGGGCCACGGCCTCCCGGCCCTGTACCTCGCGCGCGCCGCCCGCCGGGGCGACCCGGTCGGCCGGCTGCTGCGCGACCCGGCGGCCCGCGAGGACCCCTACGCCCTCTACGACCAGCTGCGCGCCCGCGGCCCGCTGTCCGGCGGCGCGCTGGGCCCGGTCACCGCCTCGCACGCCGTCACCACCGCGGTGCTGCGCTCGGACGCCGCCGGCGTGGGCTGGGACCGGTCCCGGGCGCCGGCCCTCGTCCGGTGGGCGCTGCGCTTCGGCGACGAGCTCGACGCCACCGGCGTGGCCGAGCCGCCGTCCATGCTGGTCACCGACCCGCCCGACCACACCCGCTTCCGCCGGCTGGTCAGCCGCGCCTTCACCCCGCGCGCCACGCTGGCCTCCGAGCCGATGGTGCGGCGCACCGCCGAGGCGCTGCTGGACCGGCTGGCCGGCCGCCACGACGTCGTCGACCTGGTCGACGCCTACGCCGCGCAGCTGCCGGTGCTGGTCATCGCCGACCTGCTCGCCGTCCCCGCCGACCACCGCGAGGACTTCCTGCGCTGGGGCGCCGCCGCGGCCGCCACCCTCGACCCCGGCCTGCCGCTGCGCCGCTACCTGGCCGCCGAGCGCGCGCTGCGCGCCATGCACGCCTTCCTCCGCGGGCACTTCGCGCGGCTCCGGGCCCACCCGGGCGAGGACCTGGTCAGCCGGCTGGTCACCCTCCCCGACGACGAGGCGCTCTCCGAGCGGGAGCTGCACGCCACGGTGATGCTGCTGCTCGGCGCCGGGTTCGAGACCACGGTCAACCTGCTCGGCAACGCCGTCGTGCTGCTCGACGCCCACCGCGACCAGTGGGACGCCCTCCGGGAGGACCCGGCGGGCTGGGACGGCGCGGTGGAGGAGGTGCTGCGCCACGACAGCCCGGTCCAGCTCACCGGCCGCAGTGTCGTCCGCGACACCGAGGTCGCCGGGGTGCCCCTGCCGGCCGGCACGCGGGTGACTCTGCTGCTCGGCGCGGCCAACCGGGACCCGGCGGTGTTCGCCGACCCCGCGCGCTTCGACGTCACCCGGCCCAACGCCCGCGAGCACCTGGCCTTCTCCGGCGGCGTCCACTACTGCCTGGGCGCGGGCCTGGCCCGGCTGGAGGGCGTCGTCGGGCTGCGGACGCTCACCGAGCGCTTCCCGCGGCTGCGGGTGGCCGGCCGCCCCGTCCGCCGCGACCTGCAGACGCTGCGCGGCTTCGAGGTCCTCCCCGTCCGCCTGGGGTGAGGACCCGCCGTCAGCGGTGCGGCGGGAGCATCCCGGCGCCGACGGTGGCGTTGGTGGCCTCGTCGACCAGGATGAACCGGCCGGTGACCCGGTTGCTGTTGTAGTCGTCGACGAACAGCGGCTGGGTGGTGCGCAGCTTGACCCGGCCGATGTCGTTGAGGCCGAGCTCGGTGGCCTCGAGGTCGCGGTGCAGCGTGTTGACGTCGAGCCGGTAGGTCAGCTCCTTGACCACCGCGCGCACCGAGCGGGTCGTGTGCTTGACCGCCAGCCGCTGCCGCGGCCGCAGCGGCTCCTCGGCCATCCAGCACACCAGCGCGTCGAGGTCCTGCGTCACCTGCGGCACGTTGCCCGGCCGGCAGATCAGGTCGCCGCGGGAGACGTCGACGTCGTCGGTCAGGCGCACGGTCACCGCCATGGGCGGGAAGGCCTCGGCGACCGGTCCGCGCGGGCCGTCGATGCCCGCGATCGTGGTGGACAGGCCGCTGGGCAGCACCTGCACCTCGTCGCCGGGACGGAGCACGCCGCTGGCCACGGTGCCGGCGTAGCCGCGGTAGTCGTGGAAGGCGTCGGACTGCGGCCGGACGACGTACTGCACCGGGAAGCGGGTGTCGACGAGGTTGCGGTCGCCGGCGACGTGCACGTGCTCGAGGTGGTGCAGCAGCGAGGGCCCGCCGTACCAGGGCGTGTTCTCCGACCGGGTCACCACGTTGTCGCCGTGCAGCGCCGAGATCGGGACGACGGTGAGGTCGTGGATCGACAGCTTCGTCGCGAACGCGGTGAACTCGTCGCGGATGCCCTCGTAGACGTCCTCGGACCAGTCGACGAGGTCCATCTTGTTGACCGCGACGACCAGGTGCGGCACCCGCAGCAGCGAGGCGAGGAAGGCGTGGCGGCGGCTCTGCTCGACCAGGCCCTTGCGCGCGTCGACCAGCACGATCGCCAGGTCCGCCGTCGAGGCGCCGGTGACCATGTTCCGCGTGTACTGCACGTGCCCGGGGGTGTCGGCCAGGATGAACGTCCGCCGCGGGGTGGCGAAGTACCGGTAGGCGACGTCGATGGTGATGCCCTGCTCGCGCTCGGCGCGCAGGCCGTCGGTGAGCAGCGCGAGGTCGACGTAGTCGCCCTTGCTGGCCCGCTCGATCGCCGCGTACTGGTCCTCGAACACGGCCTTGCTGTCGTAGAGCAGCCGGCCGATCAGGGTGCTCTTGCCGTCGTCGACCGAGCCGGCGGTGGCGATGCGGAGGATGTCCTTGCGCGCCGTCGCGATCTCGGCCGCCTGCTCGGCGGCGGGGGAGTGGACGTCGACCGCGGACTGCTCGGACATGACCCCCATCGTCCCAGCCGCGGCACCGGGGCCCGCGATCGGGGACGCTGGTGTGAGCGGGACCACCCGGGCCCGCGGGGAGGTGCGTCGCGTGGGCGGCTTCGTGTTCCTCGTCCCGGTGCTGCTGGTCGTCGTCGCGGGGTACGCGCTCGGCTACGTCGTCGCCGAGGCGCTGGGGGTCGCGGCGCCCGAGGCGGTGGCCTGGCCGGCGGGTCTGCTGCTGCTCGCCGTCACCGCCGCCGCCCTGCTCCGCTACCGCCGCCGGCGTCGCGCTAGAAGTAGCCCTCCTTCTTCCGGTCCTCCATCGCCGCGTCGCTGACCTTGTCGTCGCCGCGGGTGGCGCCGCGCTCGGTCATGCGGGTCACCGCGATCTCGGCGATGACCTCCTCCACCGTGCGCGCCTCCGAGCGCACCGCCGCGGTCAGGTTGGCGTCGCCGACGGTCCGGTAGCGCACCGTCTCGCGGGACACCGGCTCGCCCTCGCGCGGGCGGACGAACTCGTTGACCGCGTAGAGCATCCCCTGCCGCTCGACGACCTCCCGCTCCTGCGCGAGGTACAGCGGCGGGATCTCGATGCCCTCGCGGGCGATGTACTGCCAGATGTCGAGCTCGGTCCAGTTCGACAGCGGGAACACCCGGATCGACTCGCCCAGGTGGATGCGCCCGTTGTAGAGGTCCCACAGCTCCGGCCGCTGGTTCTTCGGGTCCCACTGGCCGAACTCGTCGCGGAAGGAGAACACCCGCTCCTTGGCCCGCGCCTTGTCCTCGTCGCGCCGGGCGCCGCCGAACAGCGCGGTGAAGCCGTGCTCCTCCACCGCCTCGAGCAGCACCGGCGTCTGGATCCGGTTGCGCGAGCCGTTGGGCTCCTCGCGGACCAGGCCGCGGGCCATCGCGTCGGGCACCGAGGCGACGACGAGCTCCACGCCCAGCTCGGCCACCCGCTTGTCCCGGAACTCGAGGACGTCGGGGAAGTTCAGGCCGGTGTCGACGTGCATCACGGGGAACGGGATGCGCGCCGGCGCGAACGCCTTGCGGGCCAGCTCCAGCATGACGATGGAGTCCTTGCCGCCGGAGAACAGCAGCACCGGCCGCTCGAGCTCGGCGGCCACCTCCCGGATGACGTGGATCGACTCGGCCTCGAGCGTCTCCAGCTGTGTGAGCCGGTAGTCGGGGGTCGTCACCCCACCAGTGTCCGTCACCGGGTCGAGCCACCCGGGCCGGCCCCTCGCCCGGCGCTCAGCGCACGGCGGCCAGGAGGTCCGCGGCCAGCTCGGGGCGGCACACCAGCAGGTCGGGCAGCGAGGGGTCGGGCTGGTTGTAGCGCAGCGGCGACCCGTCCAGCCGGACCGCGGTCAGCCCCGCGGCCAGCGCGACGGCGACCGGCGCCGCCGAGTCCCACTGGTACATCCCACCGGCGTGCACGTAGGCGTCGACCTCGCCGCGGACCACCGAGGACACCTTGAACCCCGCCGAGCCCAGCGGCACCAGCTCGCCGCCGACGGCCGCGGCGGCCGCGTCGGCCTGCGCCGGCGGCCGGGTCCGGCTCACCGCGATCCGCGGCGGGCGGGCCACCGGCGGCGGCAGGGCCGGCGCCGGGTCGGTCACCAGCACCTCCCCGACGGCGGGCAGCGCGACGGCGCCGGCGGCCAGCGTCCCCCGGACCCACAGCGCCACGTGGACGGCGAAGTCGGACCGTTCCGTCTCGCCGTACTCGCGGGTGCCGTCCAGCGGGTCGACGATCCACACCCGCCCGGCCTCCAGCCGGCTGCGGTCGTCGGCCGCCTCCTCGCTGAAGACGACGTCGTCGGGGCGCTCGGCGGCGAGAACGGCGGTGATCGCCCGCTGGGCCGCGGCGTCGCCGGCGTCGCCGAGGGCCCGGCCGCTCAGCCCGCCGGCGCGCAGGCCGGTCAGCGCCTCCGCGGCCGCCCGCGCGGCGGCCGCGGCGACCTCGACGTCCCTCACTCGGCACCTCCGGGGGCGGTGGCGTCGGTGGGGCGCGAGGGCGGGGCGTGCCGGCCGGAGGCGTCGGTGACCCGCGCGAAGTACTCGGCGCGCAGGTCCTCGCGCGGCAGCACGAACACCGCCCGCGCCTCGACCAGCGGCCGGTCGGGTGCCTCGGCGAGCGCGATCGTGCCGGTGACGACCGACTTGCGGCCGCCGGCCTCGGTCACCCGGCCGCGGCAGACGACGGGCGTGTCCAGCGGCACCGGCCGCCGGTAGTCCAGCTCCAGCCGGGCGGTCATGCCCCACAGGCCCGCGCGGATCGTGGCCGCGCCCAGCACCTGGTCCATCACCAGGCCGCTCATCCCGCCGTGCAGGAAGCCGGGCGGCCCCTCGTAGGCCAGGCCGAAGGACACCTCGCCGACGACGCCGCCGGGCTCCTCGCGCAGCCGCAGCGGCGGGGCGAAGGCGCTGCCGACCCCGGCCACCGGGTTGTAGACGCGCCGGAACCGCACCGGGTCGTCCAGCGCCGGCAGCTGCCCCGGCGGGCGGACCGCGGCGGTGAGCCGGCCGGTGGCGGCCCGCACCCCCGCGGCGACCTCCTGCAGGTCCGCGGCGGGGACGGCGGTGCGCACCGAGGCGTCGACCAGGCCGCGCAGGGCGTCGCCCAGGTCGGCGACCGCGGCCATCAGCGCGGCGTCGTAGGGAGCTCCTCCGCTGTCAGTGGTCACCGGCGGACGGTAGCCCCGCGGGCTCGGCGGGCTGCCCGGGGGGACCGGTGGGCGCGGGCCCGGGCGCCGCGCCGGGAGCGCCGCCCGGGACGCCGGGCACCTCGGGGCCGGAGCGGGGGAGCCGCACGGTGAAGGCCGCGCCACGGCCGGGGGCGCTGTCCAGGGAGACCTCCCCGCCGTGCGCGGCGACCAGCGAGGCCACGATCGACAGGCCGAGCCCCGTGCCGCCGGCGGCGCGGCTGCGCGAGGCGTCGGCCCGGTAGAAGCGCTCGAACACGCGGGCGGCGTCCTCGGGCGCCATGCCCGGGCCCTCGTCGGCCACCCGCAGCACCACCACGTCCCCGCCGCCGCTGGTGTCCTCGCCGATCGAGACGGTCACCCGGGCGGTCTCCGGCGTGTGCACCAGCGCGTTGGTCACCAGGTTCCCGACCACCTGGCGCAGCCGCGCCTCGTCGCCGAGGACCACCGGCACCTCGGTGAGGGAGTCGTCCAGGAGCAGGCTGACCGGCCGGTCCGGCTGCAGGACCCGCGCGTCGTGCACGGCGTCGCCGGCGACCTCGGCCAGGTCGACCGGCGCGATCGACAGCGGCCGCTGCATGTCCAGCCGGGCCAGCTGCAGCAGGTCCTCGACCAGGACGCCCATCCGGCCGCCCTCGCTCTCGATGCGCTGCATCAGCCGGGCGGTCTCCTCCGGGTCGGTGACGGCGCCCTGCCGGTAGAGCTCGGCGAAGCCGCGGATGGAGGTCAGCGGCGTCCGCAGCTCGTGGCTGGCGTCGGCGACGAACCGGCGCATCCGCTCCTCCGACGCCCGGGCCTGCTCCTCGGAGGCCCGCTGGGCGCGGAACGAGTCCTCGATCCGCGCGAGCATGCCGTTGAGCGCCTGGGACAGCCGGCCGACTTCGGTGCGGCTGTCGCCCGGCGCCACCCGCTGCGAGAGGTCCCCGGCGGCGATCGCCTGCGCGGTGCGCTCCACCTCGGCGAGCGGGCGCAGGCTGCTGCGCACCAGCCAGTACCCGGCCACGCCCAGGGCGCCCAGCACCACCAGGCCGACGACGACCTCGATGGCCACCAGCCGCGCGATCACCCGGTCGTCGCGGTCGAGGTCCCCGCCGACGACGAGCACCAGCCCGCCGGGCAGCTCCGCGGCCGTGACCCGCCAGTAGGTGTCGCCGTCGCCGGAGGCCACCGTCTCCGCCAGCGACCGGCCCGGGCCGCCGTCCTGGGGCGGTCCGCCGGGTGCCGCGGCCCGGGCCGCGATCGCGGCGACGTCGTCGGAGTCGAGGGCGGGCAGGTCGTCCTCGTCGTCCGGGCCGGAGAGCACCACCGGCTCCTCGTCCCCGGGCACCACGCACCCCAGGTAGTTGCCCGGGGCCAGGTAGCGCTGGCGGCTGCCGAACAGGCAGTCGGTGAGGTAGTCCTGCGAGCCGGCCGTCTCGCGCAGCGTGCTCTCCAGCTGCTGGTCCAGCTGGTCGACCAGGTAGCGCTTGAGCAGCGACGTCGCCGCCACCCCGGTGGCGACCAGCGCGAGGGTCACCAGGACCAGCAGCATGGCGACGAGCGTGATCCGCAGCGGCACCCGCGGGAGGCGGGGGCCGCTGCGGAGCGCCGCTCCGGGAGGAGGACCCGGGGGGGTGCTCACGCGCCGCGGGGCAGGCGCAGGGTGTAGCCCACCCCGCGGATGGTGTGCAGCAGGCGCGGCTCGGTGGTGTCCACCTTGCGCCGCAGGTACGAGATGTAGGACTCGACGACGTTGGCCTCGCCGTTGAAGTCGTAGTTCCACACGTGGTCCAGGATCTGCGCCTTCGACAGCACCCGCCCGGCGTTGGCCATGAGGTAGCGCAGCAGCTTGAACTCGGTGGGCGAGAGGCTCACCACCTGGCCGGCCTTGACGACCTCGTGCGACTCCTCGTCGAGCTCGATGTCGGCGAAGGTGAGCCGGCCGGTCTCGACGGCGCGCTGCTGGCCGGTGCTGCGGCGCAGCACCGCCCGGATGCGGGCGAGCACCTCGTCGAGGCTGAACGGCTTGGTCACGTAGTCGTCGCCGCCGAGGGTCAGCCCGGAGACCTTGTCCTCGGCCGCGTCCCGCGCGGTGAGGAACAGCACCGGCGTGTGCCGCCCGGTCTCCCGCAGCCGGCGGACGACGCCGAAGCCGTCCAGGCCGGGCATCATCACGTCGAGGACCAGCAGGTCGGGGCGGAACGTCGAGGCCAGGGCGAGCGCCTGCTGGCCGTCGGACGCCGTCGCCACCTCGAACCCGGCGTAGCGCAGGCTGGCCGAGAGCAGCTCGCGGATGTTGGGCTCGTCGTCGACCACCAGGAGGCGCGCCTCCGGGGCGGCGGGTCGAGCGGTGCGGGCTCCCGTCACGACAACTCCCGTCGGACGCCTGGCTGCTGTCGTCATGCCCCGAGGCTGTGCCGCGGAACTGCCGTCCCCCTGGACGCTACCTGTGAGTTCCCTGGGGGTGACCCCGCTAGCCGGCGGGCGCCATCGCGCGGCCGCGCCGCCAGTAGCCGATCGCGTGGTGCTGGGCGCGGGTGAGCCCCCACCGGCCGCGCAGGTCGGCGCGCACCGCCCGGACGGCGGCCGACTCGGCGGCCACCCACGCGAAGACGTCGTCGCCGGCCGGGCGCTCCGTCGCGGCCACGGCGTCGGCGAGCAGGGTGCTCTCCCCGGGCGGCGTGCCGCCGCGGTGCAGCCAGCGGACCTCGACGCCGGCCGGCGCGGCGAGCGGCTGCTCCTCCTCCGGCCCGGCGACCTCGAGCAGCGCCGTCCCGACGGTGTCCGGGCCGGCCGCGCCCAGGATGCGGCTGATGGCCGGCAGCGCCGTCTCGTCGCCGGCGAGGAGCAGCGTGCCGGCCGGCCGGTCGCCCAGCGGGCCGCTGCCGGCCACGCCCAGCAGGGCGCCGGGGGCCGCCGCGCCGGCCCAGGCGGCGGCCGGGCCGTCACCGTGCAGCACGAAGTCGATCTCCACCTCGCCACGGGCGGTGTCCTGGCGGCGGGCGGTGTAGCTGCGCAGGCTGATGCCGTGCGCCCCGGCCGGCCACACGACCCGGCCGTCCCGCGCGACCGCCGGCCACCGCGGCTCCGGGTCCCCCACGCGGGGCACCAGCAGGTTGACCGTGGGCCCGGCCGCGGCGACGGCGTCCGGGGTCCCCGAGAGCACGACCCGGCGCACCGACGGGGTGACGTCGGTGACGGAGACGACGCTGAGGACGTCGACGGGGCGGGGGCTGCCCGGCAGGTGGTCCCCGTCAGCGGGAGCGGGCGGGCCGGCGGGATCGGTCACGCCGGCGAGCGTAGGGACCGGCCCCGGAACGGGGCCGACCCGGCCGACCCCGGGGGAATGGGGTCGACCGGGCCGGCGATCGAGGACGGGGCGCCTCACCGAGCGTCACCGCTGCTCGACTCTCAGCAGGAGGTTCGCTCGTCCGGTCCCCGTCACCGGACACGCTACGTGAGCGCGGCGGTCCTGCCACCGCACGAGCGGGTGACGCCGGCGCTCCGGAGGGTGATCTGCGTCGCTGCCGGTGTCGATGTGTGTGCGCTCCGGACGCCGGGCACGGGGGAGGGACGACCCGACGACGTGGAGGTCCGACGATGACCGACGACTTCGAGAAGGGTGACCACGTCACCTGGAACAGCCACGGCAGCACGGTCGAGGGGACCGTCACCCGGAAGATCACGGACGAGACGGAGGCCGGCGGCCGGGAGGTGAAGGCCAGCTCGGACGACCCCCAGTACGAGGTGGAGAGCGACAAGAGCGGCAAGACGGCGGTGCACAGGCCCTCCGCGCTCGACGAGAAGTAGTCACAGGGACAGGGAGACGATCGTGAGCGAGATGGACGACGGGTTCGCTGGTGTGTCGTCGCGCAGCAACAAGCACAACCCGCGGCTCGACGAGGAGCTCGAGCACGAGATCCAGGGGATGCTGAAGGCCGAGCGGGCCACCCGGGCCGAGGAGTTCCGGGAGGTCGAGCCGGTCGCCGAGGGCGAGCCGGACATCGCCGCGGACCCCGCGGGCACCCTGGTCGGCGGCGTCCCCGTCGGGATGACCGAGGACGCCGTGGTCGCCCGTGCGGAGCTGGCGCGCTGGCTCGTGCGGGCCGACTTCCCGAACGACGGCCCGGGACTGGTCGAGGCCGCGCTCGACCACCGGGCGACCGACGCGGTGGTCGACGAGCTGCGCCGGCTGCCCGAGGGTGAGACCTACGAGCGGATCGGCGACGTCGCCCGCGCGCTGGGGTACCCGACCGAGACCTGACCGGCGGGACGAGCGGGACCCGAGGGGGCTCAGGAGCCGGTGCGCTCCTGGGCCCCTTCGGCGCTCTCGTCCTCGGCGATCTCGTCGCGGCCGCGCCGGCGGAACAGCCGGGAGCCGGGGAAGCCCTTCACCACCTCGCGGATGTCCTGCATGGTGTCGACGAGGTCGTGGACGTCGGTGCCGACGTCACCCAGCGACTCCAGCACCGGCAGCATCGTCTCGTCGAGGTGCGTGACCAGGTCCGGCAGCCGGTCGACCAGCCGGACCAGCGCCTCCACCTCGTGCGGGTCGAGCGTCTCGGCCAGCCGCCGCACCGACGGCGCCAGCTGCGTCAGCGGCTCCTCGTAGCCGGCCAGCAGCGGGTCGATCCGCCCGACCAGCCCCTCGGCGGCGGTGACCGCGCCGTCCGCCCGCCCCAGCGTGCCCTCGGCCCGGTCGACCGCGCCCTCGGCCCGCCCGACGGCGCCCTGCGCCCGCTCGATGGTGCTGCCCACCGCCGCGATGGCGTCGTCGGCCCGCCTCTGGGTGCCCTCGACGGCCTCGATCGCGCGGTCGGCCCGGGACTGCGTGCCCTCGACGGCGCCGATCGCGACGTCGGCCCGGGACTGGGTCTGCTCGACCGCGCCGATCGCGGCGTCCGCGCGGCGCTGGGTGCCCTCGACGGCGCTGATGGCGGCGTCGGCCTTCTGCTGCGTCCCGCCGACCGCGGTGATCGCGGCGTCGGCGGCCTGCAGCGTCGACCCGGCGCCGGCGACCAGCTCGTCGGCGCGCTGCCGCGTCGAGTCCAGGGCGGTCACCGCGCCGTCGGCCCGGTCGACCAGGCCCTCCGCGCGGTCCACGACGGCGTCGACGCGGTCCAGCAGCCCCTCGAGCCGCCCGACCGCCGCGGCGACCCGGGGCACGAGCGCGAGCGCCTCGGCGACGCCGTCGCGCAGGCTCTCGACGGCGGTGAAGACGTCGGAGGGACCGGGGATCGAGGGCAGCCGCACGCGCCGACGCTACGTCCGCGCGCCGGACCCCGCTCGTCTGTCGAGGTCCCCTCCCTCGTCCGTGGCCTGCGGATACGCGACCCGCCCGGCGGGTCACATCGCGCGCAACCGGTCGCGGGTGCTCTCCGCCCGTATCGTTGAGTACTGCCGCGCGTGCGGTGTGCAACGGCACGGACCACGACGATGGGATCGACAGCGGTGCGGGACGAGCGGGGGGACGACCGGGCCGAGGGCGGCGACGCGCCCGGTCCGGTGACCGTCGAGCAGTTGCTCGCCCGCCAGGGCGGCGCCACCGGCCGCCGCGCCGCGCGCCGCACCGGTGAGGTGCCCATCCCGCTGGAGCCCGGCGAGTCGCTGCCCCCGCACCGCGGGCCGAAGCCGCCCGTGCCCGGCACTGCCGCCGCGCCACCGGCCGCCGCGTCCCCGGCCGCCGAGGAGCCCCGCCGCGGGCTGCCGCCGGTCCCCGCCGCGCCGGCCGGCGTGCAGCACTCCCGCCCGGTTCCGCCGCTGCCCGGCACGCCACCGGCGGGCGTCCCGCGCCCCGTCGCGGTCCCGCCGCTGCCCGGCACGCCACCGGCGGGCGTCCCCCGCCCCGTCGCGGTCCCGCCGCCGGCCGGCGTGCAGCACTCCCGCCCGGTCCCGCCGCTGCCCGGCACGCCCCCCGTGGTCGTCCAGTACTCCCGCCCGGTCCCGCCGCTGCCCGGCCGCCCCGCGCACCCGCCGATCCCCGGCCTCGACGGCCCGGCGATGTCCGGCGCCGGCAGCAGCCGCCGGCCCGTGGCCCCCCGCCCGCCGCGCAGCCCCGGCCGCCGCCGGCTGGTCCGCGCCGCCGTGGTCCTCGGCGTGCTGTTCGGCCTCGTGGTCGGCTACCACGCCGGCCTGTACGCCTACGTCGACCGCAGCATCGCCCGCGTCGCCGCCCTCGCCCCCGAGGGGCCGGAGGTGATCGCCCCGCAGCTGCAGGACGGGTCGACCACCTACCTCGTCGTCGGCACCGACCTCCCCGGCACCGACGGGCCGGCCTCGGTCACCACGCTGCTCGTGCACGTCGCCGCGGACGAGGAGCGCGCCGTCCTGGTCAGCGTCCCGCCGACGGCGTGGGTCGACACCCCCGCCTGCCGGACCGACGACGGCGCCGCGCGCGAGCCCGTCTCCGAGGCGTTCGCCGCGTCGCTGCTGGTCGGCGGGCCCTCGTGCATGGTCCGCGCGGTGCAGCAGCTGTCCGGGCTGCGCGTCGACCACTACCTCGCCGTCGACCTCGGCCGCCTCCCGGCGATGGTCGACGCCGTCGGCGGGGTCAGCGTCTGCCTGCCCACCGCCGGTCCCGCCGACGCCGCCTCGGCCGCGCCGCTGCCGGCCGGCACGTCGGAGCTGACCGGGGCGCAGGTCGGCCGCTACCTCGCGCCCGGCGACGCCGGCTCCGACGTCACCGGGGTCGCCGCCGCCGAGCGCACCCAGCTGCTGCTGTCGGCCACGCTGCGCTCGGCGCTGACCGTCGGGACGCTGGCCAACACCTACGACCTCACCCGCTTCCTCACGCGGTCCGCCGACGCGCTCACCGTCGACGAGCAGACGACGCTCGGCGATCTCCGCACGCTGGCCTCGGCGCTCGGCGACCTCGAGGGCGACGCGGTGCAGCGGGCGAGCCTGCCGGTGGCGCAGGTCGGCTACGTGCCGGCCGGCAGCGACCAGGCGTACGTGCTGCTCGACGGCCCGGCCACCCGCACGCTGTTCGACGACGTCATCGAGGACAGCACCGTGCCCGCCGAGCTGGCCACCCCGGTCGCCGCGGCGGCCACCGCACCGGCGGACCCAGCCGCGGCGGGGACCCCGGTGGAGACCCCGGCAGCCGACCCCGCCGCCACCGCGCCCGAGCAGCCGCCCGCCAGCCCGGCCGCCCAGCCGCTC
This sequence comes from Geodermatophilus sp. SYSU D00879, assembly GCF_054050375.1. Lineage (NCBI taxonomy): Bacteria > Bacillati > Actinomycetota > Actinomycetes > Geodermatophilales > Geodermatophilaceae > Geodermatophilus > Geodermatophilus sp. SYSU D00879. The sequence continues at coordinate 217,025 of NZ_JBJGZF010000004.1, forward strand.
ACCGTGGCGCCGGCCGCCGTCACCGTCGACGTCCTCAACGGCACCGCCACCACCGGGCTGGCCTCGACCGTCGGCGACCTGCTGCGCCAGCAGGGCTTCACCGTGGGCGAGGTCGGCAACGAGCGCGGCACGGTCAACCAGACCGTCGTCCGGCACGGCCCGGGGGTGGTCGAGCAGGCGCGCACCGTGGCCGCCGCCGTCCCCGGCGCCGTCCTGCAGCCCAGCGACGCCATCGGCGACACCGTCCAGCTGGTCCTCGGCCCCGGCTACACCGGCGTCGTCCCGGTGCAGGTGCCCCCCGCCCCGGCCGTGGCCGCCGCGCCTCCGGCTCCCGAGACCCCGGCGGCGCCTTCCACGACGCCCGCCCCCGCCGCGCCCGTCAGCTGCTGACCGGGGTGCCCCGCCGGGTGGGGCTCCGTGCAGCCGCTCGTGCTCTGGTCCGCATCGGGGGCAGCGCACGAGCGGGCGCAGGGCCGGATCCGGACGCCGGACGGACGCGGGCCCGGTCAGCAGCAGCCGACCGGGCCCGCGGACGGTCGAGGCCCCCTCGCAGGGTCCCGCCGCGAGCTCGCGTGCGGCGGGTGGCGAGGGGGTCCTTCCCTCACCCGAAGCGGCCGGAGATGTAGTCCTCGGTCGCCTTCTGGTCGGGGTTGCTGAAGATCTTCTCGGTCGGGTTGAACTCGATGAGCCGGCCGGGCTGGCCCACGCCGTTGAGGTTGAAGAACCCGGTGGACTGGCTCACCCGCGCCGCCTGCTGCATGTTGTGCGTGACGATGACGATGGTGAACCGCTCCTTGAGCTCGGTCATCAGGTCCTCGATGGCCAGCGTGGAGATCGGGTCCAGGGCCGAGCAGGGCTCGTCCATGAGCAGCACGTCGGGCTCGACGGCGATCGCGCGGGCGATGCACAGTCGCTGCTGCTGACCGCCCGACAGGCCCGAGCCGGGGCGGCCCAGCCGGTCCTTGACCTCGTCCCACAGGTTGGCGCCGCGCAGCGAGCGCTCGACCAGCTCGTCGGTCTCGGACTTCTTCATCCGCTTGTTGTTGAGCCGGTTGCCGGCGATGACGTTGTCGTAGATCGACATCGTCGGGAACGGGTTGGGCCGCTGGAAGACCATGCCGATCTGCCGGCGGACGTCGACCGGGTCGGTGTCGGCGCCGTAGAGGTCCTGGCCGTCCATGACGACCTTGCCCTCGACGCGGGCGCCGGGGATGACCTCGTGCATGCGGTTGAGCGAGCGCAGGAAGGTCGACTTCCCGCAGCCCGACGGCCCGATCAGCGCGGTGATGCTGCGCGGCTCGATGGAGACGTTCACGCCCTCCACGGCGAGGAAGTTGCCGTAGTAGATGTTGAGGTCGGAGACCTCGATGCGCTTGGCCACGGGGGGATCCTCCGGGTCGGGGGGTCGGTCAGCGACCGGTCTTGGGGGCGAAGAAACGGCTGATCAGGCGGGCCACGACGTTGAGGACCATCACCAGGATGATGAGGACGAGTGCCGCCGTCCAGGCCCGGTCGAGGAACGCCTGGGTGTCGGTACCCGGCTGCGTGAGCTGGTAGTAGGCGAACACCGGGAGCGTCGCCATCCGTCCGTCGAACGGGTTGAGGTTCGTGCCGGTGATCAGGCCGACGGTGATGAGCAGGGGCGCGGTCTCGCCGACGACGCGGGCCACGGCGAGGGTGATGCCGGTGCCGAGGCCGGCGACGGCGGTCGGCAGGACGACCTTGACGATCGTCCGCCACTTGGGCACGCCCAGGGCGTAGCTCGCCTCGCGCAGCTCGTTGGGGACGAGCTTGAGGACCTCCTCGCAGGAGCGGACGACGACCGGGATCATGAGCACCGAGAGGGCCGCGGACCCCATGAGGCCGAGCCGGACGTCGTTGCCGAACAGCAGCGTGAACAGCGCGAAGGCGAACAGGCCGGCGACGATCGACGGGATGCCGGTCATGACGTCGACGAAGAAGGTGATCGCCTTCTTCAGCCGGCCGGTGCCGTACTCGACGAGGTAGATCGCGGTCAGCAGGCCGATCGGCACCGAGATCACCGCGGTCACCGCGGTGATGATCAGCGTGCCGAGGATCGCGTGGTAGGCGCCGCCGCCCTCACCCACGACCCGGAACATCGAGTTGGTGAAGAACACGGCGTCGAAGCGGGCCAGGCCCTTCTCGAGCACCGTGTAGACCAGCGACACCAGCGGGATCATCGCGATCGCGAAGGCGGTGGTCACCAGCGCGGTGACCAGGCGGTCGGCGGCCTTGCGCGACCCCTCGACGACCCGGGACCCGACGTACACGGCCAGGGTGCCCAGGACGGCGCCGTAGATCACCGTCAGCGCCACGCTGAAGCCGGTGAGCGCCGACAGGAGCGCCCCGACGGCGATGCCGGCGGCGTAGAGCCCCAGCGGGGCGAACCGGGGGAGGCGGGAGCGGCGGGGGACCGGGCCGGACGGGTCGGGGGCGACCTGCAGCGTCGACTGCGTGGAGGTGCTCATCAGTTGGCTCCGGAGAAGTCGGCGCGCCGGTTGACGATCCAGCGGGCGAGCATGTTGACCGCGAGGGTGATGACGAACAGCACCAGGCCGCTGGCGATCAGGGTGTTGATCCCCAGCCCGGTGGCCTCGGGGAAGCGCAGGGCGATGTTCGACGCGATCGTCGAGGGGTTCGAGCTGCTGATCAGGTTGAGCGTGGCTGCGGCGCCGCCCGACAGCACGATGGCCACCGCCATCGTCTCGCCGAGCGCGCGGCCCAGGCCCAGCATCGCGCCGGCGATGACGCCGGACTTGCCGTAGGGCAGCACCGCCATCTTGATCATCTCCCAGCGCGTCGCGCCGAGGGCGAGCGCGGCCTCGCGGTGCAGCGCCGGGGCCTGGCTGAAGACCTCGCGGGAGATGGCCGAGATGATCGGCAGGATCATGACCGCGAGCACCAGGCCGACGGTGAGCATCGTGCGGCCGCTGGTGGAGGCGGGACCCGCGAACAGGGGGATCCAGCCCAGGTTGTCGGCGGCCCAGACGTGGAACGGGACCAGCGCCGGCGCGAGGACCGCGAGCCCCCAGAAGCCGTAGACGACGCTCGGGATGGCCGCGAGCAGGTCGATCACGTAGCCGAGGCCGGCCGCGATGCGGCGGGGCGCGTAGTAGGTGACGAAGAGCGCGATGCCCACCGCGAGCGGCGTGGCCACGACCAGGGCGAGGACGGCGCCGAGGAGCGTGCCCAGGACCAGCGGGGCGATGTAGCTGCCCAGCCCCTCGCCGCCGGGGATGTCCTCCGCCGGCGCCGTGAGAGCGGGGACGGCCTCGCTGATGAGGAAGGCGGCCACGCCCGCGAGCACCAGCAGGATGAAGATGCCGGAGCCCTTGGCGCTGCCGGCGAAGATGCGGTCCCCCGCCCGGCGCACGGCGCGCTGCTGCGACGGGGGTGGGGTCGGGGCCTTCGTGGCGGTCACCGTTGCTCCGGGGTCGATCGGTGGTGCGGGGAGCCCGTCTCCGGGCGGGGCGGCGGCCCGGGGCGTCGGTCGACCCCCCGGGCCACCGGGTGTGGGTGCTGTGTCAGCCGGCGGCCACGATGGCGTCGACCGCGGGCTGGGCCTGCTCGCGCAGGGTGTCGGAGATCGGCGCGCTGCCGGCGTTGTCGGCGGCGGCCTGCTGGCCGTCCTCGCTGATCACGTAGGACATGAAGGCCTTGACGTTGTCGGCGGTCGCCTGCTCCTCGTACTCGACACAGCCGATGTGGTAGCTGACCAGGACGATCGGGTACTCGCCCGATCCCTCGGTCTGCCGGTTGACCTCGATGGCGAAGTCGTACTGGCCACGGCCCTCGACCGCGGGGGAGTTCTCGACGACGGCCGCGGCGGCCTCGGCCGACGGGGCGACGAAGTCCTCGCCTACGCCCACGTTGGCGACACCGAGGTCACCGGCGCGGCTGGCGTCGGCGTAGGTCACGGCACCGGCCGTGCTCTCGACGACGCCCACGACGCCGGAGGTGCCGTTGGCGGCCTCGCCACCGGGCAGCGGCCACACGCCGTCGGGCTCCGAGGTCCACACGTCACCGGCGGTCTGGAACAGGTAGTCGGTGAAGTTGTCCGTGGTGCCGGAGTCGTCGGCGCGGTGCACGGGGGTGATCGCCGTGTCGGGCAACTGGGCGTCCGGGTTGGCCTCGGCGATCGCCGGGTCGTTCCAGGTGGTGATCTGGCCGGTGAAGATGCGGGCGATCACGTCGGGCGTGAGGTCGAGGGAGTCGACGTCCTCGAGGTTGAAGACCACCGCGATCGGCGAGATGTAGTTCGGCAGCTCGAAGACCTCGCCGCCACCGCAGCGCTCCTGCGCGGAGGCGAGCTCCTCGTCGTCCAGCGCGGCGTCGGAGCCGGCGAAGTCGGCCCGGCCCTCGATGAACTGCTCGCGGCCCGCGCCGGAGCCGGCCGGGTCGTAGCTGAACTGGACGTCGGGGTACTCGCCCTCGAAGCCCGCCTGCCAGGCCTCCATGGCCGCCTGCTGGCTGCTGGCGCCGGCGCCGACCAGGTCGCCGCTGAGCTCGGCGGCGCCCGCGCCGCTACCGCCGCCGCTGCCGCCCGAGGAGCCTTCGGACTCGTTCGCGGCGCCACACGCGGCGAGCGTGAGGGTGCTGGCCAGTGCCGTGCTGAGGACGACGGCGCGCGACCGGGTGCTGAGCTTCAAGCCAGTGCCTTTCCGGAGGTGCCCGGACCTCGATGCCGGGCAGGGGAGGACCAACGGAAGGGGACGGTAGGCAGCCCAGGTGGCCGGTCCCGGGTCGCTCGATGAACGCCCGGTGAACGCGAACCGAGCCTTTGTCGACCGGGTGAGAACAGCATCACGTCCGGCAGGTGAACCCGCGCGTTTCAGGTGGCGGCGGGCCGTCCCGGTGCGGCAGAAATGGGCGTTTGTGCCGGGGATCCGGAGTCAGGGGACGCGGCGCCAGGAGACGTCGACGGCGTACCGCGTGAAGCCGGTCCGCTCGTAGAGGGTGACCGCCGCGGTGTTGTCCTCCTCGGTGTAGAGGAGCACCTCGTCCAGGCCGCGGGCGCGCAGGTGCGCCAGGCCGCGCCCGGTCAGCGCCCGGCCGAGCCCGAGCCCCTGGGCGTCGGGGTCGATGCCCAGCACGTACACCTCACCGACGGCGTCCGGGCCGGCGTCGCCGGGCGGGTGCACCTTCGTCCAGTGCGCGCCGAGCAGCGTGCCGCCGGCGTCGGGGTCGCCGCGCCAGGCCAGCAGGAAGCCGGCCGGGTCGAACCAGGGCTCGGCCTCGCGCAGCCGCAGGTCCTCCGGCGTCCAGGCGCCCTGCTCGGGGTGGGCGGCGAAAGCCCGCGCGTTGAGCCGCAGCCAGGCGGCCTCGTCCCGGCCGGGGCGGAAGGCGGCCACGGACACGTGCGGCGGCAGCGGGGCGGGCGCGTCGAGGTCGGCGTCGGTGAGCGGGCGGCGCATCTGCAGCAGCACGCGCGCCCGGGTGTAGCCGCGGGCGCCGGCCAGCGCGGTGGCGGCCGCCAGGTCGCCGTGCGCCCAGACCCGCAGCGGCCGGCCGGCGGCGAGCCCCTCGAGCCGGGTCAGCAGCGCGCCGCCCACCCCGCGCTCCCGGGCCGCGGGTGCGACGACCAGCTCGGCCTCGGCGTCCCCGGTGCCGTCGCCGAGCTCGAGCCGGGCGTAGCCGGTCAGCCCGCCGTCGTCGTCGGTGACGACGACGTCGCGGCCGCCGGGCGGTCCGCCGTGCTGCAGCCGCAGCTCGGCCTCCTCCGACAGCGGCCGCACGCCGTCGGCCGCCGCGGCCGCCCGCAGCAGCGCGAGGACGGCAGCGGTCCGCGCGGGGTCGAGCCCGGCGGAGTCGGAGACGGCGGCGGCGCTCAGAGCAGCGGGGCGGTGGTGGGGGAGGCGTCGGCCACCGTGTTGGCCGACCGCTCGGCCTCGGCGCGGGCGGCCGCGGCGGTCGCGTCGGCCACCTGCTGGTCGAGCTTGTAGCCGACGTTGCGGACGGTGCCGATCAGCGCCTCGTGCTCGGTGCCGAGCTTGGCGCGCAGCCGCCGCACGTGGACGTCGACGGTGCGGGTGCCGCCGAAGTAGTCGTAGCCCCAGATCTCCTGCAGCAGCTGGGCGCGGGAGAACACCCGGCCCGGGTGCTGGGCGAGGTACTTGAGGAGCTCGAACTCCTTGTAGGTGAGGTCGAGCGGGCGGCCGCGCAGCTTCGCCGAGTAGCTGTGCTCGTCGATGACCAGCTCGCCGGCCTGGGTGACGCCGCCGTCGGCGCCGTCGGCGGGCGTGGTCGCGGCGAGCCGGCGGGCGGTGGCCCACTTGAGCCGGGCGTCGACCTCGGCCGGGCCGGCGGTGTCGAGCAGGACGTCGTCGACGCCCCAGTCGGCCGACAGCGCGACCAGCCCGCCCTCGGAGAGGACCGCGACCAGGGCGGAGGCCACCCCGGTCGAGGACAGCAGGCTGCACAGCGTGCGGGCCTGGATGAGGTCGTGGCGGGCGTCGACGAGCACGACGTCGCCGGAGTCGCCGTCGAGCAGGCTCGACAGCTCGGGGGCCACCACGCGGACCTGGTGGCCGAGCAGCCCCAGGGCGGGCAGCACCTCGGTGGTCGCCTGACGCGCCGCGGTCATGAGCACGAGTCGCATGTCGTCTCCTCGGGGAGGGCATCGACGGCGCTGTCGAACCGAGACCGCAGGATAGCCGACGTGCGTCCCGTTCCCTCCGAGGTCACCCGAGCGCGTCCGGTGACGGTCCGCACCGAGGACGGCGTGCGGCTCGCGGGCGTCGTCGTCCCGGCCTCGACGCCGGCCACGCGCCTCGTCTTCGTCGTGGCGCACGGGTTCACCAACTCGACCGCCTACCCGCCGTTCCGGCGGATGGCCGGCTGGCTGTCCCGGTTCGGCGAGGTGCGCGCGCTGGACTTCCGCGGGCACGGCCGCTCCGGCGGCGGCACGGGGGCCGGGGGCGACGACGAGCTGCGCGACGTCGACGCGGCGGTGGCCGCCGCGCGGGCCGACGGCGCGGGCGCGGTGGTGACCCTCGGGCTGTCGATGGGCGGCGGCGCGGTGCTGCGGCAGGCGGCGCACGGCCGGCACCGGCCCGACGCGGTGGTCGCCGTCAGCGCGGTCAGCCGCTGGTACGTCCGCGACACCCCGCCCATGCGCCGCGTGCACTGGCTGCTGGAGACGACGCTCGGCCGGCGGGCCGGCGCGCGCCTGCTCGGCGTCCGCCTGGCCCCGCCGTGGGAGACCGTGCCGTCCTCGCCGCTGGAGGCGGTCGCCCGGATCGCGCCGACGCCGCTGCTGCTCGTGCACGGCGACCGGGACGCCTACTTCCCGCTCGAGCACGCCCGCGCGCTGGCGCGGGCGGCCGGCCCGACGGCGACCGCGTGGGTGGTCCCCGGCTTCGGACACGCCGAGAGCGCCCTCACCGCTCCGCTCGTCGAGCGCGTCGGGCGCTGGGCGTCTGCGACGATCGGGGGCGAGTGGGACGTGCCGGCGCCGACGGGGACGCCGGGCGGTCCCGGGCAGGAGGGGACGTGACCACGGCGCTGGACTCCCCGCCGGCCGCCCGCGCGCGGCACGCCGCCGCGGCCGTCGTCGCCGGCGCCGCCGTCGCCCTGGTGCTGCTCGCGCCCGACCTGCTCGGGGAGCGCGGCCGCCTGGCCGCCGTCCTCGTGCTGCAGGCCCTCCTCGTGGCGGGCTGGGTGGCCGCCACGGCGCCGGCCGGGGCGGCGGGCGTCGCGGTGATCGGGGCCGCGGCCGCCGTCGGCGCCGACCTCGCCGTGGACCTGCTCGCTGCCGACGCCGACCGGCCCGGCCCGGGGCTGCTGCTGGCCGTGGTCGGGCCCGCGCTGATCGTCGCGGTGCTGCACCAGATGCTGCGCCGGCCGCCGCGCACCGACGTCGTCGGCTCGCTGGGCAGCGTGGCGGTGCTGGTCACCGCCGTGTGCGCGCTGGCGCTCCTGCTGCTGCCCGACGTCGCCGGCGACGACGGCGAGGTCGCCGCCACGCCGCTGCTGGCCGCCGGCGCCGCGCTGGTCGTCGCGCACCTCGCCGACGCCGTGCTGCCCCGCCCCGCGGTGGCCCCCGGCGCCGACCGCGGCGTGGCGGGGCTGCTGCTCGCCGTGGCGACCGGGGTCGTCGTCACGCTGGTCGCGCGCGGCACCGGCGGGACGGCCGACGTGTTCGGTGGCATCGCGACCGGCCTGGTGCTCGGCCTGGTCGCGGGGCTCGCCGGGACCGCCGCCTCGTTCGCGGTGGGCGACGCCGGGGAGCGGCGCCGCGGTGCGGCCGTCGCCGGGGTCGCGGTCGAGGCCGTGCTGCCGCTGGCCGTCTGCGCGCCGGTGCTGCTGGCCCTCGCCGCCGTCTGAGGCCCGGTGCGCGCGCTCCTCGTCGTCCTCGCGCTGGTCGTCGTCCTCGCGCTGGTGGCCGACCCGGTCGCCGAGGGCGTCGCCGAGGACCGGGTCGCCGAGGCGCTGCGGGACGCCGGCGGGCTCGCCGGGACGCCCGACGTCGACGTCCGGGGCTGGCCGTTCCTCACCCAGGCGGTGTCGGGGACCTACGACGACGTCCGCATCTCGCTGACCGCCGCCGAGCTCCGGCAGCCGGAGGGGACCACCGCCGACGTCCGGCTGCGCGGGGCGCACGTGCCGCTGTCCGACGCGCTGTCGGGGTCGGTGCGCGAGGTGCCGGTGGACCGGGTCGACGGCACGGCGACGCTGTCCTACGCGCTGCTCGCGCAGCAGCTCGGCGGCGACACCACCGTGGCCCGCGAGGGCGACGGGCTGCGCGTCACCCGCACCGTGGAGGTGCTCGGCTACACCGTCCCGCTCACCGCCGTGGGCACGGTGTCGCTGGACGGCCAGGACCTCGTGGTCGACGTCGAGGAGGCCGACGCGGCCGGCGTCGACGTGCCCGACGTCGTCGTCGACCGGGCGGACGACCTGCTCGACCTGCGCTACCCGGTCGAGCTGCCGTTCGGGCTCCGGCTGACCGGCCTGCGCCCGGCCGACGCCGGCGTCGAGGTCACCGCCGAGGCCACCGACACGGTGCTGCGCGCGCCCTGACCCCGCCCGGGAATGCGCACCGGACCGGTCGGGTTGGTGCGGGGGATGAGCGGGACCGGCCTGGCGGTGCTCGCCGTGGCGCTCGTGCTGACCGCCGCGGCAGCCTGGTGGCTGCGCACCCGCGATGGCCGGCTCAGGACGGAGGAGGCACCCGTGGGCGGACCGACCGCGGTCCTCGAGGGGCTCGGCGTCCGGCCGGGCGAGGCGGACCTGACCGTCGTCCAGTTCTCCACCGCGTTCTGCGGGCCGTGCCGCACCACCCGCGCCCGGCTGCAGCACCTGCAGGCCACCCGGCCGGGCCTGGCGTACGTGCACGTCGACGCCGAGAGCTCCCTGGAGGCGGTCCGCGAGCTCGACGTCCGGCGCACCCCGACGCTGTTCTACCTGGACCGGTCGGGCCGGCTGCTGGGCCGCAGCAGCGGCGCCCCGCGCCCGGAGGAGCTCACCGCCCTGGTGGACGCGCACACGGGCACCCGGTCGTGATCGGCTACCCTCGCCGCATGGGCACCCTGCTGACCTCGCGCCGCACAGTGGACCTGTGCCGCGTCGGCAGCGCCCAGTGTCCGGGCTGCTGATCTCCGGCCCCGCTACAGGGGCCCACCGCGAGCGTGCGAGCGGTGGGGGGTAGCGGGGTCCTTCAACTGACCGCCGTCCGGAGAGCCCCGTCGATGTCCCTGAGTCCTGCCCGCACGGTCGACGTGCGCGGCCCGCGTGTCGCCGCGTGGGTCACCAGCGCCGTCCTGGCCGTCGTCCTGCTGACCGCGAGCGGGTGGCTGGCCGCCGCCCAGGCGGTCGTCTTCGCCGTCGGCGCCGCCGCCGGCCTGCGGTACGCGCCGTACGCGGTGCTGTTCCGCACCCTGGTCGCCCCCCGGCTAGGGCCGGCGCGGGAGCGCGAGCCCGAGGAGCCGGTGCGCTTCGCCCAGCTCGTCGGGTCCGTGTTCGCCGCCGTCGGCGCGGCGGGGTACCTGCTCGGTGCGCCGGTGCTCGGCGCCGTCGCCACCGGGCTCGCCCTCGTCGCGGCCCTGCTCAACGCGGCCACCGGGTTCTGCCTGGGCTGCGAGCTGTACCTGACCGTCCGGCGGGCCCGTCCCGCCCGCACCGCCTGACCGTCCGCACACCCACCACAGGGAGGAAGACCCCCCATGAGCCGCAACGACGTGCTCGTCACCGCCGACTGGGCGCAGGAGAACATCGGCGCCCCCGGCATCGTCTTCGTCGAGGTCGACGAGGACACCAGCGCCTACGACAAGGGCCACATCGAGGGCGCGGTCAAGCTGGACTGGAAGACCGACCTGCAGGACCCGCTGCGCCGCGACTTCGTCGGCAGGGAGCAGTTCGAGGAGCTGCTGTCCGCCAAGGGCATCGGCAACGACGACACCGTCGTCCTCTACGGCGGCAACAACAACTGGTTCGCCGCCTACGCCTACTGGTACTTCAAGCTCTACGGCCACGACCAGGTCAAGCTCCTCGACGGCGGCCGCAAGAAGTGGGAGCTCGACAGCCGCCCGCTGTCCGCCGACGCCGTCGCGCGCCCCGCCACCCAGTACCAGGCGAAGGAGCCCGACACCTCCATCCGCGCCTTCCGCGACGAGGTCGTCGCCGCGATCGGCCAGCAGAACCTGGTCGACGTCCGCTCGCCCGACGAGTTCGCCGGCAAGCTGGTCGCCCCCGCCCACCTGCCGCAGGAGGGCGCGCAGCGTCCCGGCCACATCCCGACCGCGGTGAACGTGCCGTGGAGCAAGGCGGCCAACGAGGACGGCACCTTCAAGAGCGACGACGAGCTGCGCAAGCTCTACGCCGACGCCGGCCTCGACGACTCCAAGGACACCATCGCCTACTGCCGGATCGGCGAGCGCTCGAGCCACACCTGGTTCGTGCTGCGCGAGCTGCTCGGCCACCAGAACGTCAAGAACTACGACGGCTCGTGGACCGAGTACGGCTCGCTGGTCGGCGTCCCGATCGAGAAGGGGGCCTGAGCATGTGCGGCGCCCCGAAGCAGGGCGGTGCCCTCGCCGGGATCGACCTGGACACCCAGACGGTGATCCAGGGCCAGGTGTGGCACGACGGCGCGCCGGTGGCCGGGGCCTACGTCCGGCTGCTCGACGCCACCGACGAGTTCACCGCCGAGGTCGTGACCAGCCCGGAGGGCGAGTTCCGCTTCTTCGCCGCCCCGGGCGCGTGGAAGCTCCGCTCGCTGGCCCCCGTCGGCCGCGGTGAGCGCGTCGTCGAGGCCGAGGTCGGGCTGACCGAGACGACCGTCGTCCTCGAGAAGTAGTCCGCGCGCACGGCGCCCCTCCCGGCTGCGGCCGGGAGGGGCGCCGTCGTGTCCGGGGCCGGTCGCGTCGGGGCCGGTCGTGCCCGGCGTCAGGACATGCCGGGCGGGAGCCGGTGGGGGCCGGCCTCCGGGGGGCGTGGCCGGTCCTCCGGGAACGCGCGGACGGCGACCAGCGCGACGTCGTCGGCGCCGGCCGTGGGCACCATCCGGGCCAGCACCGTGTCGCACAGCTCCTCCAGCGGGACCTCGCCGAGGTCGCGCAGGGCCTCCCGCAGCGCCGCCAGCCCGGCGTCGAGGTCGGCGTCGCGGCGCTCGACCAGGCCGTCGGTGACGAGGAGCAGGGTGTGCCCGTCCTCGAGCTCGGCGGTGTGGTCGGTGCGCCGCGTGTCGGGGTCGACGCCGAGCATGCGGTCGGGGCGGGTCTCCAGCAGCGTGGTGGTCCCGTCCGGGGCGAGCAGGACCGGCGGGAGGTGGCCGGCGTTGCTCCAGCGCAGCACGCGGGTCCCGGCCACCGGCACGTCCGGGTGCCGCTCGACGCGGGCGAGCGCCACGGTGGCCAGGGTGCCCACCGCCAGGCCGCGCGCCGCGCGCTCGGTCCGCGTCAGCGTCGCCGACGGCGGCTCCTGCTCGTCCCAGGCCAGCGCCCGCAGCAGCCCGCGCAGCTGGCCCATCGCCGCCGCGGCGTCGCTGTCGTGGCCGACGACGTCACCGATCACCAGCACCGTCGCGCCGTCGGGCTGGAGGAAGGCGTCGTACCAGTCGCCGCCGACCCGGGCGCCGTCGGCGGCCGGCCGGTAGCGGACGGCGATCTGCATGTGGTCCGGCTCCGGCGGCGGCGTGAGCAGCGCCTGCTGCAGCCGGTCGGACAGCGCCCGCTGGACGGCGGCCTGCTCGGTGACCCGCCGCAGCTCCTCGGCCTGCCGGCGGGCGGCGAGCCGGTCGGTGAGGTCGCGGAAGGAGACGACGACGCCGGTCACCCCGCCGTCCTCCACCATCGGCACGGCGATGAGCTCCACGGGCACCGGCGTGCCGTCGGTCCGCCAGAACACCTCCGCGTCGGCGGCCACGGTCCGGCCGGACCGCAACGCCTGCCAGACCGGGCACTCCTCGCGGGGGTACGGGGAGCCGTCGGGCCGCCGGTCGTGCATGAGCTCGTGCTGGTCGTGACCGAGCTGGTCGGCGGCGGGCCGGCCGGTGATCCGCTCGGCGGCCGGGTTGACGAACTCCACCCGCCCGGCCCGGTCGAGGCCGTAGATCCCGTCGGCGACGGTCGCGAGCACCCGTTCGTGGCGGGCCGCCGTCCGGGCGAGCTCGGCCTCCACCTCGTGCAGGGAGGCGCCGTCCGCCGTGGTCCGTGGGTCGATGACGCCGTCCTCCTCCGCTCCGCCGGGACCTGACCCCTCCAGCGTGCCCGACGCGCGCGGGGGCCTCAGGAGCGGGCGGGGCGCCGCCGCGCGGTCCAGGCCAGCGCCAGCAGCACGGCGACGCCGAGCGCCGCGCCGCCGCCGGTGAACGCCGCGGCGACCCCGGCCGACCGCAGGTCGGGCGCCCCCGCGGCCGCGACCGCGCCGGCGGTTGCCGCCGCGCCCGCGAGCACGGCCCAGGGCAGCCACCAGCGCGGGTGCACCGCCGCGGGCCCGGCGGGCGTGCGCCGCCACCACCGCGCCAGCCAGACCAGCAGGACCAGCGCGCCGGCGGCCCCGCCGAGGTCCTGCGCCCACGCGTGGCCGGGGTAGCCGGCCCACGAGCGGGCCAGCGCGGGCACGTGCTCGGCGCCCCACCGCCCGGGGTGGGTGAACGCGTCCCAGACGACGTGCGTGGCGGCGCCGGCGGCCAGCGCGGCGACGACGCGGAGGACGTCCCCTGGCGAGCGCAGCCGCCGGCGCAGCCCGGGCGCCGTCGCGGCCGGCAGCCGGGCGGCCAGGGCGCGCGGTGCCCGGGACAGCGCCGGCCGCGACAGCAGGCCGTGCCACAGCGCCCACAGCAGCGCCCCCAGCGCGACGTCGGTGCTGACGACGGCGAGCGCGGTGTGCGTGCGCACGCCGAGGTCGACCGGCAGGTAGAAGGGCAGGTCCGGGGCGAGGCTCCCCGCGACGAGCGCCGAGGCGGGCAGGCCGGTCCGCAGCAGGGGCAGCACCGCGGCGGGGTGGCTTCCCGTGAACGGCACGGCGCCATCCTCCCCGCGGCGGCGGGTCCCGCGGCGCAGCGCCGGGCGGGTGCCTACCGTGGCGTCGTGGTCGCCGCCTGGGTCCTCGTCGCGCTCGCCGTGCTCCTCGCGGTCGCGTGCGGCCTCGCCGCCCGGCGGCTGGCCCGGCGGCCGGCCGAGCGGTCCCGCCGCGTGCCGCCGTCGCCGCCGGGGCGGCCCGCCCGCGGCCGCTGACCGCCGCGGGAGCGCAGGTCGGGGCCGGGCTACGGTGGCGGGCATGTCTCCCCGGGACGCCGGCCGGTGACCGGCCCGACCGAACTGCCCGTCGCCGACACCGTCGACGTCCGCGAGGGCCCCGAGGTGGCGCACGGCCTGCTGTCGGTGCTGCCGCTGCTGGGGGAGTGGCACGGCGAGGGCGTGCTCGCCGGCGGGGACGCCGGTGACCGGCGCTTCGGCCAGTGGATCCGCTTCGCCCACGACGGCCGCGACTTCCTCGCCTACGAGTCCCGCACCTGGCTGCTCGGCGACGACGGCCGGGTCGAGGGCCCCGCGTCCCGCGAGTCCGGCTTCTGGCGGCCGCGGGGCGAGGACGACGTCGAGCTGCTGGTGACCAGCGCCGAGGGCGTGCTCGAGCTGTACGTCGGCCGCGCCCGCACGACGACGAGCTGGGAGCTCACCACCGACGTCGTCGCGCGGACCCAGGACGCCCCGGACACCACCCGCGCCGTGCGGCTGTACGGGATCGTGGACGGGGCGCTCATGTACGCCGTCGACCGCGCCGGCGCGGACACGCCGCTGCGACCCACCATGTCGGCCCGGCTGGAGCGCCTCCGGTGAGCGGCGCCCCCCGCGAGGTGGCCGACCGCTACGTCGACGCCGTCTGCGAGCTCGACCCGATCGTCGCGACGTCGCTGGGCACCCGGCCCGGCGACGACCGGCTGCCCGACCCCAGCCCCGCCGGCCTCGAGGCCGAGGCCGAGCTCGCCCGCGCCACGCTGGCCGAGCTCGACGCCGTCCTCGCCGCCGACCCGGCGCTGGACGAGGACCCGATCGAGCGCCGCTGCGCCCGGCTGCTGCGCGAGCGGCTGGGCGCCGAGCTGGCCGCGCACGAGGCCGGCGAGGGCTTCCGCGCGCTGTCCAACCTGTTCAGCCCGGTGCACTCGATCCGCCAGGTCTTCCTGCTCATGCCGACGGCGACCGACGACGACTGGAGCGTGGTCGCCCGCCGGATGGCCCGGGTGCCCGAGGCCTACCGCGGCTACCTCGACACCCTGCGCGAGGGCGCCCGGCGCGGGCTGTTCGTGGCGCCGCGGCAGGTGTCCACCGTCGTCGGCCAGCTCGGCGAGTGGCTGTCCGGGCCGTTCTTCGGCGGGCTGGCCGCCTCCGGCCCCGACGCGGTGCGCGGTGACCTCGACGCCGCGGCCCGCGCGGCCGACGCCGCCGTGGCCGAGGTGCGCGACTTCCTGCGCGACGAGTACCTCCCGCGGGCCGAGGGCACGCCGGACGCCGTCGGCCGGGACCGCTACGCCGTCGCCGCCCGCCGGTGGAACGGCTCGGACCTCGGCGCGGGGCAGGGCCTGGAGGAGGCCTACGCCTGGGGCTGGGCCGAGCACCGGCGGCTGCTGGCCGAGCAGCGGGCCGAGGCGCGGGCGCTGCGGCCGGGCTCCTCGCCGAAGGAGGCGATGGCGTGGCTCGGTGAGCACGGCCCCGCCGTCGACGGCGTCGAGGCGATCCGGCAGCGGCTGCAGGCGATGATGGACGAGGCGATCGCCGCGCTCGACGGCACGCACTTCGACCTCGCCGAGCCGGTCCGCCGGGTGGAGGCGATGATCGCGCCGCCCGGCAGCGCGGCGGCGCCGTACTACACCCGCCCGGCGCAGGACTTCTCCCGGCCCGGCCGCACCTGGCTGCCCACGCTGGGCCGCGAGCGGTTCCCGCTCTGGGACCTCGTGTCGATCTGGTACCACGAGGGCGTCCCCGGCCACCACCTGCAGCTGGCGCAGTGGGCCTACGTCTCCGGCGACCTGTCCACCTACCAGACGTCGCTGGGCTCGGTCAGCGCCAACGTCGAGGGCTGGGCGCTGTACGCCGAGCGGCTCATGGACGAGCTCGGGTACCTCACCGACACCGGCGCCCGGATGGGCTACCTCGACGCCCAGCAGCTGCGCGCGATCCGGGTGGTCATCGACATCGGCATGCACCTGCGGCTGCCGGTCCCCGGCGACGCCGAGGGCGTGCTGGCCGGGCACCGCGGGCAGCCGTGGACGCCGGAGCTCGCGCGGGCGTTCGCCGGCGAGCACCTGGGCAGCGACCCGGCGTTCCTCGACAGCGAGCTGATCCGCTACCTGGGCCTGCCCGGTCAGGCGATCAGCTACAAGCTCGGCGAGCGCGCCTGGCTGGCCGGGCGGGCGGCGGCCCAGCGGGCGCGCGGTGCCGACTTCGACCTGAAGGCCTGGCACATGGCGGCGCTGTCGCAGGGCTCCCTCGGCCTCGACGACCTCGAGGCGGAGCTGGCCGCGCTCTAGCCCGCGCCCAGCCCGACCAGCGCCCCCAGCTCGGCCACCGCGCGGGCGAAGTAGGCGTCGGCGTCCTCGACCGACCCGGCGAGGTGGCCGAACAGCTCGAAGCTGACCGTGCCGTACAGCGCGCTCCAGGCCAGCAGGGCCCGCACCCGGACGGCGTCGTCGATGCCCGGGGCGTCCTGGCCCAGGATCTGGACCGCCACGTCGCCGAGCAGGCCGGGCACGCGGCCGCCGTGCCCGTGCAGCCGGCCCGCCCGGGCGGCGTCGCCGAGGACGCGGCCGAGGACGACGCCGACCCGCGACGCGGCCGGCACGGTGTCGCGCGGCGCGGTGTAGCCGGGGACGGGGGAGCCGTACAGCAGCGCCCACTCGTGCGGGTGGGCGCGGGCCCGGTCGCGCACCGCCGCGCACACCGCCGCCCAGCGCCGTTCCGGCGTCGCATCCGGGTCGTCGGCGGCCTCGGCCGCCTCCCCGAGGGCGTCGTAGCCGTCGATGATCAGCCGGGTGAGCAGGTCGTCGCGGCTCGGGAAGTACCGGTACACCGCCGACGACGCCATGCCCAGCTCCCGCGCCACCGCGCGCAGCGACAGCCCGGCCGCCCCGACCTCGGCCAGCTGCCGGCGGGCGGCCTCGGTGATCTCGGCGGTCAGCTCGGCGCGGACGCGCTCGCGGGCGGTGGGCACGCCGCCATGCTCCCCGACGAGAGCGCCGCACACAAGAGAGAGCGCTGCTCTTGACAGTCGCCCGCCCGGTGGGAGAGCGTCGTCCTCGAACGAGAGCACTGCTCTCGTCGGAGCGACGAGGAGATCGCCGTGGCACTGCACGTGATCGTGGGCAAGGGCCCCGTGGGCACGACGACGGCGGAGCTGCTGGCCGCCCGCGGCCACCGGGTGCGGGTGCTGTCGCGCAGCGGCGGCACCGCCACCGGCGCGGTCGAGCACCGCCGGGTGGACGCCGCCGACGCCGCGGCGCTGACCGCCGCCACCGAGGGCGCCGCCGCCCTCTACAACGCGGTCAACCCCGCCTACCACCGCTGGACCACCGACTGGCCCCCGGTCGCGGCGGCCCTGCTCACCGCGGCCGAGCGGACCGGGGCGGTGCTCGTGACGATGGCCAACCTCTACGTCTACGGCCGGCCCACCGCGCCGATGACGCCGGAGAGCCCGCTCGCCGCCACCGACACCAAGGGTCGCGTGCGGGTGGCCATGTGGCGCGAGGCGCTGGCCGCGCACGAGGCCGGCCGGATCCGGATGACCGAGGCCCGCGCCGCGGACTTCGTCGGGCCGCAGGTGCCGGCCGCCCAGTCGCACCTGGTGCGCCAGCTCCCGGCGCTGCGCCGCGGCCGCCGCGCCTGGGTGGTCGGTGACCCCGACGTCCCGCGCAGCTGGGCGTACCTGCCCGACGTCGCCGCCACGCTGGCAACCCTCGGCACCGACGAGCGGGCTCTGGGCCGTGCCTGGCACGTGCCGAGCACGCCGCCGCGCTCCCAGCGCCGGGCCCTCGGCGACCTCGCGCGGGCGATGGGCCGGGAGCCGGTGCCGGTCAGCGGCATCCCGTGGCCGGTGCTCCGCGTCGCCGGGGTGCTGTCTCCGGTGATGCGGGAGGTCCTCGACGTGCGGCACCAGTTCGACCAGGAGTACGTGGTCGACGCGACGGCGACCACGGCGGCCTTCGGCCTGACCGCCACGCCGTGGGACGAGGTGGTCGCGGCGACCGTCGGCGCGCCGGAGCCCGCGCGGGCCTGAGCTCAGGCCCGCGGCGGCACGGCGTTGACCGGGTCGCTGTCGGGCGTGACCGGGTCGGCGGGGCCCGCCGGGGCCACCTCGAGCCGGGTGGCCAGCAGCGCGTCGACGGCGGCCACCCCCGCGCCGACGTAGGTGCTGGTGAGCGCGGGGTCGGTGACGACGCACCAGGCGCGGTCGGCCGGCCACCACAGCGCGGCGCTCTGCTCGTACGGCTCGGGGGCGAAGTTGCTGGCGGCCCGCTCCGCCGGCCCGCGGGTCAGCAGCAGGTCGGCGCGGGGCAGGCGCAGCCGGGGCAGGTCGGCGGCGCCGCCGTCGTCCCAGCCGAACCAGCACTCGCCCGGCGTCGTGGTCTGGTCCCCGAGGACCGCGGCCAGTTCCCGGGCGACGTGCGCGACCAGGTGGCCCTCGGCGGGGGCGTCGTTCCACAGCCCGGGCTGGTCGGCCTCCCCGAGGTACTCCCAGGAGCCGGTGACGCCGGGCCACTGCATGAGGCGGTGCGCCCGCGTGCCGTTGGCCGCGGCCACCTCGTCCCACCGGACGTGCACGTCGACGTCGCCGTCGTAGCGGACGGCGGGGTGGAAGACGCGGGCGTAGGCGGGGAAGCGGGCCGGCAGGAGCGCGGCCACGGTGTCGGGGGGAGCGGCGCGGACGGCGTCGGTGATCCAGCGGCCGGCCGGCGCGGAACGCCCAGCGGTCTGCACGGCCGCCGTTCCTCCCTCTCAGCGCGCTGGGCCGGTCCGTGCCCAGGGACGGACAACCCCCGGGCCGCTCCGCGGCGCCACCTCGGGGAGGCGGCAGCGCACGGGCCGACTGGACAAGTGTCGGCAGCCCGGGGGTCGGGTGACTGTCCGGTTCTCGCTCGCCGCCGTACGACGGACGGGCGATCGTGCCGTCGTTCGGATTCCACTCCGAACGGGCGGCCCATCTGGACGGCGGCTAGCGGACAGCCACCTCACGAGTCCGATAAGAAATCAATTGTTCGGACCACCTCCCCTCTCGTGTACCTCGACGGTACGTCGCAGTTCCGGGGTCGGCAACGACGTTGTTCAGCCGTCGGCGGAACCCCTGCGCAGCCCCGGGGCACCGGGCGTGTCGGGGTCGCGCTGGTAGACGTCGGGGATGCCGTCGTGGTCGGCGTCGACCGCCTCCAGCGCCTCGATGCGCCGGTAGCGGCGGTTGCGCAGCCGCAGCACCACGCTCGCCAGCAGCGCCGACGCCAGCGTGCCGACGAGCACGCCCACCTTCACGTGGTCGTCGCGCTCGCTGCCCACCCCGAACGCCAGCTCGCCGATCAGCAGCGAGACGGTGAACCCGATGCCGCCGAGCAGCGCCATGCCGACGAGATCAGGCCAGCCCAGCTCGTCGGCGAACTCGGCCCGGGTGAACCGGGTGACCAGCCAGGTGGCCCCGGCGATGCCGGCGACCTTGCCCACGACCAGGCCGACGACGATGCCGAGCGCGACCCGGTCGCCGAGCGACTCGACCAGCCCGGACAGCCCGCCCACGGTCACCCCGGCGGCGAAGAACGCGAAGACCGGCACGGCGACGCCGGCCGAGATCGGCCGGAACCGGTGCTCCAGGTGCTCCGCGAGGCCCGGCCCCGCGCCCGGGCCACCGGCCGCCTCGCTGCGCACCACCGGGACCGTGAACGCCAGCAGCACGCCGGCCACCGTGGCGTGCACGCCCGACTCGTGGACGAACACCCAGGTGAGCAGCGCCAGCGGCAGCAGCAGCCACCACGAGCGGACCCGCTTCTGCACCAGGACGCCGAACACCGCGAGCGGCACCAGCGCCAGCGCCAGCCACCCCACGGCGAGCGACGACGTGTAGAAGACCGCGATGACCGCGATGGCCAGCAGGTCGTCGACGACGGCGAGGGTGAGCAGGAACGTCCGCAGCGCGCTCGGCAGGTGGGTGCTGATCACCGCCAGGACGGCGAGGGCGAAGGCGATGTCGGTCGCCGTCGGGATCGCCCAGCCGCGCAGCCCGCCGTCGCCGCCGAGGTTGACCAGCGTGTAGAGCGCCGCGGGCACGACCATCCCGCCGACCGCCGCGGCCACCGGCAGCACCGCTCGGCGCGGGTCGCGCAGGTCGCCGGCCACGAACTCGCGCTTGAGCTCGAGCCCGGCGACGAAGAAGAAGACCGCCAGCAACCCGTCGGCGGCCCAGGTGCCGAGGGTCAGGTCCAGGTGCAGGGAGGCCGGCCCCACACGGGTGTCGCGCAGGGTCTCGTAGGACTCCGCCCACGGCGAGTTCGCCCACACCAGGGCGACGACGGTGCCGATCAGCAGCAGGACGCCGCCGACGGTCTCCTTGCGCAGGACGTCGGCGATCCGGCTGGCCTCGGTCCACGAGCCGCGGCCGAAGACGCGGGTGGACCCGTGCGGGGTGGTCATCGGGCGGCTCCTGGGGGAGGGGTCGGGTACGACGCCGCCGACCAGACTTCCCGGCACACCTGGCGGCCACCCTACCGGCGGGCCCCCGTCGTCGCCGTCCGTACACCGGGCCGGTCCGTAGAGTGGGCGCCGTGGACCCCCGCCCGGCACCGCCCCCGCGGGAGCGGTCCCTCCGGCTCGCGGAGCTGGCCGGCCGGCGCGTCGGGGTGTGGGGACACGGCCGCGAGGGGCGGGCCGCGGTCGCCGCGGCCCGCGCCGCCGGCGCCGCGTCGGTCCTGGTCGCCGACAGTCGCCCCGTCGACCCGGCGTCGCTGCCCGACGGCGTGACCGCCACCGCCGAGGTCGCCGACCTCGCCGGCTGCGACGTCGTCGTCCGCTCGCCGGGCATCAGCCCCTACCGCGAGGACGCCCGGGCGCTGGCCGACCGCACGCTCGTGACCACCGGCACCGGCATCGCGCTCGCCGAGGCCGCCGCGCGCGGGGTCCCGGTCCTCTGCGTCACCGGCACCAAGGGCAAGAGCACGACCAGCGCGCTGGCCGCCGCGGTCCTCACCGCCGCCGGCCGCCCGGCCGTGCACGCCGGCAACATCGGCACCCCGCTGCTCGACGTCCTCGACGACGTCGGCGACCGCACGCTCGTCGTCGAGATCTCGAGCTACCAGGCCGCCGCCGTCCCGGACTTCGCCGGCCGCGGCGCGCTCACCTCGCTCGCCCCCGAGCACCTCGACTGGCACGGGTCGGTCGAGACGTACTACCGCGACAAGCTGCGCGTCTTCGCCTCCTGCCCGGAGCGCTCGGTCGTCGTCAGCGCCCAGGCGCGGCCGCTGGCCGCCGGGTACCTCGACGCCGCGCAGCTGGTCGACCCCGCCGACGTGCTGCCCCCGGACCTGGCCGGAGCCGTGCAGCCGGTGCACCTGCCCGGCGCGCACAACCGCAGCAACGTCGAGGTCGCGCTGGCCGCCTGCGCCCTGCTCGGCCTGGACCTCGCCGCCACCGCCGACGCCGTGACCGGCGCCGTCGCCGCCTTCCGCGCGCTGCCGCACCGGCTCGCGCCGGTGGCCACGCTCGACGGCGTCACCTTCGTCGACGACACGCTGAGCACCACCCCCGTCTCGGTCCTGGCCGCGCTCGACGCGCTGGCCGGCCGGCCGGTCACGCTCATCGCCGGCGGCCAGGACCGGGGCCTGGACTACACGGGCCTGGCCGCGACGTTGGTGGCCCGTCGGGAGGAGGTCGCCCTGGTGACCGTCCCCGACACCGGGGCCCGGCTGGCCGACGACGTCCGCCGGGCGGCCGCCGGCGCCGCCGTGCGGCTGACCGAGGCGGCGTCGCTGGCCGAGGCGGTCGCGGCGGCGATCGCCGGCACCGCCCCGGGCGGCGTCGTGCTGCTCTCGCCCGGCGCCCCCAGCTACAACCGCTTCCGCGACTTCGAGGAGTTGGCAGCCACCTATGAGCAGATCCTCGTCGACGCCGGCGCCGACCGCGTCCGTGCGTCCTGAGGCCGGCACCTTCGTCGTCGCCGATCGGTCCCTCGACCGCGCGACCGGCGAGGCGGCCTTCACCTACCGGCTCGGCGACGACGAGTTCACCGAGCGGCTCACCCTCGACCCGGCGCTGCTGACCGGCGCCGAGCCCGCCCGGCTCGACGCCGCCGTGGAGGCCGCGCTGGACCTCGTGCACCTGGTCATGGGCACCAGCTACTACAAGCTCGCCGCGCCCGGCCGGATCACCGTCGAGCGGCCGGTCACCGCCGCGCAGCTCGCCGTCGCGCAGGCCGCCTACACCCACGGCCTCGGCGAGTTCGCCGCGGTCAACCACCTGCCGGTGCCGCACCGGGTCGAGTTCGACGCCGAGGTCCGCGAGCCCGGCCCGGTCCCGGCCGGCGGCGGGCGCGGCGCGCTGCTGCCGGTGGGCGGCGGCAAGGACTCCGCGCTCGCGCTCGTCGTGATCCCCGACGGGACGGCGCTGGCGATCAACCCCACCGGCGCGCAGCGCGACGTCGCCCGCGCGGCCGGCGTCCCGCTGCTCGAGGTCCGCCGCAGGCTGGACCCGCTGCTGGCCGAGCGGACGGCGCAGGGCGGCCTCAACGGGCACGTGCCGGTGACGGCGATCAACTCCTCGATCGCCACGCTGGTCGCCGTCCTCGGCGGCCACGACCCCGTGGTGTTCGCCAACGAGCGCTCCGCCGACGAGGAGACGCTCACCATCGACGGCGCCAGCGTCAACCACCAGTACTCGAAGTCCTACGAGTTCGAGCGCCTGTTCGCCGCGGCCGCCGCCGAGGTCGGCGCCGGCTACTTCAGCCTCACCCGGCAGCTGTCGGAGCTGGCCACCGTGGCCGCCGTCGCCGCGCTGCCGCTCAAGGCCGACATCCTCAGCTGCAACCGCTCCTACACCCAGCGGCACCTGGGCGGGCAGGCCGAGCAGCGCTGGTGCCTGCACTGCGACAAGTGCCTGTTCACCTTCCTCTGCTTCGCCGTCTTCCTGACCCCCGACGAGGCGCGGGAGATGTTCGGCGGCAACCCGCTGGCCGACGTCGCCCTGGCCGACGGGTTCCGCAAGCTCTGGGCCACGGAGAAGCCGTTCGACTGCGTGGGCGAGCGGGCCGAGAGCGCGGCGGCGATGGCGCACCTGGCGGCCAGCCGGTCGTGGGGCGACCAGCCGGTGGTGCGGGCGCTCGGCGCCGAGGCCGCGGCCGCCGCGGAGGTGACCGGCGCGACCGTCGCGCGGTTCCTCCCGCCCCGCGGCGAGCACGCCATCCCGGAGCGGTACCTCGAGTCCCTGCGGCGGGTGCTGGCGGACGCCCGCAGCGCCGTCGCGTAGCCCGCCCGGAACTACGCTCCTAGCCGTGACGACCGAGCACGGTCCCGCGCCGCTGGCCGAGCGGCTGCGGGCGCAGGGGCTGCGGCTGACCCCGCAGCGCCAGCAGGTGCTGGCCGCCGTCGCCGCGCTCGACCACGCCACCCCCGAGGCGATCGGCGCGCGGCTGCGCGAGGAGGCCGGGCCCGGCGGCGCGGCGCCGGACACCTCGACCGTCTACCGCACGCTGGAGCTGCTCGAGCGGCTCGGGCTGGTGTGGCACACGCACGTCGCCAAGGGCGCGCCGGTCTACCACGCCTCCGAGCACCCCCACCTGCACGTGGTCTGCGCCACCTGCGGGGAGATCTCGTCCGCCGACCCGGCGCTGCTGGAGCAGGCCGCGGAACGTCTGGCCGCCGACCTGGGTTTCACCCTGGACGTGGGGCACGTCGCGCTGTCGGGGACGTGCCGCCGATGCAGGCAAGCCGGGACGGAGAACGCATGACCACCACCTCACCGCTCGCCGCGCGGGCGGGCGCCGTCGTCGCCGAGGGCGCGACCGTGGCCACCCACCACGGCGACCCGCTGCGCGAGCAGCGGCTGCTCGCCGAGGGCGCCGGGCTCGTCGACCGCAGCGACCGCGACGTGCTCACCGTCCCCGGCGCGGACCGGCTCACCTGGCTGCACAGCCTCACCAGCCAGCACCTCGAGCGGCTGGCCGACGGCACCGGCACCGAGGCGCTGGTCCTCTCGCCGCACGGCCACGTCGAGCACCACCTGGTCCTCGCCGAGCTCGCCGGCACCACCTGGGCCGACGTCGAGCCGGGCACGGGCGCGGCGCTGCACACCTTCCTCGACCGGATGCGGTTCATGCTCCGCGTCGAGCCCGCGCTGGTGACCGCCGACTGGGCGCTGCTGTCGCTGGTGGGCCCCCGCGCGCCGGAGGTGCTCGCCGCCGCCGGGCTGCCCGCACCCGACGCCCCGTACGCCGTCGCCGCGCTGCCCGGCGGCGGCTGGGTGCGCCGGATGCCGCCCCTGGGCGACGGCGGCGCGACGGCGTTCGACCTGCTCGTCCCGCGCGCCGACCTCGCCGCCCGCGCCGACGCGCTCACCGCCGCCGGTGCCGAGCTCGCCGGCCTGGACGCGTACGAGGCGCTGCGGGTGGAGGCCCGCCGGCCGCGGCTGGGCGTCGACTCCGACCACCGCACCATCCCCAACGAGCTGGAGTGGCTGACCACCGCGGTCCACCTCGAGAAGGGCTGCTATCGCGGGCAGGAGACGGTCGCGCGGGTGCACAACCTCGGCCGCCCGCCGCGCCGGCTGGTCCTGCTGCACCTCGACGGCGTCAGCGAGGACCTGCCCGTCCCGGGGACGCCGGTGACCTCCGGCGCCCGTGAGGTCGGCCGCACCGGCACGGTCGTGCGGCACCACGAGCTCGGCGTCGTCGCGCTGGCCCTGGTCAAGCAGTCGGTGGCGCCCGGGGCCGAGCTCGCCGTCGGCGGGTCGCGCGCCGCCGTGGACCCCGACGACGCCCCGGCCGGGCTCGACGACACCCGGGCCGCGGCCCGCGACCGGGTCCGCGCGGTGCGGTCTGCCACCATCGGGCGGTGACCTCCGCAAGCTCTGGCCCGCCCCCCGCCGGCGGCGCGGCCGTCGACGCGCTGCTCGACCCCGGTTTCCTCGTGGGCGTGGAGTCCCGCCCCATGGGCGAGGTGCGCGGGCTGCGCCGCCGCGCCGAGCAGGAGGAGGTCAACCTCTCCTACACGCGGCGGCTGCTGCAGGGCCGGCTCGACATCGTCCGCCGGGAGCTGCAGCGTCGCGCCGAGCACGACGGGCGCTCGCTGGTCGACCTGCTGCCCGAGATCCTCGCCGAGAAGGGCCGCGGCCCCGCGCACGGTCTCGGGCGGCACCAGACGGTGCAGCCGGCCGCGCCCGAGGAGTACGAGTCCTGGGTCAACGCGCTGAGCCCCGACGTCGACCTCTCCGCCGTCCCCGACCTCGACGACGCCGACCTCGAGCGGGCCGCCCGCGCGCTGGCCGCCGCCGAGGGCTCGCTGTCCGAGCGGCGCCGCGGCGTGCAGCAGGTGATGGACGCGCTCGCCGGCGAGCTGGCCCGCCGGTACCGCAACGGCGAGGCCGACGTCGCCGCCCTGCTCGCGGACGAGGGCCGGCATTGATGAAGGACCCCCTCGCCCCCCACCACTCGCAGGCTCGCGGCGGGACCCTGCAAGGGGGCCGTTCCGGTACGTCACCTTGGCCGGACGCGCCGGTCCTCGTGGAGGTCTGGCGCTCGGGGTTCCTGGAGTCCGTCCACCGCGGCGCGGTCGTCGTCGTCGGTCCCGACGGGGAGGTGCGCTGGTCGGCCGGGGACGTGGCCCGCCCGGTGCTGCCGCGCTCGTCGAACAAGCCGGTGCAGGCCACGGCCTACCTCGCGGCCGGCTGGCAGCCGCGCTCGGGCGAGGAGCTGGCCATCTCGGCCGGCTCGCACGCCGGCGAGGACGGCCACCGCGACCTCGCCGCCTCCGTGCTCGCCGCCGCCGGCCTCGGCCCGGACGCGCTGGGCTGCCCGGCGGCCCTGCCCGGGCACGAGCCGACCCGCGCCGCCTGGACGGTCGCCGGCCGCGAGCCGGAGCGGCTGG
Source organism: Geodermatophilus sp. SYSU D00879 (assembly GCF_054050375.1). Lineage (NCBI taxonomy): Bacteria > Bacillati > Actinomycetota > Actinomycetes > Geodermatophilales > Geodermatophilaceae > Geodermatophilus > Geodermatophilus sp. SYSU D00879. The sequence continues at coordinate 242,589 of NZ_JBJGZF010000004.1, forward strand.
CGTTCAACTGCTCGGGCAAGCACGCCGCGATGCTCGCCTCCTGCGTCGCCGCCGGCTGGCCGACGGAGGGCTACCTCGACCCGGGCCACCCGCTGCAGCAGGCCATCGAGGCCCGCCTGTCCGACGCGGCCGGCGAGCAGGTGGCCGCCGTCGTCGTCGACGGGTGCGGCGCGCCGCAGCACGGGCTGTCCCTGACCGGGCTGGCGCGCGGCGTCGGCTCGCTGGTCGAGGCCCCGGCGGGCAGCCCGGAGCGGGCGGTGGCCGACGCCGTGCGGGCGCACCCCTGGTACGTCGCCGGCACCGGCCGGGACGACACCGAGCTCATGACCGCCGTCCCCGGGCTGCTGGTCAAGGGCGGGGCCGACGGCGTGCACGTCGCCGCGCTGCCCGGTCGCGGTGCGGTCGCGTTCAAGCTCGACGACGGTGGCGACCGTGGCCGCGCGCCCGTCCTCGCCGCCGCGCTGCGCCGGCTCGGGGTGGACGCCGAGGCGCTCGCCCGGTGGTCGGTCACGCCCGTGACCGGCGGCGACGGCGTCGTCGGCGAGATCCGGTCCTCGGCGGTGCTGGCCGGCTGACGGCGACACGCCGGGTGTGAGCGGACTCACGCCCGGGTGCTTGCTCCTGCGCTTGCAGCTGCTAGCACCCGTGGTTAGCGTCATGGGTGTGCAGACCCCCGGCGAGTTCGTGAGCGGTCAGGTGAGGTCGGTCCGCGAGAAGGTGGACCAGCTCGCCGGCAGCGTCGCGGAGACCGTCGCGGCCGAGGCCCAGCAGGTCTCGGCGGTGCGCTCGCAGGTCGGGGAGTACATCCGGGAGCAGCGCAGCGCCGCCCGGGTGTCCCTGCGCGAGCTCGCCCGCACCGCGGGGGTGAGCAACCCCTACCTGTCGCAGGTGGAACGGGGGCTGCGCAAGCCGTCGGCGGAGATCCTCGCCGCCATCGCCCGGGGTCTGAAGATCTCCGCCGAGTCGCTCTACGAGCAGGCGGGCATCCTCGACCGGCGGGCCGGCAACCCCGACACGGTCGCGGCCATCCGGTCCGACGACCAGCTCTCCGAGCGGCACAAGGCCGTGCTCGTCGAGCTGTACGAGACCTACGTCCGCGAGTACGCGGCGACCCGCACCACCGCCCCGAGCACCGTCCCGGGCGCCACGCCCGGATCCGATCCGACCCCCTCCAAGGAGTCCGCATGAGCACCGCCACCACCCTGCTGGAGCAGGTCGCCGAGCGCGGCCGCCGTCAGTTCCTCGTCGCCGTCGGCGCCGGTGACCTCGCCGTCGAGCAGGCCCGCACCGTCCTCGCCTCGCTGCGCACCCTCCCCGGTGAGGCCCAGGTCCAGGTCGACCTGGCCACCAAGGAGGCCCGCACCCGCGCCGAGCAGGCCGCGGACCGCGCCCGCGAGGCCGTCACCCAGGCTCGCGCCAACGGCCGTCAGCTGGCCGGCGCCGTCCGTCCCGACGCGGTCGTGAGCACCGTCTCGACCCTGGTCGAGCAGGCCCGCACCCAGGCCACCGCGACCATCGAGGAGCTGGCCGAGCGCGGCGCCGACGTGCTGCAGGAGCTGCGCCGCCAGCCCGGCTTCCGCCGCTTCGTCGTCCGCGCCGAGCAGGCCGTCGACACCGTCGAGGACGCCGTCGAGGAGGTCATCGAGGAGGCCGCAGAGGCCGTGAACGAGGCCTCCGACGAGGTCACCTCGCTGGTCCAGAAGGCCGCCTCGAAGACCACCAAGGCCGCCGCCAAGGCCGAGGAGGCCGTCGACCAGGTCGCCGACCAGGCGAAGGCCGCCATCGAGGAGGGCGCCGAGGCCACCGACGAGGCGACCGCCAAGGCCGCCCGCAAGCCGGCCAAGCGCACCACCCCCGCCCGCGGCAAGGCCACCGGCACCTCGACCCGCGTGACCCGCACCCGCACCGCCAAGACCACCGACTGACCTCGGTGCCCGGCCAGGGCCCCGGAGCTGCCACCGCGCTCCGGGGCCCTGTCGCGTCTCCGGGGGTGAGACGTCCCCCGCGGAGGAGGCCGTGACCGCGTCCCGGCGGGTACCCTCCGGGCATGGGGTTCGACTGGGCCGTTCTCGAGGGCCTGCGGCTGGTCCTGCTGGCCGTCGCGGCCTGGGCGTTCGTCGACGCCGTCATCCGCCCGGCCGCCGGCTACGTCGCCGCCGGCAAGCTGAGTAAGCCGGCCTGGGCGGCGATCACCGCGCTGGCCGCGGTGGTCATCTACCTGCAGGGGCCGATGACCTTCCTCGGCCTGCCCGCGGTGATCGCCACCATCGTCTACCTGGTCGACGTGCGGCCCGCGGTCCGCGGCGTGCAGCGCGGCAACAGCAGCTGGTGAGCCGGCCCGCCGGGACGGCGGGTCACCAGCGGTCGTCCGCGGGCATCAGCACCCACAGGACGAGGTACGCGATGAACTGCGGCCCCGGCAGGATGCACGAGACCACGAACGCCAGCCGCAGGGTGCCGACGGAGATGCCGTAGCGGCGGGCGATCCCGGCGCACACGCCGGCGATCATCTTGTTGCGGGTGTCGCGGGCGAGACGGCGCGGAGCCGGTGCGGGGTACGTCATGACCCGACCCTAGGCGCGGCCGGCCGTCCCGGGCATCGGGGAAGACCCTGGTCAGCGGCCGAAGACCCCTGGGGGAGGCTCCGGTGAGGGCACGGCGCCGTCGTCGTGCACCGGCTGCGCCCTCCCGGTGAACCGGGCGAGGTCGGGGCCGGCCACCACCCGCGCCGGCATCGGGTCGCCCGCGCAGCGCCGGGTCAGCCCGGCCACCGGCAGCTCGGCGTCGGAGGCCACCGCCACCAGGTTGCCGAACCGCCGTCCGCGCAGCGTGCCCGGCTCGGCCAGGAGGGCGACCTGCCGGAAGACGGCGCACAGCGTGGCCACCTGGCCGCGGGCGAAGCGCAGCGGCGGGCCGTCGGCGACGTTGGCCGCCAGCACCCCGCCGGGCCGCAGCACCCGGTGCACCTCGGCGGCGTACTCGACCGTCGTCAGGTGGGCGGGGGTGCGGGCGCCGGCGAACACGTCGCTGACGACGACGTCGGCGCTCGCCGTCGGCAGCGCGGCCAGGCCGGCGCGGGCGTCCGCGGCCCGCACGCGCACGCGGGCGCCGCGGGGCAGCGGCAGGTGGGCGCGGACCAGGTCGGTGAGCCGCTGGTCGAGCTCCACCACCCGCTGCCGCGAGCCGGGGCGGGTCACCGCGACGTAGCGGGCCAGCGTCAGCGCGCCGCCGCCGAGGTGGACGACGTCGAGCGGGTCGCCCTCCGACGCGGCGAGGTCGAGCACGTGACCCATCCGGCGCACGTACTCGAACTCCAGGTGCGCGGGGTCGTCGAGGTCGACGTGCGACTGCGGCGTGCCGTCGACCATCAGCACCCAGGAGCCGTCGCGGTCGGCGTCGCCGAGCAGCTCCGCGGTGCCGCCGTCGACCTCGGTGGGGCCGGGCGGGAGCACCTCCTGCCGGGGACGCCTCACGCCGGCGCGACCGCGGACCAGCGGACGGTGAGCTCGCCGTGCCGCCAGCGGCGGCTGCTCCCGACCAGGGGCCAGCCGTCGTCGGCCAGCGCCTGCACCGCGGCCGCCCAGCGCTGCCGCGGCCCGAACGTCGACAGCCCCGCCGCCGCTGCCCACGCGGCGTCCAGGGCGCACAGCAGGTCGTGCACCGGCCGGCCGGGGACGTTGTGGTGGATGAGCGCCTTGGGCAGCCGCTCGGCGAGGTCGGAGGGGCGCTCGAGGTCCGCGACCCGCGCGGCCAGCGTGAGCGTCAGCGGCCCGTCGGCGTCCAGGGCCACCCAGGTCGCCCGCCGTCCCCACTCGTCGCAGGTGCCCTCGACCAGCAGCCCGCCGGGGCCCAGGGCGGCGCACATGGTCTCCCACGCCCGCCCGGCCGACGCCTCGTCGTACTGGCGGAGCACGTTGAACGCCCGCACCAGGACCGGCTGCAGCCCGGCCAGCTCGAACCCGCCGACCCGGAAGTCGACCCGGGGCGGGTCGCGGTCCTCGGCGACGGCGGTGACGCGGGCCGGGTCGATCTCCAGGCCGACCACCTCGAGCCCCGGGACCTCCGCGCCCAGCCGGTCGGCCAGCTCCAGCGTGGTGACCGCCGAGGAGCCGTAGCCCAGGTCGACCACCAGCGGGCGGGCCGCGTCGCGCAGCCGCGGCACCTGGGTGGCGACCAGCCAGCGGTCGACCCGGCGGAGCCGGTTGGCGTTGGTGGTGCCCCGCGTGGGCAGGCCCAGCGCCCGCGCGCGGCCGGCGGCCAGCCGGGGGTGGGCCTTCCTCGGCGCCAGGTTCGCCCGGCGCTTGTGCCCGCTGCCCCCGTCGCTCACCGGCCCCGAGGGTAGTCGCCCTGCCGGGCGGCCTCGCGCGCCGCGGCTACCGTGGGCTGGTGCTCCTCCGCTCCGACGCCCGTCTCGCCGACCTGACCACCCTCGGCATCGGCGGGCCCGTCGAGCGGCTGGTCGAGGTCACCGACGCCGCCGAACTGGTCGCCGCCGTCCGGGAGGCCGACGAGGCCGGGCGGCCGCTGCTGGTGCTCGGCGGGGGCTCGAACCTGGTCGCGCCCGACGAGGGGTGGGTCGGCGACGTCGTCGCGGTGCGCAGCCGCGGGGTCGAGCGCCACGGCGACGTCCTCGAGGTTCAGGCCGGCGAGGACTGGGACGACCTGGTCGCGCTCACCGTGGCGCAGGAGCTGGCCGGGATGGAGGCGCTCTCGGGCATCCCCGGCTCGACCGGCGCCACCCCGGTGCAGAACGTCGGCGCCTACGGCCAGGAGGTCGCCCAGACGATCACCGCGGTGCGGGTCTACGACCGCGCCGAGAAGCGCGAGCGCACGCTGACCAACGCCGAGTGCGGCTTCGGCTACCGCGACAGCCGGCTCAAGCGCGAGCCCGGCCGGTTCGTCGTGCTCACCGTGACCTTCGCCCTGGACGCCGGGCCGCTGTCCCGGCCGGTGGGCTACGCCGAGCTGGCCAGGCGGCTGGGCGTGGACCTCGGCGGGCGCGCGCCGCTGGCCGACGTCCGCGCCGCGGTGCTGGAGCTGCGCCGCGGCAAGGGGATGGTCGTCGACCCGGCCGACCCCGACACCCGCAGCGCCGGGTCCTTCTTCACCAACCCGGTCGTCCCGGCGGAGCGGGCGGTGCCCGGCTGCCCGAGCTGGCCGGCCGGCGACGGGCTGGTCAAGCTCAGCGCCGCGTGGCTGGTGCAGTCGGCCGGCTTCGGCCGCGGCACCCGCGAGGGCCGGGTCGGGACGTCGTCGCGGCACAGCCTCGCGCTCACCACCGAGCCCGGCGCCACGGCGGCCGAGCTCCTGGCCTTCGCCGACCGCGTCGTCTCGGCGGTGCGCGAGCGCTTCGGCGTCACCCTGGTCCCGGAGCCCACCCGACTGTGAGCCAGGGCCCGGTCCGGCCGGTGGTCCTGGTCGACGACCGGGGCTGGGCGCAGACGCTCCGGGGACCAGGGGATCTCCGTCTCGGACCGGGCTACGACCACGAGGTGGCAGCGGACGCGCGACTGCGGGGTGGTCGTCGTCCGGACGGCTTCCCGGACGGCGACTCCCGGGCGGGTGCGGCCGGACGGCGCCGCGGTGCGCCCGTACGGCTCAGAGGTCCTCGCGGTGCACCTTGTGCTGGGCGGCCTGGGCGCGCGGGCGGACGACGAGCAGGTCGACGTTGACGTGGTGCGGGCGGGTGAGCGCCCACGCGACGCAGTCGGCGACGTCCTCGGCCACCAGCGGCCGGCGCACCCCGCGGTAGACCGACTCGGCCCGCTCGCGGTCGCCGACCCGGTTGAGGGTGAACTCCTCGGTCTTGACCATCCCGGGCGCGATCTCCACGACCCGGACCGGCTGGTCGTACAGCTCCAGCCGCAGCGTCTCGGCCAGCGTGTGCACCGCGTGCTTGGCCGCCGTGTAGGACGCCCCGCCCTCGTAGGAGACCAGCCCCGCCGTGGAGCCCATGAACAGCAGGTCGCCGGCGCCGGACGCGATCAACTTCGGCAGCAGCGCCTTGGTCAGCCGGACGGTGCCGAGCACGTTGACCTCGTAGGTCCGCGCCCACGAGTCGAGGTCGGCCTCGGCCACCGGCGCGGCGTCGAACGCCCCGCCGGCGTTGTTGACCAGCACGTCCACGCGGTCCAGGGCGGCGGCGAACGCCTCGACCGACGCCGGGTCGGTGAGGTCCAGCGGCAGCGCCCGGGCGCCGATCCGCTCGGCGAGCCCGGTCAGCCGGTCCAGCCGCCGGGCCCCGACGACGACGTCGAAGCCCTCCGCCGCCAGCCGGGCCGCGGTGGCCGCGCCGATGCCGCTCGAGGCGCCCGTGACGACGGCGGTGCGGCCGGTCCCCGGCAGCGGACGCGGGCCGGAGGAGGAGATCTCGGCAACACCGGTCATGTGGTCATCCTGACCCTGTTGCAGGATGGAGAGCCGACAGGGGTGCTGCACCGGCACCCGGGGCGGCGAGGTGGGAGGTCGTGGGTGCCTGCTCGCCGCCTCCTCCCTCCGCGCGCGCCGCGGCGGGTGGCGACCATCTCGGTGCACACCAGCCCGCTCGACCAGCCCGGTGCCGGCGACGCCGGGGGCATGAACGTCTACATCGTCGAGGTCTCCCGCCGGCTGGCCGCCCGCGGCATCGCCGTCGACGTCTTCACCCGCGCCACCTCCAGCGACCTGCCGCCGGTGGTCGAGATGAGCCCGGGCGTGACCGTGCGGCACGTCAGCGCCGGCCCGTTCGAGGGCCTGGGCAAAGAGGAGCTGCCCGGGCAGCTGTGCGCCTTCACCGCCGGCGTGCTGCGCGAGGAGGCCCAGCACGAGCCCGGCCACTACGACGTCGTCCACTCGCACTACTGGCTCTCGGGCCAGGTCGGCTGGCTGGCGCGGGACCGGTGGAGCGTGCCGCTGATCCACACCGCGCACACCCTCGCCAAGGTGAAGAACGCCGCGCTGGCCGACGGTGACCGGCCCGAGCCGCGCGCCCGCGTCATCGGCGAGGAGCAGGTGGTCGCCGAGGCCGACCGGCTGGTGGCCAACACCGACGAGGAGGCCGACCAGCTCGTCGAGCACTACGGGGCCGACCCGCGCCGCACCCTCGTCGTCCCCCCGGGCGTGGACCTCGACCGGTTCACCCCCGGTGACCGCGCCGCCGCCCGCCGCGCGCTGGGCGTGCCGGCCGACGCCGTCGTGCTCACCTTCGTCGGCCGCATCCAGCCGCTCAAGGCGCCCGACCTGCTGCTGGCCACCGCCGCCCGGATGCTCGAGGACGACCCCGCGCTGCGCTCCCGGCTGCGGGTGCACGTCGTCGGGGCGCCGAGCGGGTCGGGCCTGGAGGCGCCGCGGCAGCTCGAGGAGCTGGCTGCGCACCTGGGCATCGCCGGCCTGGTGCGCTTCCTCCCGCCGCAGCCGCCGGACCGGCTGGCCCTGCACTACCGGGCCGCCGACGTCGCCGTCGTCCCCAGCCACAACGAGTCCTTCGGCCTGGTCGCGCTCGAGGCCCAGGCCTGCGGGACCCCGGTGGTCGCCGCGTCGGTCGGCGGCCTGCGGACGGCGGTCCGCGACGGGGTGTCCGGCGTCCTGGTCGACGGGCGGCGCCCGGGCGCCTACGCGGCGGCGGTCCGCGCGGTCCTCGAGCGCCGGCAGCTGATGGGCGCCGGCGCGCGCCGGCACGCCGCGGCGTTCTCCTGGGACCGCACCGCCGACTCGCTGGTGGCCGCCTACTCCTCGGCCGCCGCGGAGATGGCCGCCGCCACCGCCCGGCGCCGCCGCGCGCTCGGCTCGCTGCGGCCGGTGGCCGGGACGCAGGTGGCCTGGTGAGCGAGGGGGCCCGGTGAGCGAGGGGATCGGGGAGGCGCCCGCCACCCGCGCCGACGTCGTCGCCGCCCTGGACGCGGTCATCGACCGCACCCTGCGCGAGGCCGACCTGGCGCACGAGCACCCGGCGCCCGGCCGCTGGCTGGTCGACCTCCCGGGCACCAAGAAGCTCAAGACGGTCTGCGGGCTCATCGTCGGCGAGCACGCGCTGCGGATCGAGGCGTTCGTCTGCCGCCAGCCCGACGAGAACCGCGAGCAGCTGTGGACCTACCTGCTGCAGCACAACGCGCGCATGTACGGCGTCGCCTACTCGGTCGACCGGGTCGGCGACGTCTACCTCACCGGCCGCGTCCCGCACGCCGCGGTGACCCCGGAGGAGCTCGACCGGCTGCTCGGCGCGGTGCTCAGCTACGCCGACGACCACTTCAACACCATGCTCGAGATCGGCTTCGGCACCTCGATCCGCCGCGAGTGGGAGTGGCGGGTCAAGCGCGGGGAGTCGCTGCGCAACCTGGAGGCCTTCGCCGCCTTCGCCCAGCGGGGTCGGACCGAGCGCCCGGCCGACGGCGGGGGAGCGTCCCCCGCGGACGGCGGGGGATGACCACCACCGGGCGGCCCGCGGCGGCGCCGGCCGTCGAGGAGCGCCCCGGCTACGCCCGGCGGTGGTGGGTGCTGGCCACGATGACCGTCTGTCTGCTCGTGGTGATCACCGGCAACACGACGCTCAACGTCGCCATCCCGACGCTGCAGCGGGAGCTCGGCGCCACCCAGGGCGAGCTGCAGTGGGCCGTCGACGCCTACATCGTCGTGTTCGCCGGGCTGCTGTTCTCCTGGGGCGTCATCGGCGACCGCATCGGCCGCCGCCGGGTGCTGCTCGTCGGGCTGGCCGTCTTCGCCGGCGGGTCGGTGCTGGCCGCCTTCTCCGACAGCCCGCTGGAGCTCATCGCCTGGCGGGCGGTCATGGGCGTCGGCGGGGCCGCGGTGCAGCCGACGACGCTCGCCGTCATCACCAACGTCTTCCCGCCGGCCGAGCGGGGCCGCGCCATCGGCATCTGGGCGGCCACCGCCGGGCTCGCCGTCGCCGGCGGCCCGCTGGCCAGCGGCCTGGTGCTGACCCACTTCTGGTGGGGCGGGATCTTCCTCATCGGCGTGCCGGTCGCCCTGGTCGGCGTTCTCGGCACGCTCGCCTTCGTGCCCGAGTCGCGCGACCCCGCCCCCGGCCGGCTCGACGTCCCGGGCGTGCTGCTGTCGATCGCCGCGCTGGCCGGGCTGGTCTACGGGATCATCCACGGCGGCTCGGGTGTGGGCTGGGGGACGCCGGAGGTGCTCGTCCCGCTGGTCGGCGGCGCGCTGCTCATGGTGCTGTTCGTCTGGCTGCAGCGGCGCTCGACGCACCCGGCCCTCGACGTCTCGCTGTTCCGCAACCCGGCGTTCTCCGCGGCCGCCGCCGCGCTCGGCCTGAACTTCTTCGCCCTGATGGGCGCCACGTTCTACCTCGTCTACTACCTGCAGGGCGCTCGCGGCTACGACCCGCTGCAGTCCGGCGCCGCGCTCATCCCGGTGGCGCTGGGCATGGCGGTGATGGCGCCGCGCAGCTCCCGGCTGGCCGAGCGGTTCGGCGCCAAGGCCGTCTGCGCGGCCGGCTTCGGGCTCATCACCCTGTCGTTCCTGGGCTTCCAGCTCCTCGACCAGGCCGCGCCGCTGTGGCTGCTGCTCACCACGCTGACCGTGCAGGGGCTGGGCATGGGCGCGGTCATGGCCCCGGCCACCGAGTCGATCATGTCGGTGGTGCCGCGGGAGAAGGCCGGCGCGGGCGCGGCGGTGAACAACACCGTCCGCCAGGTGGGCGGGGCGCTCGGTGTCGCGATCCTCGGCTCGGTGCTCGCGACCGCGTACGCGGCCAACGTCCGCGGCGCCGTCGACGTGCTGCCGGCCGGGCTGCGCGACGAGGCGAGCACCTCGATCGCGGCGACCCTCGAGGCGGCCGGGGCGACGGCGGACGAGGCGCGGGCCGCCGGGGACGCCGAGCTCGCCGCGGCCGCCGACACGCTCGCCGACACCGCCCGTGACGCCTTCGTCGCGGCGATGCACCTGACCGCCGTCGGGACCGCGGCGGCCGCGGCGGTCGCCGCCGTCGTCGTCCTGGTGTGGCTGCCCGGGCGGCGCGAGACGGGCACACGGGCGACCTGACGGGCCTAGCGTGGGTGCGTGGAGGAGCCGCCCGCCGCGCAGGAACGGCTGGGCCGCGCGTTGATCGGCGTGGTCGCCGCGTCCGGCCTGGTCTACCCGCTGCTGCTGTGCGCGGTGCAGCTGGTGCTGGCCCAGCTGTTCGTCGTCGACGTCGTCGCCACCGCGCTGTGGCTGGCGGTCGGGCTGACCTGCAGCGTGGCGCTGGTGGCCGCCGTGCGCTGGGGTGCCGCCCGCCGGGTGCGGAGCCCCTGGCTGCTGCTCGGGCTGGTCCCGCCGGTGCTGTACGAGGCGTGGGTGCTCTGGCCGCTGCTGGCAGGATGACCGGTGTGACGACGTCTGCGGAGAACGCACCCGGCACCCTGGTCCTGCTCCGCCACGGCGAGAGCGAGTGGAACAAGGCCAACCTGTTCACCGGCTGGGTGGACGTCGAGCTGTCGGAGAAGGGCCGGGCCGAGGCCACCCGCGGCGGGCAGCTGCTGGCCGAGCACGGCCTGCTGCCCGACGTGCTGCACACCTCGCTGCTGCGGCGGGCGATCACCACCGCGGAGCTGGCGCTGGCCGCCGCCGACCGGCAGTGGATCCCGGTGCGCCGCTCCTGGCGGCTCAACGAGCGGCACTACGGCGCGCTGCAGGGCAAGGACAAGGCGGCCACCCTCGCCGAGTACGGCGAGGAGCAGTTCATGACCTGGCGGCGCTCGTACAGCACCCCGCCGCCGCCGATCGAGGCCGGCAGCGAGTACTCGCAGGACGCCGACCCGCGCTACGCCTTCCTCCCGCCGGAGGTGCGCCCGGCCACCGAGTGCCTGGCCGACGTCGTCGTCCGGATGCTCCCGTACTGGTACGACGCGATCGTGCCGGACCTGCGCACGGGCGCGACCGTGCTGGTGGCCGCGCACGGCAACAGCCTGCGGGCGCTGGTCAAGCACCTCGACGGCATGGGCGAGGACGAGGTGGTCGGGCTGAACATCCCCACCGGCGTCCCGCTGCGCTACGACCTCGACGCCGACCTGCGGCCGGTCAAGCCGGGCGGGGAGTACCTCGACCCCGAGGCCGCCGCGGCCGCGATCGAGGCGGTCAAGAACCAGGGCAAGAAGTAGCGAGCGACCGCGAGCTCGTGCTGACGAGTGGGGGCCGGAGGCCTCCGCGAGGAAACACGGTCGGTACTCCGCGCAACGGACGCGGCACGTGGCCGCGGTGGGAGCCCGGTAGGGCGACGACGTGCAGAGAGGGCCCCCGCCGCAGGCTGCGGTGGGGGCCCTCGTGCGTGTGCGGGGTGGTCAGACCGCCTGCATGTCCCGCTCGCCGGTGACGAGGAAGACCACCCGGCGGGCGACGCTCACGGCGTGGTCGGCGAACCGCTCGTAGTAGCGGCCGAGCAGGGTGATGTCGATGGCCGACTCCATGCCGTGCGTCCAGCCGGGGCTGAGCAGCTCGGTGAACAGCTGGCGGTGCAGCTGGTCCATGAGGTCGTCGTCCTTCTCCAGCCGCGCGGCGCCCTCGACGTCGAGCTTGGCGATGACGGCGCCGACCTGCGTGACCAGGCTCTGCGCGACGTGGCCGGCCTCGAGGAAGATCGGCCGCACCTCGGCGGGGACGGCGGACTCCGGGAAGCGCATCCGGGCGAGCTTGGCCACGTGGACGGCGAGGTCGCCCATGCGCTCGAGGTCGCCGACGATGCGCATCGCGGTGGTGACCGTGCGCAGGTCGGTGGCGACCGGCTGCTGGCGGGCCAGCAGGGTGAAGCAGCGCTCCTCGATGCTCTCGCGCATCGCGTCGATGTGCTCGTCGCCGGCGATGACCAGGTCGGCGAGTGCGACGTCGGCGTCGAGCAGCGCGGTCGTGGCCTTGTTCATCGCCGAACCGACCGAGTTGGCCATCTCCACCAGGCAGTGGTTGATGTCCTCGAGCTCTTCGCGGTAGTGCTCGCGCACGGGTCCTCCTCGTCGGCCGGCCGTCCACCGGGTGCCGCCGTCCGGACACCATCTGCTCGGTGCGCCGTCCTGACGGTTCGAGGGTAGGGGGTGAGGAGACACCGGACGGGCCCGATCGGTGAACGTGGGGGCACCCCAGCGTGAACAGTCGCCCTACCCGGTTGCGCCACCACTCACACGGGGGATGACCGGGTCCGGCTGCGGCCTAGCATCGGCCCCGTGAGCACGCTGGTCGCCCTCGTGGCCGGCTTCGTCGTCGGCGCCGTCGTGGCGGCCGTCGTCGTGCTGCTCGTCCGCCGGCCCGCCGACGGGACCGAGCGCCCCGTCGACGACGACGCCCGCAACGCGCCGTCCGAGGCGCTGCTCGCCCGCCGGCTGCTCGACCTGATGGACCCCGCGGTCCTCCTGCTGGACAAGGACGACGCCGTCGTCGTGGCCAACCCGACCGCGCGCGGGCTCGGCATCGTCCGCGAGCGCCGGCTCGTCGTCCCCGCGCTGCAGGACCTCGTGAAGGAGGTCCGCCGCCGCGGGCACCGGCGCTCGGACGTCACCCTCCCCGGCGAGGTCGTCGGCGGCGGCACGCGGCTGGTCGGCGCGCACGGCGTCCGGCTGGACACCCCGCCCGGCGAGGTCGCCCCCTCGGCGGTCCCCGGCCCCGTGGCGCTGGTCCTCCAGGACGTGACCGAGGCCCGCCGGGTCGAGGCCGTCCGGCGCGACTTCGTCGCCAACGTCGGGCACGAGCTCAAGACGCCGGTCGGTGCGCTGGGCCTGCTCGCCGAGGCCATGCAGGGCGCCGCCGACGACCCCGACACCGTCCAGCGCTTCGCCGCGCGGATGGCGCACGAGGCCGACCGGCTGGCCCGGCTCGTGCGCGAGCTGATCGACCTGTCCCGCCTGCAGGGCGCCGAGCCGCTGCCCGAGCTCGTGCCCGTCGACGTCGACAGGGTGCTGGCCGAGGCCGTCGACCGCACCGGCCTGGCCGCGGCGGCCAAGGGCATCACGATCGCCGTCGGCGGGGCCCACGGCCTGGTCGTGCGGGGCGTGGAGGCCCAGCTGACGACGGCGGTCACCAACCTGCTGGCCAACGCGGTGGCCTACAGCCCCGAGAACACGAAGACGGCCGTCGGGGCGCGGGCGCGCGGCGGGTTCGCCGAGATCGCCGTCACCGACAGCGGCATCGGCATCCCGCGGGCCGACCGGGAGCGGGTCTTCGAGCGCTTCTACCGCGTCGACCAGTCGCGGGCCACCAGCACCGGCGGCACCGGCCTGGGCCTGGCGATCGTCAAGCACGTGGCCAGCAACCACGGCGGCTCGGTCAGCGTGTGGAGCGAGGAGGGCCTCGGCTCCACCTTCACGCTGCGCATCCCCCTGGCGGTCGAGGACCGCCGCGAAGCTCCCCGTGCGGCCGCCGGTGCCGCGCCGGTCCTCCAGGAAGGACGGTCATGACCCGAGTGCTCGTGGTGGAGGACGAGGAGTCCTTCTCCGACGCGCTGTCGTACATGCTCGGGCGGGAGGGGTTCGAGGCGGTCGTCGCCGCCACCGGCCCCGAAGCCCTGGCCGAGTTCGACCGCGCGGGCGCCGACGTCGTCCTGCTCGACCTCATGCTCCCCGGCCTGCCGGGCACCGAGGTGTGCCGGGCGCTGCGTTCCCGCAGCAACGTCCCGATCATCATGCTCACGGCCAAGGACTCCGAGGTCGACAAGGTCGTGGGCCTGGAGCTCGGCGCCGACGACTACGTCACCAAGCCCTACTCGGCGCGCGAGCTGGTCGCCCGGATCCGGGCGGTGCTGCGCCGCCGCGGCGACGTCGACGCCCCCGCCGACGGCGCGCTGGAGGCCGGCCCGGTGCGGATGGACGTCGAGCGGCACGTCGTCGCCGTCGACGGCGAGCCGGTGGCCCTGCCGCTCAAGGAGTTCGACCTGCTCGAGCTGCTGCTGCGCAACGCCGGCCGGGTGCTGACCCGCGGCCAGCTCATCGACCGCGTCTGGGGCTCGGACTACGTGGGCGACACCAAGACCCTCGACGTCCACGTCAAGCGCCTGCGCGCCAAGATCGAGCCCGACCCGGCCAACCCCAAGCACCTGGTGACGGTGCGGGGCCTGGGCTACAAGTTCGAGCAGTGACCGGACGGCCGGCACCTCGCCGGGCCGGGACCGGCCGGGGTCACTGACCCCGGCCGGTCTCCTCCTGGAGCTCGTCGATCTTCCGGGACGCGTCGGCCTTGGTGATGTCCTCCGGCACGTCCTCGCCGGCCTGCCGGGCCAGCGTGTGCAGGTAGCTCTTCTGCGCCCCGGTGGCGGGCTCGTCGCCGGTCACCCAGTCCGACGGGTCCTTCTCGGCGGTCGGGTCGCCGGCCTGGCCGGTGTTCGCGTTCGATTCGCTCATGTGTTCGATGCTAGGCGTGGGTGAGCTCCGCCGCAGGTCGAACGGCCTGCTCGGCCCCGGCGGCCCGCGCGGCCTCCCAGCGCCGGCCGGTGCGGTAGACGTGCACGCTCCCGCAGGAGGGGCACTCGACCGCCATCGCGATGTGGGTCGGGTGGTTGACGACCGACCGGATGCGCCGTTCGGCGACCAGCTCGTCGATCCGGGTCACGGGGCAGGTGATCAGCAACATGGGACGAGCGTGCTCCGCAGCCGCACCCGGGACGAGTGGCAGGGGTGACATGGATCGCGTCTTTCCTGCCATGATGTCGGCGTGACCGGATCCGACCGCCCGCTCGTCGTCAGCCTGCTCGCCGGCGACGGCGTCCTGGGCGCCTTCGGCCTCGGCGTCGCCGCCGAGGTCTTCGGCTACGACTACCGCCGCTTCGGCATGCCCCGCTTCGACTTCGCGATCGTCACCGACCGGCCGGGGATGGTGCGCACCGACACCGGGCTGACCCTCTACGTCGAGCACGGCCTCGAGCGGCTGGCCGTCTCCGACGTCGTCCTGGTCACCGCCTGGGAGAAGCTCTCCGCGCCCGTGCCGCCGCAGGTCCTCGACGCGCTGCGCGCCGTGCACGCCCGCGGCGGCCAGATCATCAGCCACTGCACGGGCGCGTTCGTCGTCGCGGCAGCGGGGCTGCTCGACGGCAAGCGGGCCACCACCCACTGGCGCTACGCCGGGGAGCTGGCCGCCCGCTACCCGCAGGTCGACGTCGACCCGCGGGTCCTCTACGTCGACGAGGGCACCCTCATCACCGGCGCCGGCACCGCCAGCGGCGTCGACGCGCTGCTGCACTTCATCCGCCGCGAATGGGGTGCCGCGGCGGCCAACGCCCTGGCCCGCGAGATGGTCGTGCCGCCGCACCGCGACGGCGGCCAGGCCCAGTACATCGACGAGCCGGTCGCCCGCTGCGAGGACGACCTGCTCGGCCTCGTCCTGGACTGGGCCCGCGCGCACCTGGCCGAGGACATCAGCGTCGAGGTGCTCGCCCGCCGCGCGCTGATGAGCCCGCGCAGCTTCGCCCGCCGCTTCAAGGCCACCACCGGGACGACGCCGCACGCGTGGCTGCTCGGTCAGCGGCTCGCCGCCGCGGAGACGCTGCTCGAGGAGAGCGACGCGCCGGTGGAGGAGATCGCCCGGCTGGTCGGCTTCGGCACCGCCGCCGGGTTCCGCGAGCAGTTCAGCCGCCGCCGCGGCGTCTCGCCCCGGGCGTACCGGCAGACCTTCCGCACCGGCGGCGCCCGGGTCGAGCTCGTCCCGGCGGGCGAGGACCCCGCCGCCTAGGACCGGCCGCGTCAGCCCAGGGGGACGGGGCGCGCGACGCCGACCAGGGAGTCCAGCCGGCCGGCGTTGCTCGGCGCGAGCGGGCTGCGGACCACCT
This sequence comes from Geodermatophilus sp. SYSU D00879, assembly GCF_054050375.1. Taxonomy (NCBI): domain Bacteria; kingdom Bacillati; phylum Actinomycetota; class Actinomycetes; order Geodermatophilales; family Geodermatophilaceae; genus Geodermatophilus; species Geodermatophilus sp. SYSU D00879. Next base: position 258,316 of record NZ_JBJGZF010000004.1, read on the forward strand.
GCGTCAGCGCGAACCCGGCCCGGGCCAGCAGCATCGCGTGCGTGCGCGGGGTGAAGTGCCAGATGTGCTCGGCCGGCTTCAGCGTCCACCAGCGGGTGCCGAGCAGCCGCGCGGGCAGTGACGAGACGTAGGGCGTGGAGAACAGCACGACGCCGTCGTCGGCCACCAGGGAGCGGGCGGTGCGCCAGAAGTCGAGCGGGTCGGGCACGTGCTCGACGGTGTCCCACGCGCAGACGACGTCGAAGCCCGGCTCCAGCGGCGCCTCGGCCAGCTGGCCGCAGAACACGTCGAGTCCGAGCACCTCGGTGGCGTGCTTCGCGCCGGTGCGGGACAGCTCCACCCCGCTGGTCTGCCAGCCGGCCCGGCGCGCCGCGTCGAGGAACAGGCCGTAGCCGGCGCCGACCTCGAGCAGCCGGCCGCCGGCGGCGCGGCTCCGGACCCGGTCGAGCAGCGCGAGCCGCCCGGCGGTCCAGGTGCGCTGCAGCAGCATCGCGGGGTCGAACCGGCGGGGTTCCTGCGCCGCCCCGTCGACGGCGCTGCCGTACACGCCGCCCTCGAAGTAGCCGACGTCGTCGTAGAGCCGCTGCAGCGCCTCCGGCCGCAGCCGTGGGCTGATGAACACCAGTCCGCAGGACGGGCAGCGGACGACGCCGAACGGGGGGAGGTCGTGCACGAGCCGGCCGGGCACGCCGCACAGGCAGCACTCGACCGCCTCGGTGTCCTCGGGGGTCCAGGTCACCGGGCCGGGGCTCACCGGGGCGTTCACGCCGGTCAGCCTACGGAGCCTCCGGCGATCCCCCCGGTACCGGTCCGCGCCGCGCCGACCGGCGGGTCGGCCGCCCCGGAGGCGCCGTCGGCGCGCTCGCCGAGCTCGGGACAGCGCTGGGTGACCAGCGCGGTGATCTTCCGCCGCACCGCCGTCGAGACCAGCCCGTCGCCGTCCGGGCCGCCGTCGGTGCCCAGGAGCTCGCCGGGCACGACGACGTAGCGGTCGGGCGCGGCGTCGGCCTGGGCGAGGAACGCCGCGCGCACCGCGCCGGCGTCGGCGCCCGTGGGACCGGCGGTGACGGGGGAGTCGACGACCACGGTGAGGTCGGGCAGCAGGCCGCGGGTGGCCCACAGCGAGGTGCGGAAGATGCGGTCGGCGTCCAGGCCCTGCCCGGCGCCGTGGAAGGCGATCGAGGTGTCCACGTAGTGGGTGCACACCACGACCTCGCGCCGCTGCAGCGCCGGCCGGATGACCGTGGCCACGTGCTCGGCGCGGTCGGCGGCGGCCAGCAGCGCCGCGGTGTAGGCGGCCACCGGGTGGCCCTCGCCGTCGGTCGCGCCGGCCCTCTCGGGCGCCGGCGGGTAGAGCAGCGTGCGGACCTGCCGGCCCAGCGCCGTGTCGCTCGGCTCGTGCGTGGCCACCACCGGGCAGCCGCAGTCGCGCAGCACCTGGGCGAGCTCGGCGGTGTAGCGGCGGGTGAGGTCGCGGTCGGCACCCTCGACGACGACGAACAGGCCGGTGCCGCTGGCCGAGGCCGACAGGATGTCCGAGCTGCCCCACAGCAGCCGGAACACGTCGCGCGGGCGGGTGCCCGGCCGGCCGCGGGGGACGACCTGGCGGACGGCGTAGGCGCTGACCAGCAGCGCGAGGACGCCGCCGATCAGCAGCGTGAGACCGGGCCCGGTGAGGCTGAGCATCAGCTCGCCGACGCGCAGGTCGTGGTTGCCGAGCAGGCCGGCCAGGCCCGGGCCGACGGCGACCGACAGCAGCAGGACGATGCGCACCGAGGACACGACGAAGGCGAACACCCGCCCGCGCAGCCGGTCCTCGACCTCGAAGCCGATGAGCGTGTAGCCGATGATCCAGGAGATCCCCGCGAACAGGCCGACGAGGAACGCCGCCATGGTGGCGAGGACGAAGTCCTGCAGCAGGGACATCGCCAGCAGCGCGATGCCGGCCAGGCCGATGGAGCGGGCGAACAGGCTGCGCCGCGGGATCGTGGGCAGGATCCGCGGCCCGACCAGCATGCCGAGGGCCAGGCCGGAGAAGACGATGCCGAACACCACGCCGTACCCGGCGGCGCCGGCGTCGAGGGTGGCGATGTAGAGCTGCGCCACGCCGATGATCAGCCCGCCGGCCCCGAACGCGCCGATGACGCCGACGTACAGCGCGCGCATCAGCGGCTGCCCGCGCAGGAAGGAGACACCCTCGACGACGAGGGAGAACACGTTCGTCGACGGCTGCCGGTCGACGGGCGTCCGCGGGATGAGCCGCCGGGACAGGAACACCGTGGTGGCCGAGAGCGCGAAGCTCGCCGAGTTGAACAGCAGGGCGACGACGATCGCCGTCCGCGCGTCCCCGGCCCCGCCGCTGCCGGGGAACACCCGCGCGACCGTGGACAGCAGCGCGAACAGCAGCGAGGCGACCGGCACCGCGCCGTAGACGCTGAACAGCGACACCTGGTTGGCCACGGCCAGCCGCTCGCGCGGCACGATCGCCACCCAGATCGCCTGCTTGGCCGGGTTGGTGAACAGCCCGACCGCCTCGACGAGGAACTGGGCGACGTAGAGCCAGGTCAGCTCGTAGCTGAAGGCGATCGACAGGTACAGCGAGCAGGCCAGCAGGTCGCCGACGACGACGGTGGTGCGCCGGTCGAGCCGGTCGGCCAGCGCGCCGGCGATCGGGCCGAGGAGCAGGTCGGGCAGCAGCCGGGTGAGGATGACGCCGGAGATCGCCGCGCCCTGGACGCCGAGCGACTGGTCGCTGGTGAGCTGCTGGGCCATCGCCGTGGTGGCCAGCAGGCCCAGCCAGTCGCCGAGGCTGGAGACGGTGATCGCCGCCCACATGCGGCGGAACACCGGGATGCGCAGGAGGACGAGCAGCGCGTTCTCCTGCGCGCGCCCACTGGCCGACGACCCCGCCGGGCGCGCGCGGGGGGCCGCCGCCTGTCCGTCGCTCACAGTCCTCGCCGTCCGGTCGTCGCGGTCGTCCCCAGCAGGGTAGTGGCGGGCGGTGTCGATCCGGCCTCCGCCGCACCCCGGACGGGGAGTGGACCTCAGCCGCCGGGCCGCAGCCGGGGCAGCGGGAGGGGCACCGGTGCCGGGCTGGCCGGGTGCGGGGCGACCAGGCCGAGGTCCAGCCGGGCCTCGGTGAGCCGGCGCAGCTCGGCGTAGGCGGCCGGGCCGAGGAGGGCGGTGAGCTCGGCGGCGTAGGTGGCCACCAGCGGCTCGGGGGAGACGTGCGCGGCCGGCGAGCCGGTGCACCACCAGTGCAGGTCGGCGCCGCCCGGGCCCCAGCCGCGGCGGTCGAACTCGCCGATCGTGCTCACCAGCACCGTCGTCCCGTCGGGCCGCTCGACCTCCTCCTGCTCGCGGCGCACCGGCAGCTGCCAGCAGACGTCGGGCTTGGTGAGCAGCGGGTGCAGCTCCTCGCGCAGCGCCATCCGGTGCAGCGCGCAGCCGGTGCCACCCGGGAAGCCGGGGCGGTTGAGGAAGACGCAGGCGCCGTCGACCAGGCGGGTGCGCAGCGAGCGGACGCCGCCCTCCTCGGGGGCCACGTCGTCGGCACCGTCCTCCTCGGTCCAGGCGCCGCGGCCGAGCGGCGCGAGCTGCCAGTCCTCGTCGGTGAGGTCGGCGACGGCGGCGGTCACCCGGGCGAGGTCGTCCTCGTCGCTGAAGAACGCGCCGTGGCTGCAGCAGCCGTCGTCGGCCCGGCCCTCGACGACGCCGGCGCAGCCGCGGCCGAACACGCAGGTCCAGGCGGAGGACAGCCAGGTCAGGTCGGCGCGGACGACGTGCCGCGGGTCGGCGGGATCCGGGAACTCGATCCACTCGCGGGCGAAGTCCGGGTCGACCTCCGGGGGTACGTCCTGCACCGGTCCAGCCTAGGGACGGCCCGACCGGCAGACTGACCGCATGCGGCTCGGGGTGCTGGACGTCGGCTCGAACACCGTCCACCTGCTCGTGGTGGACGCCCACCGCGGCGGCCACCCCACCCCGACCTACGACGACCGCGCGGTCCTGCGCCTGGCCGAGCACGTCGGCAGGGACGACGTCCTCTCCAGGACCGGGGAGAAGGCGCTGGTCGCCGCCGTGCGCAAGGCCTGCCGTCGGGCCGAGGAGCAGGGCTGCGACGAGGTGCTCGCGCTGGTGACCTCGGCCATCCGCGAGGCGGTCAACGGCATGGAGGTGCTCGACCGCGTCCGCGCGCAGACCGGCGTCGAGCTGCAGGTGACCAGCGGCGAGGAGGAGGCCCGGCTGACCTTCCTCGCCGTCCGCCGCTGGTACGGGTGGAGCGCGGGCCGGCTGCTGGTCCTCGACATCGGCGGCGGCTCGCTCGAGCTGGCCAGCGGCGTCGACGAGGACCCCGACGTCGCGCTGTCGGTGCCGCTGGGCGCCGGGCGGATGACCCGCCGCTTCCTGCAGGACGCCGCCGAGGGCGGCCGGCCCGACCTCGCGGCCCTGGAGGCGCTGGGCGAGCACGCGGCCGACGTGCTCAAGCCGGCGGCGAAGAAGCTGCGCGGCGCGGGCGCGCCGGACCTGGTGGCGGCGACGAGCAAGACCTTCCGCACGCTGGCCCGGCTGACCGGCGCGGCGCCCTACTCGGCCGGCCTGCGGGTGCCCCGCGAGCTCACCCTCGACGGCCTCGGCCAGCTGATCGGCTTCGTGTCCCGCATCGAGGCGCGCAGCCTGGCCGAGCTGCGGGGCGTGTCGCCCGACCGCGCCCACCAGGTGCCGGCCGGTGCCGTGGTGGCGCAGGCGGCCATGCAGGCGCTGGAACTACCCTCCGTCAAGATCTGTCCGTGGGCGCTGCGCGAGGGCGTCATCCTGCGGCGACTGGACTCCTTGGGAGGCGCGTGATGGCACAGCCCCGCAGGGACCCCGACTCCGGGCGCGGTCCGGAGACCGGCGGCCGGCCGCTGGCCGACATCCTGCGCGAGGCGGGCATCGAGGCCCCGCGCAGCGTGCGCCGGCGCCGCGGCGACACCGGCGACATCCCGATCAAGCAGCGCCGCCGCGACCCCGACGCCGAGGACGCGCCCAACCCCGGCCGCCGCGCCGGCGACACCGGCCGGGTCTCCGAGACCGGCCGGCTGTCCCGGGACACCGGGCCGGTCGCCGACACCGGCCGCCAGGCCCGGGACCGGGCCGCGGAGAAGGCGGCCGCCCGGGTCGAGAAGGCGGGCCGGGCCGAGAAGGCGGGCCGGGCGGAGAAGGCCGCGGCGAAGGCCGCCGAGAAGGCCAGGGGGACCCGGGACACCGGTCGCGTCGCGGGGGCGCCGGCCGAGGACCGGCGCGGTCCGGCCGAGCCGTCGACCGCGGCCATCCCGGGCATCCGGCCCTCCCGCAAGCCGGGTGTCCCCGGCGCCTCGGCGGCGGAGCCCGCCCCGGCCACCGGCCCGATCCCGGTCACCCGCGCCGGGGAGACCGAGGTCCTCGACGAGCCGCTGGGCGCCAAGGAGGGCGCGCTGGCCTGGCTGCGCTTCGCCGGCGAGCTGGTCCTGGCGCTGGCCGCCGGCGTCGGCATCTACTTCCTGGCCACCGTCGTCTGGGAGCAGGTGCCGCAGGTCGCGGTGGTCCTCGCCCCGCTCGCGGTGACCGGCCTCGTCGCCGGCGTGGGCGCCTGGCGGCAGCGGACCGGCCGCGAGCCCACCGGGCTGCGGCTGGTCGCCGTCCTCGTGTTCGCCGGGACGCTGCTCACCATCGCCCCGGCCGCCGGGCTGCTCGCCGGCACCTGAGGTGCCGGCGGGCAGCCGGCCGCACCTCACTCGTCCTCGTCGTCCTCCTCGGCGCCGGCCTGGCCGAACTGCTCGACGATCGCCGCGGCGAACGCGTCGAGGTCGTCGGGCTTGCGGCTGGTGACCAGGTTGCCGTCGACGACGACCTCCTCGTCGACCCACTTCGCGCCCGCGTTGCGCAGGTCGGTCTGCAGCGAGGGCCACGACGTCATCCGCCGGCCCCGGACGACGTCGGCCTCCGCCAGCACCCACGGCGCGTGGCAGATGGCCGCGACCGGCTTGTCCGCGTCGAAGAACGCCTTCACGAACGCGACGGCGTCGGCGTCGGCCCGGACGAAGTCGCCGTTGATGACGCCGCCGGGCAGGACCAGCGCGGCGTAGTCCTCGGGGTCGGCCGAGGCGACGGTCGTGTCCACCTTCTTGGTGTCGCCCTTGTCGATGTGCTGGTACATCGTGATGCTGCCGCCCTCCAGCGACACCAGCTCCGGCTCGGCCCCGGCGTCCTCCAGCGCCTGCCACGGCCGTTCGAGCTCGACCTGCTCGACGCCGTCGGTCGCGAGCACGGCCACCTTCATCCCGTCCAGTTCTCCTGCCATGCGGGCGCGGCTACCCGGCCCCGGGAGACGGCACACCCGCGCGCACTACCGTCCGACGCGGGGTCGATGCGGCGTCCGGCGCACACCGAGAGCTGGGAGAACGGGATGGCACAGCGGCAGGGCCTGGCGGTCTACGGCGGCGGGAAGATGGGCGAGGCGCTGCTGGCCGGGCTGGTGAAGAGGCAGGGCCCGGACGGCGTCGTCGTCTGCGAGCGGCACCCGGAGCGGGGCCGGGAGCTCGCCACCCGCTACGGGATCGACGTCGTCGGGATCGAGGAGGCGGCCGCCCGCGCGCGGGTGCTGCTCCTGGCGGTCAAGCCGCAGGACCTGCCGGCGCTGCTGGAGCGGCTGGCGCCGTCGGTGGACCCCGGGCACCTGGTGGTGAGCATCGCCGCCGGGATCTCCACCGCCACGATCGAGGCGGCGCTGCCGGCCGGCGTGCCGGTGGTGCGGGTCATGCCGAACACCCCGGCGCTGGTCGACGAGGGGATGAGCGTGCTGTCGGCCGGGGCGTCCGCGGGCGAGGCCGAGCTGGACGAGGCCGAGGCGCTGCTGTCCACCGTCGGCCGCGTGGCCCGGGTGCCCGAGTACCAGCAGGACGCGGTCACGGCGCTGTCCGGCAGCGGGCCCGCCTACTTCTTCTACCTCGTCGAGGCGATGGTCGACGCCGGGGTGCTGCTCGGCCTGCCGCGGGCGCTGACCACCGAGCTGGTGGTGCAGACGGCGCTGGGCTCAGCGGTGATGCTGCGCGAGTCGGGGGAGCACCCGGCGCAGCTGCGGGACGCGGTGAGCAGCCCCGGCGGCACGACCATCGCCGGCATCCGGGAGCTGGAGCGGCACTCGGTGCGCTCGGCGCTCATCGCGGCCATCGAGGCGGCCGCCCGGCGCTCGGTGGAGCTCGGCCGGGCCGACGGGAGCCGGTGACGGTAACCCGCTCGTGACCGGTGTGGGGGGACGCTGCGTTACCGTGTCGACACGTCAACGTGGAGACGCGCCGACACGGCTGTGAAGCGAGTTGCATAGGTGTAGTTCTGACAGGGACGGACCGTTCCCCGTGTTCGTTTCTTCCATCGCTTCTGTCACGCGGGTCCCCCTACTCTCTGTGTCAGCACGTGCGTGTCCCGTAGTCGGTGGGGAAGCCGACGCCCGACGCGTGCTAGGTCCGGAGAGCTGATCATGACCATGCCCCAGCGCACCAACGCCGCCTACGTCCGCCCGGCCGTCCCCGGCCCGCGGCCCATGGCCCGCCCGATGCCGGCCGCCGCCGTCGCGCGCCCCGTCGGCCCGGCCCACCCCGCCGCCATGCCCGTCGGTCGCCCGTCCGTCCCGCAGCCGCGCGCCGCGGTCACCTTCCTGACCGTCGCCGAGGTCGCCAGCATGATGCGCGTCTCCAAGATGACCGTGTACCGCCTCGTGCACGCCGGCGAGCTGTCCGCCGTCCGCGTCGGCCGCTCCTTCCGCGTCCCCGAGCGCGCCGTCCAGGACTACCTGCGCGACGCCTACACCGACATCGCCTGACGAAGGACCGCCCTTCCCCCACGCCTCGCAAGCTCGGCGGGGGACCCTGGAGGGCGGCCGTTCCAGCACCTCACGAGGCGTCCCCGCCCGCCATCCCGGGTGAGTTCTGTCCGGTCCGGTTCCCGCGGCAGCGTCGCCGCGGGGGCGCCGGGTAGGCTCGGGCGCCGAGCGACACCCCGGCCCCCGCCGGAGCCGTCGCACACGAGCTGATCCACACTCGCGTGGCGTCCGGTTCCGAACCAGCGGTCCCCGGCGCGACACGCGGCAACGACGTCGGGAGCAGGACATGGGTTCGGTCATCAAGAAGCGCCGCAAGCGGATGGCGAAGAAGAAGCACCGCAAGCTGCTCAAGAAGACCCGCGTGCAGCGCCGCAACAAGAAGTGAGCTGACGCTCGTGCCGCCCGCCGTCGTCCTCGTCACCGGTGTCAGCCGGTGGCTGGGTGGTGCGCTGGCGGCCGAGCTCGCTCGCGACCCGTCCATCGACCGGGTCATCGGGGTCGACACCGTCCCCCCGTCGGCGGAGCTGCTCCGCCGCCTCGGCCGCACCGAGTTCGTGCGCGCCGACATCCGCAACCCGCTGATCGGCAAGGTCATCAGCACCGCGGCGGTCGACACCGTCGTCCACATGAACATCAGCTCCACGCCCGCCGGTGCCGGCGGGCGGGGGCCGATGAAGGAGCTCAACGTCATCGGGACGATGCAGCTCCTCGCCGCCTGCCAGCGCGCGCCCTCGGTCCGCCGGCTGGTGCTCAAGTCGACCAGCGCCGTCTACGGCGCCTCCCCGCGCGACCCCGCCGTCTTCACCGAGGCGATGCAGGCGCGCCGGGTGCCCTCGGGCGGGTTCGCCAAGGACAGCCTCGACATCGAGGGCTACGTGCGGTCCTTCGCGCGCCGCCGTCCCGACGTCGGGGTCGCCGTCCTGCGGTTCACCAACTTCATCGGCCCGCGCATCGACTCGGTGCTCACCGGGTTCCTGCGCATGCCCGTCGTCCCCACCGCCCTCGGCTACGACGCCCGCGTGCAGCTGCTGCACGAGGACGACGCCCTCGGCGTCCTCACCCGCGCCACGACCGGGGACTTCGCGGGGACGGTGAACGTCGGGGGAGAGGGCACCTTGCTGCTGTCCCAGGTCATCCGCCGGCTGGGCCGGCTGCAGCTGCCGGTGCCCTCGCCGGCGCTGGGCTCCCTCGGCCGGCTCACCCGCCGCTTCGGCTACGTCGACTACTCCCCGGAGCAGATGCGCTTCCTCAACTTCGGCCGGGTCGTGGACACGACCGTGCTGCGCACCGAGTTCGGCTACACCCCCCGCTACACCACCGCCGAGGCGCTGGCCGACTACGCGCGCACCGTGCCGCCGGTGGTCCCGCCCACCGTGGTCGGCGAGGTGACCGACCAGGCCCGTGGGCTGGTGGCGCGGGCCGGGTCGGTCGCCTCCTCCGTGGGGACGACGGTGCAGGGCCGGCTGCGGCCCACGCCGGCCCCGCCGGGACTGCGGGCGGTGCGCGATGCCTGAGGCCCGCGTCATCCGGCTGCGCCCCGACGACGACGGCCGGCCGCACGTCCCGCCGCCGGCGGACCCGAGCTGGGACGAGCAGGTCGCGGGCGGCCTGGAGTTCCTCCGCCGCCGCCTGACCGGCGAGTACGAGACGGACGAGTTCGGCCTGGACACCGACCTCACCGACCACGTGCTCCTGCCGGTCCTGCGGCCGCTGTTCAACCGGTGGTTCCGCGTCGAGACCCACGGCATCGAGAACGTGCCCACCGACGGCGGGGCGCTGGTGGTGGCGAACCACTCCGGCACGGTGCCGGTCGACGCGCTGATGGCCACCGTGGCGCTGCACGACGACCACCCGGCGCAGCGGCGGTTCCGGCTGCTCGGCGCCGACCTGCTCTTCGACCTGCCGTTCGTCGGGTCCCTGGCCCGCAAGTTCGGCGCCACGCTGGCGTGCAGCGAGGACGCCGAGCGGCTGCTGTGCGCCGACGAGCTGGTCGGCGTCTTCCCCGAGGGGTTCAAGGGGATCGGCAAGCCGTTCCGCGACCGGTACACGCTGCAGCGGTTCGGTCGGGGCGGTTTCGTCACGGCGGCTCTGCGCACCGGCAAGCCGATCGTCCCCTGCGCCATCGTGGGCGCCGAGGAGATCTACCCGATGGTCGGCAACGCGAAGACCCTCGCGCGGCTGCTGGGGCTGCCGTACTTCCCGGTGACGCCGACCTTCCCCGCGCTCGGCCCGCTCGGGCTGGTGCCGCTGCCGTCGAAGTGGCTGATCGCCTTCGGCGAGCCGATCGAGACCGCGCACTACGGCGCGGCCGCCGCCGAGGACCCGATGCTGGTGTTCAACCTGACCGACCAGGTCCGGGAGACCATCCAGCACGCGATCTACCAGTTGCTGCTGCAGCGCAGGTCCGTCTTCTCCTGACCCGCGACGAGCGCGGGCCCGGAGGGTCCGCCGAGGAGCGGGTGGGAGTCGCGCGGCGGTGTCGGGGACGGCACCTGCTCGCGGGTGCCGACGTGACGCGCCCTGCGAGGTGCCGCGAGGAGTGGGGGCCGGAGGCTCCCGCGACCGAGCGGCAGGAAGGGCTCCACGCGTCGATCGGCGTCGGTGCAGGGGCCCGCCCCGAGCGTGCGAGGGGCGGGGGGCAGCGAGGTCCTTCCGGGCACGTGGCCGCGGTGTCGGCCGGAGGCCGACGAGTCAGAACGGCCAGGCGTTGCGGCGGCGGAGGGCGACCGCGCCACCGACGACGCCGCCGGTGACCGCCGCGGCCGCGACCGTGGGGACGCCGATCCGGGCGGCCTTCCGGCCGGTGCGGAAGTCGCGGACGGTCCAGTCGCGGGACCGGGCGACCGCGCGCAGCTCGGTGTCGGGGTTCACCGCCACCGCCGTCCCGGTCAGGGTGAGCATCGGGAGGTCGTTGGCCGAGTCGCTGTACGCGGTGCAGCGGGTGAGGTCCAGGCCCTCCCGCTCGGCCAGCGCCCGCACCGCCTCCGCCTTGGCCTCGCCGTGCATGAGCTCGCCGACCAGCCGGCCGGTGTAGCGGCCGTCGACCACCTCGGCGACCGTGCCCAGGGCGCCGGTGAGCCCCAGCCGGTGGGCGATGATCCGCGCCAGCTCCACCGGCGTCGCGGTGACCAGCCACACCCGCTGGCCGGCGTCGAGGTGCTGCTGGGCGAGGTTGCGGGTGCCCGACCAGATCCGGTCGGCCATCAGCTCGTCGTAGATCTCCTCGCCGGCGTCGACGATCTCGGCGACCGTGCGGCCGGCGACGAAGGCCAGCGCGGTCTCGCGGATGGTGTGCATGTCGCCGGCGCTCTCGTTGCCCGCGACGCGGAACTTGGCCTGCTGCCACGCGAACCGGGCGATGTCGCGGGAGGTCAGGTACTTCCGCGAGGCCAGGCCGCGGGCGAACCAGAACAGCGAGGCGCCCATCATCATCGTGTTGTCGACGTCGAAGAACGCGGCGGCGGTGCGGTCGGCCACCACGGCGGGGACCGGCTCGACCTCCGCGGCGGCCGCGGACGCCGCGCCGGCGACGTGCGCGCGGATCTCCTCCTCGGACGGCGCCCCGCCGTCCTGCCTGCGGCGGCCGCTGAACGGCAGACCCGGCACGGGCTCCCTCCCCTGGGGTGGTCCCTCCGCCCTGGGGCGGTACACGACCGACCTTATCGGCCGTCCGCCGGGGCCCCGGACCGGGACCTCAGCAGATGATCGGCCAGAGGCAGATCGGCAGCGGGGTGTCCAGGACCGGGGGCGGCGTGGTGGTCGACGGCGCGGACGGCTGACCGCCGCCCCCGGGCAGCGGGAGCGGAGGCAGAGGCAGCCCACCACCGGGCGCGGGCGGGGCCGTCGTCGGCGCCGTGCCGGTCGGGGTGCTCCCGCCCCCGGGGCCGGTCGGCGCCGCCGGGCCGCTGCCGGTGGACGGTGCGGGAGGCGCGCTCGAGGGCGCCGGCGTCGACGACGGGGCCGACGGCGCGGACGGCCCGGTCGGCTGGTCGGGGGTCGGGGTGCCGGGGCCGGCCGGTGCGGGGGCCGTGGTCCCGGAGCCGGCCGACGGCGGGGCCGGGGTGGTGCCACAGGCGGCCGGCAGCGGGCCGAACCGGTCCGCGCCGGAGACGGCGGGGCCGCTGGGGCAGGCGAGCGCGGTGCGCAACTCCGCGGCGCGGGTGCCGACCTCGGAGACCAGTCCGAGCGAGCGGGTGGCGGCGGTGCCGGCGTCCGCGGGCAGCGCGCCCTGCAGGCCCGCGAGGCCGGAGCCCTGGTCCTCGGCCCAGCCGGCGAGCACCGCAAGGGGAGCGGTGTCGCGGCCGGCGACGGCCTGGGTGAGCACCAGGGCGGCGCCCTCGGTGGTCTGGGCGTCCATGGTGGCGAGGGTGTCGACGACCAGGTCGGCCGGCGGCGCACCCGCGCCGTCCTCGACGAGGCCGCCGAGCTCCTGCAGCCGGGTGGTGGCGAACTCCAGCAGCGTCAGGCCGCGCTCGTCGCCGGCCAGCGCGAGCTGGGTCTGCTCGGTGCCCCGCTTGAGGGCGTAGAGCGGGTCGCCGGGCTCGGCGTCGGTGGACAGCGCGACCAGGGACCCGAGCGCGGTGACCGCCAGCGCCGCGCCGGCGATCCCGGCGGTCAACCGGGACCGCCACGCCGGGCGGCCGGGTGCCGGCCGGGCGGTGCGCAGCCGGGCCAGGCCGCGGCGCGGCTCCGGCTCCGGCGACCGGACGGCGGCCATCGCCACCAGCCGTGCGCGGGTGGCCGCGCGGAAGTCGGGCGCGGGCTCGTCGTCGAGGTCCAGGGCGAGCGCGCGGAGCCGGTCCTCGAGGGCTGCCTCCCGCTGCTGCACGGACGCACGGCGGGTCGCTCCCGCGGCGTCGTGCTCGGCGCTCACCTGGGGCCTCCGGTCGGTCGGTCGGTGCTCGGTCGACGGGGGCAACGACGCAGGTCGCGGCTCGTTACGGCGTACCCGCGGGTAACAACGGCGGGTCCCCCGCCCGGGGCCCCGCGCGTCACCGCAGCCCCTCCGGCAGCAGGGCGGCCAGGCGCCGCACCGCCCGGTGCTGCAGCGCCTTGACCGCGCCGTCCTTCTTGCCCATCACCGCCGCGGTCTCCGACACCGACAGCCCCTGGAGGAACCGCAGCGAGATGCACTCCTGCTGCTCGCTGCCCAGCTGGCGGATGCAGGCCAGCAGCTGCTCGTTCGTCAGCCGGGAGACGACGGCGTCCTCGGGGCCGTCGGTGGCCTGGTCGGCGTCGCGCATGTCCGCGGTGGTGACCTCCAGCCGGAACCGGCTGCTCTTCACGTGGTCGCGGATGATGTTGCGGGCGATCGTCACGAGCCACGCGCCGACGTCGCGGCCCTGGAACGACAGCGAGTCGATGCGCCGCAGCGCGCGGACGAAGGTCTCGCTGGTGAAGTCCTCGGCCTGGGCGCGGTCGCCCACCCGGTGCAGCACGTACCGGTGGACCAGCGTCACGTAGTGGTCGTAGAGCCGGCCGAACGCCTCGGCGTCGCCGGCCTGCGCCTGCCGGACCAGGTCCCAGACGTCGACCCGGCCGTCGGGCAGGTCCTCCTCGAGCGCCGCGAGCTCCTCGGCGAGCGCGCCCTCGTCCTCCTCGGGCGGCTCCGCGACGGCGCCGGGAGAGCCGGCCTCCAGAGCGACGGCCCCGGGGTCGACGGCCTCGGGGTCGACGACGACGTTCGGCTCTGCCGGGACGCCCTCCACGCTGGCGCGCGGGTACGGCGTCGGGCGGGGGCGCGGACTGGGCCGCCGCCCCGCCGGGACGGCGGACGACCGCTCGTCCACCGGGCGCGACTGCGGCATGCGGGACGTCGACCTCCTCGTCGGCCCGCCGAGCCGCGACGGCTCGCCCGACGGGGGTCCTCCCGGCTCGGCGGTGTCCCGCTGTCCTGCGGGTCCTCTCCCATGGTGACAACATCACTGCGAACCGTCCACGTCGGCCGGCCGTGCGGTACGTCTCGGTACCTCGCCGGGGGGACGCCGCCGCCCCGCAGGAGGTGCCCCGTGACCGAGACCCCCGTGCGGCTGCAGCTGCTCACCCGGGCCGGCTGCCACCTGTGCGTCACCGCGGCCGAGACGCTCGCGCGGATCGCCGGCGAGGCCGGCGTCGCCACCCGCGAGGTCGACGTCGACGCCGACCCGGAGCTGCAGGCCGAGTACGGCGACCGGGTGCCGGTGGTGCTGCTCGACGGCCGGGAGCACTCCTACTTCACCGTCGACGTCCCCCGGCTGCGCCGCGACCTCGGGATCAGCTGAGCGGGCCACTCGGACGGGTCGGGGAACCCCCGGGCGGGTATGGTGTCGGACACAGCCGCGGGCATCCGCGCTGGCCCGGGGCCCGTGGCCGTCCCCGGGACTTTGTTCCTGCGTTCACAAGCGGTTACCGTGGCTGTCGCCGGGTGGGTGTACCGCCCGGATCCCCGATGTCGTCCGCCCCCGCAGGCTCCCGCCGGCGCCCGGGCGCGACCGCTGTGGAGTAGGCCCGTGATGCAGTCGCGGCCCCGGATCCCGGAGGCCACCGTCGCCCGGCTGGCCGTGTACCTGCGGGTGCTCACCGGACTCGCCGACAGCGGCCGCGGCACCGTCTCCTCCGGCGAGCTGGCCTCGGCGGCCGGCGTCAACCCCGCCGGGCTGCGCAAGGACCTCTCCCACCTCGGCCCGTGCGGCGTGCGCGGGGTCGGTTACGACGTGGCCACCCTGCGCGACCGCATCGCGGCCGTGCTCGGGATGGAGACGGCGCACGCGTGCGTCCTCGTCGGGATCGGGAACCTGGGGTCGGCGCTGGCCGGCTACGCGGGCTTCGGCAACCGGGGCTTCGAGTTCGTCGGCCTGTTCGACGCCTCGCCCGCCCGGGTGGGCCAGCGGATCGGCGACCTGCCGGTCCGGCCCATGGAGGAGCTCGACGAGGTCGTCGCCGCCACGCGGGCGACGATCGGGGTCATCGCGACACCGGCCGAGGTGGCGCAGCGGGTCTGCGACCGGCTGACCAGGGCCGGGGTGAGGAGCATCTTGAACTTCGCGCCGGTGGCGCTCACCGCGCCCGCAGGGGTCGGTGTCCGCCAGGTCGACCTCTCCGTCGAGCTGCAGGTCCTCGCGTTCCTCGACAAGCAGCGGGGTTCGGCCCCGGTCACGGGGCTCGGCACCGGGCTCGCCCCCGCCGGGGGGATGGCATGAGCCTGCTCGCCGTCGGCATCAGCCACCAGACCGCGCCGGTCGCGCTGCTCGAGCAGGTCGCGATGAGCGCGGACGACAGGGTCAAGGCGCTGCACGAGCTGGTCGAGAGCGACCACGTCAGCGAGGCGCTGGTGCTGGCCACCTGCAACCGGGTCGAGGTCTTCGCCGAGGTCGACCGCTTCCACGGCGGCGTCGCCGAGGTCAGCCGGGTGCTGGCCCGCCAGGCCGGCGCCTCCGTCGAGGAGCTCTCGCCCTACGTCACCGTCCACTACGAGGACCAGGCCGTCGCCCACCTGTTCACCGTGGCCGCGGGCCTGGACTCCATGGTGGTCGGCGAGACCCAGGTCCTCGGCCAGCTGCGCGCCGCCTACGCCCTCGCCCAGGACGAGGGCACGGTCGGCCGCTCGCTGCACCCGGTCGCCCAGCACGCGCTGCGCGTGGGCAAGCGGGTGCACTCCGAGACCGGTATCGACCGCGCCGGCGCCAACCTGGTCACCGTCTCCCTCGACCACGCCGAGCAGCGGGTCGGCCCGCTGGCCGGCCGCCCGACGCTGGTCGTCGGCGCCGGGTCGATGGGCGCGCTGGCCGCCACCACGCTGTCCCGCCGCGGCGCGCTGGTCACCGTCGCCAGCCGCTCGCCGGAGTCGGCCGCCCGCCTGGCCGCCGCGGTCGACGGCGGCACCGCCGAGCTCGCCGACCTGCGCGCGGCGATCGCCGACGCCGACGTCGTGGTCACCTGCACCGGCGCCACCGGCCTGGTGGTCGGCACCGACGTCGTCGCCGGCGCCATGGCCGACCGCGGCGGCCGCCCGCTGGCCGTCGTCGACCTGGCCCTGCCCCGCGACGTCGACCCGGGCGTGGCCGCGCTGCCCGGCGTGCACCTGGTCGACCTGGCGCTGCTGCAGGGCGAGCGCTCGGCCGCCGGGGGCACCGGCCCGGTCGCCGCCGACGACGTCTCCGCCGCGCACGCGCTCATCGAGGCCGAGGCCGCGCTGCTGCGCGCCGAGCGGCAGGCCGCCGCCGTCGCCCCGACCGTGTCCGCGCTGCGCAGCCAGGCCGCCGAGGTCGTCGACGCCGAGCTGCTGCGGCTGTCCACCCGGCTGCCCGACCTCGACGCCCGCGCCCGCGGCGAGATCGCCCGCACCGTGCGGCGGGTGGTGGACAAGCTGCTGCACGAGCCGACCGTGCGGGTCAAGGAGCTGGCCGCCATCCCCGGCGGCGTCGACTACGCCGACGCGCTGCGGGCGCTGTTCGGCCTCGGCATCGACACCGAGGTGCCCGAGGACAGCACCCGGCTGGCCGAGGCGGTCACCGTGGACCCCGACGACCTGCGCCCCGGCGGTGTGGCGTGACCACGCCGTCGACGAGCACCGCCACCCGCACGCTGCGCCTGGGCACCCGCGCCAGCCAGCTCGCCCGCACCCAGTCGCAGACCGTCGCCGACGCGATCACCGCGGCCAGCGGCGTGCCGGTCGAGCTGGTGCACATCAGCACCGAGGGCGACCGGTCGGCCGCGGCCATCGCCCAGCTCGGCGGCACCGGCGTCTTCGTCACCGCGATCCGGCAGGCGCTGCTCGAGGGCACCGTCGACGTCGCGGTGCACAGCTACAAGGACCTGCCCACCGCGCCCGAGCCCGGGCTGGTACTCGCCGCCGTCCCGCCGCGGGAGGACCCCCGCGACGCGCTGGTCGCCCGCGACGGCCTGACCCTCGGCGAGCTGCCGGCCGGCGCCCGCGTCGGCACCGGCGCGCCGCGGCGGGTCGCCCAGCTGCGCGCGCTCGGCCTGGGCCTGGAGGTCGTGCCGATCCGCGGCAACGTCGACACCCGCATGGCCCGCGTCGTGCCGGGCGACCTCGACGCCGTGGTCCTCGCCCGCGCCGGGCTCGCCCGGCTGGGCCGGCTGGCCGCGGTCACCGAGACCCTCGACCCGCTGCAGGTGCTGCCCGCCCCCGCGCAGGGCGCCCTGGCGGTCGAGTGCCGGGCCGACGACGAGCGGACGCAGGAGCTGCTCGCCGCCCTCGACGACGCCGGCACCCGCGCCTGCGTGCTCGCCGAGCGCACCACGCTGGCCGCGCTCGAGGCCGGCTGCAGCGCCCCGGTGGCCGCCCACGCCGAGCTGGCCGAGGGCGAGGACGGCGCCGAGCTGTACCTGCGTGCCTCGGTCACCGCGATCGACGGCAGCGACGGCGTCCGCGGCTCGGTCACCGGGCCGGTCGGCGAGGCGGAGCGGCTGGGCCGCGACCTCGCCGCCGACCTGCTCGACCGCGGCGCCGCGGAGCTCGTGGCGGCCGCCCGGTGACCCCCGGGCGCCGTCCCCCCGCCGGGCAGACCGCCCCGGCACCCCAGACCCCCGCCCACGCCCTCCCCAGGGCCATGACACCAACAAGGACCAGGAGCTCGTGATGACGCGCTTCCGCAAGACCCCCGGCCGCGTCGTCTTCGTCGGCGCCGGCCCCGGTGACCCCGGCATGCTCACCGCCCGGGCCACGGCCGCGATCGCCGAGGCCGCGGTGCTGCACGTCGACCCCGACGTGCCGGCCGCCCTCCTCGACGCCGTGCGCGCGAGCCGCCCCGGCGTCGAGCCGACCGTCGTGACCGGCGAGCCGGCCGACGTCGCCAAGGGCGCCGTCGCGGCGGCGAAGACCGGCGACGTCGTCGTCCGGCTGGTCGCCGGCGACCCGTTCACCTCCGACGCCGTGGTCAAGGAGGTGCTCGCCGTCGGCCGCACCTCCGTGCCCTTCGACGTCGTCCCCGGCGTCGCCCCCGCCACCGCCGTCCCGGCCTTCGCCGGCGTCGCGCTCGGCGGCACCTCGCTGACCGCCGACCTGCGCGACGGCGCCGTCGACCTGCCCGCGCTGGCCGGCGCCGCGCACGCCCTCGGCGCCCCGGTCGTGCTGCAGGGCGGCGCCGAGCAGCTGCCCGACGCCGCCGCGCGGCTGGTCGAGGGCGGCCTGTCCGGCAGCACGCCGGTGGTCGTCACCACCGGCGGCTCGGGTACCGGCCAGAAGAGCGTGACCGCGAAGCTGTCGGCCGTCGCCGAGAAGACCGCCGACCTCGGCTCGGTCAGCGGGCCGGTCGTGGCCACCGTCGGCGCGGCCGTCGACAAGCGCGGCAAGCTCTCCTGGTGGGAGAGCCGGCCGCTGTTCGGCTGGCGGGTGCTGGTGCCGCGCACCAAGGACCAGGCCGGCGAGATGAGCGACCGGCTGCGGGCCTACGGCGCGGTGCCGGTCGAGGTGCCGACCATCGCCGTCGAGCCGCCGCGCAGCCCCGCGCAGATGGACCGCGCCATCAAGGGCCTGGTCACCGGCCGCTACGGCTGGATCGTGTTCACCTCGGCCAACGCGGTGCGCGCGGTCCGGGAGAAGTTCACCGAGCTGGGCCTCGACGCCCGCGCCTTCGCCGGCGTGAAGGTGGCCTGCGTCGGCGAGCAGACCGCCGAGGCGGTCCGCGCGTTCGGCATCGTGCCGGAGCTGGTGCCCTCGGGCGCCCAGTCCAGCGAGGGCCTGCTGGCCGACTTCCCCGAGTACGACGACGTGCTGGACCCGATCAACCGGGTGCTGCTGCCGCGCGCCGACATCGCCACCGAGACCCTCGCCGCGGGCCTGCAGGAGCGCGGCTGGGAGATCGACGACGTGACGGCCTACCGCACGGTGCGCGCCGCCCCGCCGGCCGCCGCGGTCCGCGAGGCGATCAAGGGCGGCGGCTTCGACGCGGTCTGCTTCACCTCGTCGAGCACCGTGCGCAACCTGGTCGGCATCGCCGGCAAGCCGCACGCGAAGACCGTCGTCGCCGTCATCGGCCCCGCGACCGCGGCCACCGCGCAGGAGTTCGGCCTGCGGGTCGACGTCCAGCCCGAGACCGCCGCGGTGCTGCCGCTGGTCGACGCGCTGGCCGAGTACGCCGAGGCGCAGCGGGAGGGTGAGGGCGAGTGACCTCCCCGCAGGGCGGGTCGAACCCGGGCTTCGCGCGCGGGCGCCGGCTGCGGTCGACGCCCGCGCTGCGGCGGCTCACCGCGCAGACCCGGGTGGCCCCGGCCGACCTGGTGCTGCCGGTGTTCGTCAAGGAGGGCATCGACCGGCCGCAGCCGATCGGCGCGATGCCCGGCGTCGTGCAGCACACGCTGGACTCGCTGCGGAAGGCCGCGCACGAGGCGGCCGACGCCGGCATCGGCGGGCTGATCCTGTTCGGCATCCCCGCCGAGAAGGACGAGGTGGGCTCGCAGGCCGACGCCGCCGACGGGATCGTCAACGTCGCGCTGCGCCAGCTGCGGGCCGACCTCGGCGACGAGCTGGTCCTCATGGCCGACCTGTGCCTGTGCGAGTACACCTCGCACGGGCACTGCGGCCTGGTCACCCCGGCCGGCGTCGTCGACAACGACCCGACGCTGGACCGGTACGCCGCCGTGGCGATCGCGCAGGCGCAGGCCGGCGCCCACGTTATCGCCCCCAGCGGGATGATGGACGGGCAGGTCGCGGCGATCCGCCGGGCCCTGGACGGCGCCGCGTTCACCGAGACGCCGATCCTGGCCTACGCCGCCAAGTACGCCTCGGGCTTCTACGGGCCGTTCCGCGAGGCGGCCGAGGGTGCGCCGCAGTTCGGCGACCGCTCGACCTACCAGATGGACCCGCCCAACGCCGACGAGGCGCTGCGCGAGGTGGCGCAGGACCTCGCCGAGGGCGCCGACGCCGTCATGGTCAAGCCGGCGCTGCCCTACCTGGACATCGTCGCCCGGGTCGCCGACGCCGTCGACGTCCCGGTCAGCGCCTACCAGGTATCCGGCGAGTACGCGATGGTCGAGGCGGCCGCGGCCAACGGCTGGATCGACCGGGAGCGCGCCGTCCTCGAGACGATCACCGCCATCCGGCGGGCGGGCGCCGGCCAGGTGCTCACCTACTGGGCGGTCGAGGCCGCGCGCCTGCTCCGCTGAGGTCCACCCGCCGATGAGCTACGTCGAGCCCGGGGGCTCCTGGCGGCCGTTCTGGCTGGTCGCCGGGGTCCTCGGGCTCCTCGCCGTCCTGGACCTGGTGCTGCCCGGCCCGGACGTGCCGCCGCTGCTGTGGGTGCTCGCCGTCGTCGCGGTGCTCGGCGTCGTGGCCTTCGGCTGCGCGGCGGCCCGGCGGGTGTGGACGGTGCGGGTCGCCGGCGGCGGTCCCGACGGCGCGCTGTCGGTGGGCCGCGAGCGGGTGCCCCTGGCCGACGTCGACGCCGCCCACCTGCGGGCGGTGCGCGAGGGGACGGCGGGCGTGGACGCCGGCGCCCCCGTCCTGGGCGGCGGCTGGTCGGTGCCCCGCGGGCGCACCGGGCTGCCGCTGCGGCTGACCGACGGGCGGACCGTGCTCGTGCCCACCCGCGACCCCGCCGCGCTCGCCGGCGCGCTGCTGGCCGCGGTCCCGGGGAGCACCCTGCCGAGGAGCCGGACGTCACAGGACGCGGGCACCGACACCCCCGACGGGCGTCCGGGCGGCGGGGGGACACTGGGGCCGTGACCTCGCTGGACACGACCCGGTACGACTACGGCGCACCGGTCTCCGCCGACCTGTTCGCCCGCGGGCAGCGCGTGACCCCGGGCGGGGTGAACTCGCCGGTGCGCGCCTTCCGCGCCGTCGGCGGCACCCCGCGGTTCATCGCGCAGGCCCAGGGCCCCTGGCTCACCGACGCCGACGGCCGCCGCTACGTCGACCTCGTCGCGTCGTGGGGGCCGATGATCCTCGGCCACGCGCACCCGGCCGTCGTCGAGGCGGTGACCGCCGCCGCCCGCCGCGGGCTGTCCTTCGGCGCGCCGACCGAGGGCGAGCTCGAGCTCGCCGAGGAGATCATCGCCCGCGTGCGCCCGGTCGAGCGGGTGCGGCTGGTCAACTCCGGCACCGAGGCGGTGCTGTCCGCGCTGCGCCTGGCCCGCGGCGCCACCGGCCGCCCGCTGGTGGTCAAGTTCGCCGGCAACTACCACGGCCACGTCGACGCGCTGCTGGCCTCGGCCGGGTCCGGCGTCGCCACCCTCGGCCTGCCCGACACCCCCGGCGTCACCACCGGCGCGGCCGCCGACACGATCGTGCTGCCCTACAACGACGTCACCGCCGTCGAGGCCGTGTTCGCCGAGCGCGGGTCCGACATCGCCGTCGTGGTCTCCGAGGCGGCGCCGGGCAACATGGGCGTCGTCCCGCCGCTGGACGGCTTCAACGCGCAGCTGCGCCGGATCACCGCCGAGCACGGCGCGCTGCTGCTGCTCGACGAGGTGATGACCGGCTTCCGGGTGTCCCGCTCGGGCTGGTACGGCCTCGACCCCGTCGACGCCGACCTGTTCACCTTCGGCAAGGTCATGGGAGGCGGGCTGCCGGCCGCGGCCTTCGGCGGGCGCGCCGACCTCATGGAGCAGCTGGCCCCGACCGGGCCGGTGTACCAGGCGGGCACGCTGTCGGGGAACCCGGTCGCCGTCGCCGCCGGGCTCACCACGCTGCGGCACTGCACCGACGACATCTACGCCCGCTGCGACCGGGTCGCGGTCACCCTGCGCGGCGCGGCCAGCGCGGCCCTGTTCGCCGCCGGCGTCCCGCACCGGGTGCAGCAGGCCGGGTCGATGTTCTCGGTCTTCTTCGTGCCCGACGAGCGCCGGGTGCGCGACTACGACGACGCCCGCACCCAGGACACCGCCGCCCACCGCGCCTTCTTCCACGAGATGCTCGCCCGCGGCGTGTACCTGCCGCCGTCGGCGTTCGAGGCCTGGTTCGTCAGCGCCGCGCTCGACGACGAGGCCGTGGAGCGGGTGCTGGACGCGCTGCCCGCCGCCGCCCGCGCCGCCGCGGCCGCCGACCCCGCCGACGCCCCGTCCGACGCGGACGCGAAGGACGCCCAGGAGCTGCAGCCCTGATGGAGACGACCGTCGTCCACCTGCTCCGGCACGGGGAGGTCCACAACCCCGGGAAGGTGCTCTACGGCCGGCTGCCCGGCTACCGGCTGTCGGAGGCCGGCGAGGCGATGGCCCGCCGCGCCGCCGAGTGGCTCGTCGGGCGCGGCGTCACGCACCTGGTGTCCAGCCCGCTGGAGCGGGCGCGGCAGACCGCCGAGCCGGTCGCCGAGGCGCTGGACCTGCCGGTCGCCGTCGACGAGCGGCTGATCGAGGCCGGCAACGCCTTCGAGGGGATGCCGGTCGCCGGCGGCCAGGGGCTGGTGCGCCGGCCGCGGGACTGGTGGAAGCTGCGCAACCCGGTGCGGCCCTCGTGGGGCGAGCCCTACGTGGAGATCGCCGCGCGGATGCTGCTCGCCGTCGAGGCCGCCCGCGACGCCGCGCGCGGCGGCGCCGCCGTCTGCGTCAGCCACCAGCTGCCCATCTGGACGCTGCGGCTGCACCTGGAGGGGAAGCGGTACGTGCACGACCCGCGCCGGCGGCAGTGCGGGCTGGCCAGCGTCACGTCGGTGACCTACGAGGGCGACCGGGTCGCCGGCATCACCTACGCCGAGCCGGCCGGGGCCACCGACCCCGACGCGGTGCCCGGGGCATGAGGCGCGCCCTGACCGCCCTGCTGGCGTCGGCCGCCCTGCTGGCCGGCTGCTCGACGGGCTCCGACGCCGTCGACGTCAGCAACGGCGGCGAGTTCCGCTTCGTCGCGGCCACCCCGGCCGGCGAGGTGATCCCCGAGGGCGAGCGGGACTCCGCGCCCGCGTTCGGCGGCACCCTGGTCGGCGGCGGCGACTGGACCTCCGACGAGCTGGCCGGGCAGGTCGCCGTCCTCAACTTCTGGGGCTCCTGGTGCGCGCCCTGCCGGGTGGAGACCCCGGCGTTCCAGGAGGTCTACGCCGACGTCCGCGACCGGGGCGTGGCCTTCCTGGGCCTCAACGTCAAGGAGGCCGACGAGCAGTTCGCGCAGGCCTTCGTCGACAGCCAGGGCATCGAGTTCCCCTCGCTGTACGACCCGGCCGGCGAGGTCGCGCTGGCCTTCCGGGACTACCCGGCGAACGCGATCCCGTCCACGATCGTGCTGGACCGGGACGGCCGGGTCGCCGCCGTGTACACGGGCGAGGTGGCGCAGGAGGACCTGCGCGCCGTCCTCGACCGGCTGCTCGGGGAGGAGAGCTGAGTGGACGGCGTGCGTGAGCTCGTGACCGACGGCCCGCTGCTGGTGGCCGCCGCCGTCGCCGCGCTGGCCGGGCTGGTCAGCTTCGCCTCGCCCTGCGTGCTGCCGCTGGTGCCGGGCTACCTGTCCTACGTCACCGGGCTGGTCGGCACCGGCGCCCGCCCGGCCCCCGCGCCGGCCCCCGCCGGGCAGCGGGCCACCGCCACCGCCACCGCCGTCCGCACCGACGAGCGCACGCCGCGCGGGCGGATGGTGCTCGGCGCGCTGCTGTTCGTCCTCGGCTTCACCGTCGTGTTCGTCGCCGCCGGCGCCGCGTTCGGCGGGCTGGGCCGGCTGCTGGTCCAGTACGACGACGTCATCACCCGGGTGATGGGCGCGGTCGTCGTCCTGGTCGGCCTGGGCTTCCTCGGCTGGCTGCCGTTCCTGCAGCGCACCGCCCGGCTGTCGGTGCGGCCCGCGGCCGGGCTGGCCGGAGCCCCGCTGCTCGGCGTCGTCTTCGGGCTGGGCTGGACGCCGTGCCTGGGCCCGACGCTGTCGGCGGTCTACTCGCTGGCCTACACCGAGGCCACCGCCGGCCGCGGCGCCCTGCTGTCGGTCGCCTACTGCCTGGGCCTGGGCGTGCCGTTCGTGCTGGTCGCGCTGGGTGCGCGCTGGGCGGTCGGGGCCACGACGTTCCTGCGCCGGCACGCCCGCGGGGTCACCCGCTTCGGCGGCGCGGTGCTGGTGCTCGTCGGCCTGCTCCTGGTCACCGGCGCGTGGACCGAGATGATGGGCTGGCTGCGGTCCTGGCTGGCCGTCACCGGGCTGGGGGAGTCGGCGCCGCTGTGACGACGACCGCCCCGCCCCGCCCGGCCGCCGCGCCCCCGCCGCCGGCCCCGGCCTCCGGGCTCCGCCGCGCCGGCGGCTTCCTGCTGCGCCAGTGGCGCCGGCTCACCGCCATGCGCACGGCGATCGTGCTGCTGTTCCTGCTGGCGCTGGCCGCGATCCCCGGCTCGCTGCTGCCGCAGCGCTCGCTGTCGCAGAGCAACGTCGCGCAGTACTTCGCCGACCACCCGACGCTCGCGCCGCTGCTCGACCGGCTCTACCTGTTCGACGTCTTCAGCTCGCCGTGGTTCGCCGCGGTCTACCTGCTGCTGTTCGTCTCGCTCATCGGCTGCGTGCTGCCCCGCGCGCTCGAGCACGCCCGCGCGCTGCGCACCCCGCCGCCGCCCGCGCCCCGCCGGCTGTCCCGGCTCCCCGACGCCGCGGCGCTGCCCACGGCGCTGCCGGCGGCCGGCGCCCTCGACGTCGTCGAGGAGGAGCTGCGGGTCCGCCGCTACCGCGTGGTGCGCCGCGAGCGGGACGGGGTCGAGGAGCTGTCGGCGGAGAAGGGCCTGCTCAAGGAGACCGGCAACCTGGTCTTCCACCTGGCCCTGGTCGGCCTGCTGCTGGCGCTGGCCGGCGGCAAGCTGTGGGGCTACGAGGGCAGCATCCTGGTCACCGAGGGCCAGCGGTTCTGCAACTCGTTCCAGCAGTACGACACCCACTCCTCCGGCGCGCTGGTGGAGGGCAGCGACCTGACGCCCATCTGCGTCGGGCTCGACGACTTCCGCGCCACCTACGAGCAGGACCTGACCGCCTCCTCGTTCACCGCCGACATCACCTACGGCGCCCCCGGCGAGGAGGGCCGGCCGACGACGATCGGCGTCAACGACCCCCTGCGGGTCGACGGCGACCGGGTCTACGTCACCGGCCACGGGTTCAGCCCGACGTTCACCGTGACCCGGCCCGACGGGTTCAGCATCGACGACGTCTCGGCGCCGTTCCTCCCCAGCGACCAGCGGATGATGGGCAGCCAGGGCGCGCTCAAGCTGCCCGACCTGGGCGCCGGCACCGAGGACCAGTTCGCGCTCGAGGGCTTCTTCGCGCCGACCGGCCTGACGCAGGGCGGGGTCCTCACCTCGATCGACCCGCGCCCGCTGGCGCCGCAGGTCGCGGTCGTGGCCTACGAGGGCTACCTCGGCCTGGACTCCGGCCTGCCGCAGTCGGTCTACTCGCTCGACGCCTCCCAGATCGAGCGCGGCCGGCTCACCGAGGTGGGCCGCGGCAACCTGTCGGTCGGGGAGTCGCTGACGCTGCCCGACGGGACGACGGTGACCTTCACCGGCTACAAGGAGTTCGCCGCCCTGCAGTTCTCGCACGACCCGGGGCAGGTGTGGGTGCTCGCCGCGGCGATCGCGGTGCTCGCCGGCCTGCTCGGGATGCTGCTGCTGCGCCGGGAGCGGGTCTTCGCCCGCGCCACCGGGCCCTCCGCCGACGGCGGTACCGTGCTCGAGGTCGGTGGACTGACTCGAGGCAGCGGCGACAGCGCACCGCGCTTCACGGCGTTGACCGACGACCTGCGGGCGGCCCTCGTCGCCCGCGCCCCGACCCGCGCCCCGTCCGGGGGCGCACCCGAGACCGGAGGCACACCCGCGTGACCGCCGACCAGCTGTCCGGCCTGTCGGACACCCTGTTCTCCGTCAGCGTCGGCCTGTACTCGCTCGCCGTCATCGCCTTCGCCGCCCAGCTGGCCTTCGGCCGCCGGCCCGCCCGCGCCCGGGCGCTGGTCGGCGCCGGTGCCCCGGTCGACGAGCCGGTGGCCTCCGGGGCGGCCCCGGCCGGCACGGACGACCCGCCGGCGGTGCGCCGCTGGGGCCTGGTGGCGATGCTGCTCACCGCCCTCGGGGCGCTCACCCACGCCGGGGTGCTGGTCGCCCGCGGCCTGGCCGTCGAGCGGCTGCCCTGGGGCAACATGTACGAGTTCGCCGTCGCGGTCGTGCTGGTCGCCGTCGTGGCCTTCCTCGTCCTCGCCGTCCGCTCGCCGGGCCTGCGGCACCTGGGGCTGTTCGTCCTCGCCCCCGTCGTGGTCAGCCTGGTCGCGATCGGGCTGTTCCTCTACGTCGAGAGCGCCCCGCTGGTGGCGGCGCTGCGGTCGAGCTGGCTGGCCGTGCACGTGACGACGGCGATCCTCGGCTTCGGCGTCTTCTTCGTCAGCGGAATCGCCAGCGTGCTGTACCTGGTCCGCGGCCGGTTCGAGGCCCGCGGCGGCGACCCGTCGTCGTCGCGGCTGGTCGCGCGCATGCCCTCGGCCGCCACGCTGGACCGGGTCGCGCACCGCACCGCCGTGTTCGGTTTCCCGATCTGGACCTTCGCGGTCATCGCCGGCGCCATCTGGGCCGAGAGCGCCTGGGGCCGGTTCTGGGGCTGGGACCCCAAGGAGACCTGGGCCTTCATCGCCTGGGTCGTCTACGCCGCCTACCTGCACGCCCGGACGACGGCGGGCTGGCGCGGCCGGCCCGCGGCGTGGGTCAACGTGGTCGGCCTGGGCGTCATGGTCTTCAACCTGCTGTACGTGAACATGGTGTCGTCCGGGTTGCACAGCTACGGCGGTGTCAACTGACCTGCGCCCCGTCTGCCCCACCCGTCCCGCCCCTCACTCGCGTGAGGGGGTCCGGGCGCGCGTTCCCGCCCCGGCGTGTTGCGATGGGCGCATGACTGCACGCGCGGGGGGACGCCGTGGGTAGGCACACTGCCGCCGACGGCGTCGGCACCGACCCGATCGTGGCGGCCGCGCTGGCCACCGGCACCCCGGCGACCCGGCACGCGCCGGGCGCCGCCGCTCAGGGGACCGAGGGCGACCTGGGCTGGCCGGGCGACACCACCACCGGCGGCGGGCTCGGCTGGCCGGGCTCGCTGGACCGCGCCGACGACGCCGGCGAGCCGGCCGGGACCGAGCCGGCCGGGACCGACGCGACCGAGGGCCCCGAGGCCACCGCGCGGATCGACGTCGTGCCCGCCGTACCGGGGACCGGGCCGGACGGCGACCCGGAGCCGCCGGGCCCGCGCGGCTGGCGCCGTCTGTTCGGTGGCCGCGCGGCCTAGCCCCGGACCGGGGCGGCGGGGCGGGGGGGGGGGGGGGGGGGGGCGGGCGGGGGGGGGGGGGGGGGGGGGGGGGGCGGGGGGGGGGGGGGGGGGGGGGGGGGGGGCGGGGGGGGGGGGGGGGGGGGG